>NZ_AYLO01000049.1 GCF_000496735.2 Methyloglobulus morosus KoM1
TGCTTGCTAATGAAGGTATATCTGTTCCATTATTCGGAAGAATTGATGGATTAACGTCCCTCATTACAAGCTTGCTTGTGCTGGCGACAAACTCAATAACACCATTTCCATCCGTATAGTTGGCAATAACAGTAATCTCTTTACCTGCATCGCTTCCAGCCAGGGTGTAAGTCTTACCAACTCCAACCGCTATACCATCAGCAAGCCATATATAAGTCGTATTATTAATACCATCGGGATCTTGGAGCGTATCATTAACGGTAAGAGTTTGGCCTAAAGACACAACACCCGAAATAGTAATTTGCCCAGTAGATACTTCGTCCAGGTTGTTGACGGCCAGGGTGACGGCCTGCGCGGCGGAGGCGTTGCCGGCCGCGTCGGTGGCGGTGACGGTGACGCTGTAGCTGGCCTTGGCCTCAAAGTTGGGGTTGCCGGTCAGGGTGACCGCGCCGGTGTTGGCGTCGATGCCGAACAGCGCGGCGTCGGCGCCGCCCAGGCTGTAGCTGGTGCTGCCGGTGGCGATGTCGCCGGTGTCCGTGGAGCTGGCGGTGTAGACCACCTGGCCGGCGCCGCTGTTCTCGTTGACGGCGGCGGCGAACGCGCCGGAGGTGACGGTCGGGGCGACTTCGTCCAGGTTGTTGATGGTTACTGAAATATCTTGGGTATCTGTCAATGATCCGTCACTGACTTGTACAGTCACGTCATAGACGTTATTACTGCCTGTGTCAGTGGGGAGTTCAAAATTTGGAGCAGTAAGGAACGACAATGCACCGGTAGCGCTGTTGATAGCAAATTTTGATGCGTCGACACCACCGGAGATTGAGTAAGTGAATGTTGTCGCACCATCAATATCTGTAGCGGTTACTGTAGTCACCGCAGTAGAGTTCTCTGCAATACTTGCAGTTGCTGTGGATCCGCCGCCATTGCTGGTGATTGTCGGGGCATCATTGACGGCGATGCCGGTCATGCTTTTCGTACCGGTGACCGCAGCGGCGACACCATCGCTGACACTGGTGGCGATGGTAAAGTTGCCGTTGAAATTTGCTGTCGGCGTGAAGGTCAGGCCGACCAATAAGGTATTGACATCCGCAATTGCACCACTGGCAGTCCATACGCCGGTACCTGCGTTGTAAGTCGAGGTCACAGTACCGGAGGTGGCGGTGTTCAAACTTCCGGCGGCGACATTCGACAAGGTCAAAGTGACGGTGACGTTGGCGCTGTCGACATCGCTGATGACCATGTCGGTCAGGTTGAGTGCGGTATCTTCGGTATAGGTTCCTGGGGCGCTGAGGTTAGTTGCGGTCGGGGCATCGTTTACGGCAGCCACGGTAAACGTCGCAGTTGCCTGTGGTGCATTTGCAGCAAGGCTTGCAACTTCCCCAGAACTAAGCGCCCGATTGTAGAGCGCCATAGTATCTATTTTACCATTGGCATTGAGAAAGCGGGTTGGGTCTAAATCAGACCGTGCGCCAAGATACGCACTACCCGTTGGGTCAATAGTCCCCCCCCCAGTGGCTACCGACCCTTTCAACACACCGTCAACATAAACTTGAGTGCCGAGACCAGCGGTCACGGTCAACGCATATTGATGCCATTGTCCGTCACCAATCAAGCTGCTGACATCAATGTAAGATTGCCCACTCGTGTCATTCGAATCCCATACCGTTGTAACCAATTGATTGGGTGAAGCGCCCCCTCCTGAGTAACTCGCCTCTGATAAGGCAACTTGGACGGTATTGGATAAACCCAAAGAAGGAGCGGCACCGTGACTGTAAAAGTATTGCAGTCCTGTACCGCTATTGTCATCGACCTTGAAGTTAAATGACAAAGAAAATTCGTTAGTGTACGTCACATCCGGTAAGGCTACGTAGTCATTGACACCATCAAACTGTAAAGCATCACCATAAAGTCCAGCGACTGTTGTCGGACCATTGACCAACGCTCCATTGCTGGCCCCCACACTATCTGTGGCATTGCCTTCCAAGCCCCAGTAGTGTGTCCGTCCAATAGAGCCGTCATCAACAAGATACTGGAAACTGTCGATTCCAGACCAATTGGCACTTGGGGTATAGCTAAAAGATCCGTCTGAGTTCAGCGTGAACGATGAGGAATTTGATGGGCTAGAAACTAACATCGCCGTCAGTGTGTTATTCTCTGCATCAGTGTCATTGCTCAGAACATTGCCAGTAATGGTTGTATCTTCGTTACCCGTTACATTGTCTGCATAGGCAAATGGCGCCGTGTTGGCTACGACGGCTGCGGCCTTGATCGACACTGCACCAATTGACCATTGCGCACCTAGAACTGATAAAATTGAGGCAGAGCCACTCATGGTTACGGAAGCCGCGCCTGCTTCAGTTGATGAGCTACCCAATGCCGATGTTAGCAAAGAACTGCTAGACCACTGGGAGGTTTGCCCCGAACCCGTTGTGTCCGCTAAGGTATCTGTCCAAAACTGCGCATCGATGACCACGTCGCCTGTTGCACTGGCTACGGTAACTGAACCTGTTGTATTAATGAGAGGGATCGTCGTGCCGCTATTACCGGCATAAGTACCGTAGGGCGTGGATTGATTAACACCATTGAAGGTTGATGCGCCCGCTGCTACTGCAGTATTACCTGATAATGAAACAACAACATTCGCTGTACCAACCGTAGGGTTAACTAACGCCCAGATTTCAACAGCATGATTCCCTTCGGTACGTCCGACTTGGGTCAAGGCCACGCCGCCATAGGTTACCCCATTAACGTTAGAGCCTAAATTGTCTATGGCTATCTCTACAAATAAGGCGCGGTCACTGCCGACATTTACGGTGTGTGACCAGGTTAAGCTTGTTGTATTACTGTTTGCAGCGGAAGTCACGGTGCCGTTGGATGTTACGGCGAGCACTTCCGTCCACAGGTTTTGGGTATTTACGCTAATAGCATTTTGTGTTTCGACGATGCCTGATTGGTATTCTAATTGCCAATCAGCGCCTAATGATGCAGAACCGGTCGCATCGGTAGACGCGGCCACATCGGCCCCTGTTAAACCTGACAGGTAATCGACGAAACTTTGTCCGAATTGGGTTTCGGCTACATTACAACCATAAATCAGGAAGTCGCCATTTGCGGCAAAGGCATCTCCCCAAGATTTTATCTGCGCTTGATTTTGGACTAGCGTTTGAAAATTTAATTGGTCAGTACCTAAGTCAATGTTGCCGTCGCTGCCATGCGATATTAAATGGACGGCATCTAGGTTTTGGTAGTGGGATAAGGTCTCTGTAATTTGAGCGATCCCGTCTTTGTTGCCATCCAGCAATACCACTTGAAAATTTCGACCGTCCCCTGCTTGGGAGACTATATCGTCAATAAGCTGTTGGTAATCATTAACCCTGCTATCAACAATAATTAACTCATTTCTGGTTTCGGTCAGTGACGAGTCCACCGAAGGGCAAACTTCGATTTCTGGCGAAGTTGTTTCGTTGGGTATTGTTAATGATTGCGGTAAATTAGCATCCGATTGTGCTACAGAAATTTCATTAGACTCATTTATTGCAGCACCAGAAATCACAGCAGTAACTGGAGAAGGGTTTTCATCAGGATTGGTCTGATCCGATGCGTTATTAGCATTAGCGACAGCTGGGGCATCGGATGTATTTTGGCTTTCAACTACCGGCTCAATGTTGGCATCAACATTAATGACGGTGGCTGCTGCATCGTTAGCCGGAGGGGGAGGCGCTACCGCAGCAGCACCATCAGAAAATAATTGCCGGGTTTCCAATTCCTCCAGAATCAGTTTTGATCTGTACCGGCTATTTCTCAACATTTTATTCATACAACCCTCACCTGACAACTGCCCCATAGTTTCTATAGGCACAGGTAAGTGTAATATTAATAATGACTTGATTTTGTGATTGACTGCACAATACTTGTGCAAATATTAAGGCTTGGGCAAAAATATTTAATTATTGGCCGATAGATGAAATGTTAATTTGCTTTCGCCATGTGGACGGCTTAATGTAATTCCTATCTCTGCGGACGAACGGTTCACACATAAAATAGCAACTAAAGCTGAGCATAATACTTTTGCCGCTGCTAATGTGAGTTTGGGAGGCTATTTGTCCGGTTGCTTAAGGGGCTGTTTCACAACAACAGTTGTGGAAGGAGAAGGCGTGCTGGACAAAGGGGGCGTTTCAAAATCAAATACAGCAAGACAATTGACACCGGCAATAAGTTTATCATCAGGATTCGGCAACGACATACGCACACTAAAGCTCCCGCTAGCTGGGTCGATAAGTTGGTCTACCTTGGTGACCGTTGCTGTAACGACTCTGTTGGCAGGGCGTTCTGTGCGGACTTCCACTTGCATACCTTCTTGAATTAGACCGAAATACTCTGTTGGGGCAACGAGTTCTACCCGAAGCGGGTTAACTTGCGCCAATTTCATTATCGCCCTATCGGAAACCGACTCACCCACCATGGCATAACGGTCGATGACAATCCCGTCAATTGGGCTTTTAATGGTTTTAAGCTCAAGCTGGGCTTTTGCCAACTCCAAAGCCAACGCCGCCGCTTTTTTATTCTCTTCTGCTTTTCCCAACTCTGTTTGAGCTAGAGTCACATCGGTTTCAGCCTTATCTTTTTCTGTTTTGGAAAGTGACCCTTTTTGATAAAGATCCTGAAAACGGACGCGATTGCGTAAGTTAAATGCTAACTGGGCCTTTCGATTGTCGATATCGCTGTTATTGGCCGCTTCGAATTTTGCCTGATTAAACTTAGCCATTTCGACAGATGATTCAAGTTGGGCTAAAGCCTGCCCTTTTGTTATGTGATCGCCTTTGTCGATTAATAATTTTTCTAAAACACCGGCTGTTGGACTGCTCAGTTCTACATACATTTCCGGCTTAACCAAGCAGTCCAACTGGGCAGCTAAAGATAGCTTTAACGGCATAAGAAAAAGCGCCAAAAATAAACCTACTCGTTTTAGAAAAAAAATTTTTTTATTTAGCATCTGGCTACTTTTGATCGGTAAAATGTGTTTTAGCTCGCACTGAGAAATAGGAAACCCTCTAAAAGACCCTAACTGACTGGACCTCGCCCTATCTATTATTTTAATTCTTGGGCTGGCATGTCTATAGTAAGCTTTTAATTTCTTCACATTAATAAATCAGGTCAATATTTACAATAATGTTCAATAAGTTAATAACGAACAGGGGAAGCCCATGCTTTGGCACAACGATTATTCAGATTTACCTGAAAATGCCAAAATACGCGACAACTGACGATCAAGTTTCATAACCTGTTTCCTAATCCTGCGTTGTCGCCCCTCTTTCGTTTGCTGTGGCAACCGTAAAATCACGCTTGCTAAAAAAGCCGGAATAGGGTCTGACCCACGACAAAGAAGGCTAAATACCTTAAGCATAGCGGAAGAATAAAAATGCTGAAGTGCCGGATCTTGTAGCGACAGAATAGCTTCTGCGCTACCGGGGTCGCTTTGCCTCGCACAACGGCCATAAAGTTGGCGGTCAATACGTCTGGATTCATTGCTATTTAAGGCGATGACATGCAACCCACCCAACTTGGCAACCCCTAGCCCCAACTCTATATCGGTACCTCGTCCAGCCATATTGGTTGCAACAGTGATGGCACTTTGCTGGCCTGCTTTAGCAATAATTTCCGCTTCGTACCTGTCCTGAGTTGCATTTAAAACCCGATGCGGGAATCCTGCTTGTTTAAGCCAAGCACCCACTTCTTTCGATTCTTCAACGGTAGTCGTGCCAATAAGTATAGGCCGGTTCTGTTGGTAAAGCCCTGAAATTCGCGCAAGTAATGCCGCCTTTTTATTTTCCAACGTATTGTAAATGCGTTCCTGCATCATTATCCGTTTTGAAGGCGTGTGCGATTGGACTTTGATTGTTTGCAACCCATAAACACTGTGCATTTCTGATGAAACTTCCTTGAGCGTACCGGACGTACCCGCGAGGCGTAGGTAGCGAATGAAGAAATTTTGGTAACTAATCCGTGCTATCGTTTCCCGTTGTTCCGTAATACGGCATCCTTCCTTTGCTTCGATCATTTGATGCAAGCCTTGCTCCCAAGAACGGTCGGACATTATACGTCCCGTAAACTCATCTACAATCTGTATCTTATCCCCTTGAACTACATAATGTTTGTCTTTTTTGTAGGAGTAATTGGCGGTTAACGCTTGAATAACCAGCATTTCCCGCTTATGTTTGTGTTGCCAATGTTTGGGCAATCCTGAAATCTTGTTGGCCAGTTTGTCCTCGCCTTGCTGAGTCAATTCGATTTTTCGAGTTTTGCTGTCTACGGTATAGTCATCGTTGATTGTTAATGTGGTTGCCAAATACAAAGCATCACTGTACGTTTCTGGGCCGTATTCGTTAGGTTTTGATTGCGTGATAATCAGCGGTGTTTTAGCTTCATCAATAAGTACGCTATCGGCTTCATCAATTAATGCGAAACATAGGCCTTTCAATAGGAGTGGGTCGCCACTATCCTTTTCCAATTCATGCTGAATTTGTCGGAATTGGAGCTTGAGAAAGCCAATGTCTTTGCCCATTTCTATCCTATCCCGAAGATAATCGAAGGCGATTTGCTTGTTGGTGGTATGTACAATGTGGCATTGGTAGTTAACCCTGCGTTGTTTCTTCTCCATGCCATCAATGACAGGAGCCGCTGTCAAACCGAGACGTTGATACAATGGCTGCATAATTTCCGCATCCCTAGCGGCCAGATAATCATTGGCGGTTATCACATGGACGGGAATGCCCGCCATCGCCGCAGTACAGGCAGGCAAGGCCGTTGTCAGGGTTTTCCCCTCCCCTGTTGCCATTTCTGCCAGCATCCCATTAATCATGATCCAGCCGCCGTATAGCTGGACGTCATAATGCCGTTTTCCTAAAGTCCTGGCTGCAGTTTCCCGAATGGTCGCAAAAGCCTGTGCCATCAGTTCGGTTGTCAATCCAAAGCGTACCAGCTTTTCTTTGAGTCCGAATATATGTACCGTCAAATCTGCTTCGGAATATTCGGTTAATGGTTTTTCATATTTTGCGATTCTGCTAACTATTTGATTTTGATTAAACCGATGCCGGGTGAATGGCTGATAAAGCTTTTCAAAAAGGATAGAGACGGCCTGCTCAAATTCGGATAAATCGGTTTCTTTTTTTTGTGGATAACACCCTAACCGGAACCCTGGCTTAAGTAGATTTTCAGACATTAAAATGCCTCAGGAACGCCTGCCTGATGCGACGATACCATTGCGTTGATAAGGTTTCTCCACCATGATTGATCCTTACATAGGCACGCGTCCCAATCGGGACGTTATTATCTTTTGGATTAAATTTCAGGTCGATCCAGAATATTTTCTGTAAGGTTGCTAATTCTTTGTTATTGTTTGGGTCTATTTGGATTTTTCCACCTCCAATCGTAGCCAGTGCAGGGTTTGGCAGCCTGTTTGTCGCTTCCGGAGTCTGCCTGATTACAATGGCGTCGTATTGATGGTTAGGATCGTTGCTAAGCCTAACCTTAATATCGACGATACCTTCCCTCACTAAACCTATATCATCTTGTGTGACTACGGCACGTATAGTCGGTGGATTGTCGTCCAAAATATAGCCAATCAGTTCGCCATGATGGATGTAGCGCCCAGGTAAATCATTCTCTTCAGGTATCAGAATACGTCCGCTTTGGGACGCTTTAATCGTCATCGACTTGATTTTCGTATTGATATGGTCGAGTTGAGATTCGGCAATGTGCAGCTCTTCTTTGAGAATATTGGCTTTGACAAGGTCGGTCTCTCTTTCCGCTCGGAATTGACTCCGTAATTCCGCCAATTTAGCCCGTGCAATCCGTGCTTTTGATTCCAGCATGTCATCATTCATCAACAGGACTACGTCACCTTTGTTGACTGGTTGAGTTGAATGCGTTTGTAACGATCCTATAAATCCGTCATGTTCAGCCTTGATCAGTGCTTCATCTGGCAACCAGACGACGCCCTCAGTCACTATGTAGGAAGTCATCGGCATGAAACCCACTAAACCTACGGCCATTAAACCCAGCACGGCTGTTGTCAAAGCGGCTTTAGTCCTTTTTTTGTCCAAAACGGGGTTTGTGACAACAAATAATAAGGCTTTATAAAGCGGCAAAAGGAGTTGGATAGCGACTAACCAAACGGCCAACAATACCCCCACTGTGAAATATTTTTCTGTCACATAAACACAGACGAACCAGAGCATACTCATACGGTAAAGCATCGAGGAAATGCTGTAGGTTATGAACCAGAAAGTTTCACCGGACGCGGTAGCAGGGGAGATGGCATTGGCCAAACCCAATAAGTAACGCTGGAAAAAATAACGCCAATATTGCGCAGACCGTTGGAACAGGTTGGGTATCCCTAAAGCATCAGCCAAGATGTAATACCCGTCGTATTTTAAAAGTGGGTTAGCATTAAAAAAAAATGATGAAACGCCCCCTATGAGCAGCGCATTGAAGCCGATGTCTTGAATAAAACCCGGTTCTGCACTTATAAATAGCAATAAGCCCAGCGCAGCCAAAAACGTCTCGACCAATATTCCAGCGGCGCTGACCAGCATACGGTCATATTTATTGCGAAAATTACTCGAACTGGATACATTGACATAGGGAACAGGCATAAACATCATGAAGTTAATGCCCATTTCGTGGACTTCTCCGCCATTAAGCTTTGTAGCAAAAGCATGACCTAACTCATGAACCATTTTTATCAGCGGGTACAGTAAAAACAAGGTCAAAAAATTATAGGGCGATCCTGTGTTGACATCTAAATGGTTGGTTATTTTTCCCCAATTCGTCACAGCCTGAAGCGATGCAAAAATAACGACAAGTAACCAGATTATTCCCATAGGGTAGCTAAACAGGTACCTCACTTTGTTCAAATGTTTAGCCAGGAACTCTTCTGGATCCCATAGCGGGAGCTTCTGGGAAATCGGATTAATAAGCTGTTGCTTGAGCTTTATATTTTTTGTAACGGCTTGGCGTTCAAAAAGTTCTTCAATGTTAGCTAGGACATCCGTTTGCATTAAGTCTGCATTGTACAACTGCCCCATTAACTGAATAATCTCCTCTTGCCCAGGCGCAAAATCGCCGAGTTGCTTACTTAGATAGTCAGAAATTTCCTGCACAGTTTGTTTGCCATCAAGAAGGCCGATGAACTGATACGCAGCAGGATTGAATCGGTGATTACGGCCCGTGCCTTTATCCTCGATGATATACCAGATGAGTCCCCGATAGTCATGGCGGTGAATTTCAATATGGCTGTGGAGCTTAGGTTTTAAATTGGCGACGCGATACCAGTGGGTGCTGTATAAATCTTCACTCATGACGCTAGCAGCCCGTCAAAATGACCAAGACCAGAACCAAAGACGCAGCCAATCCATCAGCTCGTGCGTCCAAATCCATAGTAAATTCTGGCGTCCAACATTGATTTTACCGATACCTTCCATACCGGGCCTGAGCAAATCAGGGGCGTTGTCGAGGCTGGCTTCGACCCTGAAAATATTTTCTTTATTGTCGACTTTAGCTACCGCCGTGATTTTTTGTACCGTTAACATGAATTTACGTTCTGGCATGCTCGATAATGCCAACAAACCTTTTTGACCGACTTGCACGAAGGAAATCAAGCGTTCGTCAACCTTTAGGATGATGCGATAACCTTCTAGCGGTGCGATTTTGAACAGCGTATCACCACGTTCAACCGGAGAGCCCAGCATTTGGCTTAGGTCGCCCTCAATAACGACACTGTCAAAGGGTGCTGTCAGCGATATTTTCTGTAATTGTTGTTGAGTCAACTCCATTTCAGCGGCCGCTTGGTCAATTTCTGCGCTGATGACTCGAACCTTGACAAGGTCGCTTGTCGAAAGGGCTTCACGGTATTCACGACGGAACTTTTGAAGTTGCCCATTAAGCTTACCCAGTTCCAACTGCAATTCGGCATCATCAAGGCTTGCCATTAAATCGCCTTTACGGACGGTGTCGCCTGCCCTCACCGAGGCGGATATCAGGAAGCCATCTATCGGTGCTGGGATTACACGTTGCATTCTACCTTCCAAAACAGCGTCGGCAGTCACCTGGAAATTACCTTTTAACAGCCCCATTGCCAACAATAAAGTTGTCAGGCACAGGGCCGCCAATTTTGTTTTTAGGTGCTTAAAGCCCAATAATCCTATCAGTCGTCTATGGAGCGTTTTAAAGATTTTTGTTGTGAGCGCCAGTTCATCCTGTTTTTTTAGGTATAAAAAAGGGGTGATCAATAATATTGTTTGTTTAAGTAAGTTTATTTCTCCTAAATCAAATGGTTGATCTTCATTGCGCGATAACATCAGTGCACCAAAGATGTCACTTTTATTTATCATGGGTATCGTTAGTAGGGAGCCAGAACCAAACTTGCGGGCAAGTTCCTGATGGGCTCTTGTAATGGCAACAGTCTGCGTATTGGGGAATACAATAAGATTATCTTGTTCAATGGCCTCATCCATCACGTCGGCTGTTTTCTGCATGAAATTAGAGCGCACATCGAACTGTGCACTGTTCGATATAGCGACAACCTTACAATGCCTGTTTTCATATTCACCCAGTGCCACCCGTTCACAATGCAGTGACTGTGTCATTTCCGATACCAGTGCTATCAGCATTTCACGGTAACTTTTTTGCTCAAAGCAGGTTGTCAGTAAATTAATGACTGACGCATAAAAGCCTTTCTGTTGATACTGACTGGGATTTGCCAGGGCTAGCCATTGCGTACCTTGCTGTAAGGTTTTGAAAATAGCTTCTTCTTGCAGTCCTGTCGGGGAATGTTTGATTTTAAGTATGATAATTCCCGAGAATACTGCTTCGATAAGCACAGGCAATGCGAAATAATCGTATTGGTTTTTATCAACCTGTTGTACGTTAAGGACGCTAACTGGTTCATTTTTAACCAGCGCATATTTAATGATTTGGGCAAAGTCATCAAACTCAGTCAGATTTTCAGGCCATTTTGCAATAGGCTGGATGGTTTGATTGTTACTATTCTGCGTCACAAAAATCGCAGAATGTGTTTCAGGCAAGGTTTTTTGAAGAATATTCAGCCACAATTGGGCAAAATTGCATTCCATGGCCTATGCTTCCATGCTATCCATAGGCGACATGCTATAAAAGTTGGGTGGACACAGCATTTCAAAAACGTGGTCAACGTTATTGGCGACTTCCGCAACAATCACTTTTTCAAAGTTGTCAGGGATAGCCGCGCGTTGTTGATGGCTAACCAGCATATGACTCGCATGCCTATTGAAATAATCAGGGTCTTCACAAAATTGATGAACTAGATTTAAAATAATTGTACCGCCTTGAAAAAGCTTTTTGGCTTGTTCAGGATACAAATGGTGTTCTATTGAATGCGTATAAACTTCAGGTAAATGCCATTGATGCAACAATGCTGAGCCTAGTTGACAGTAATCAAAGCCAAAATATTCACGCTCCACTTTGTCAATCGGGCGCTTCTGCTCCTGACTCTCCAACAAGGCTGTTAGTGCTAATTCAGGTGTTTTAACAAACATGGCTGCATGACCGATTTCCAGCAAAAGCCCCAATGCGAAATATCGATTGCACGCAGGTAGTCGACAAATTGTGGCAATGCTGCGTGAGACAATGCCACACTTAACGCCATGAAGCCAAAAACTTTTATAATTCAACACTTGTTCGGGGATATTGTAAAAAGTTCGCATGCACAAGCTGCACAGTATCAGGTCATGAAGCTGAATTACTCCGATTAAACTTATCGCATCATACAAATCGTCGGCTTTTCTATTAAAACCGAAAAATTTACTGTTCGCGATCCGTATTATACGGATCGCCAAGATGGAGTCTGCCTGCACAAGATCGACATAATCACCAATTTTAGCGCCTGGATTTTCCATCAAACTCCTAATTTCCAGATAAACGTCCGGCATTGAGATTTTCTCAGCAAGATCGCAGATAAATTCATGTTCGACTTTCATGGCATTTTATTGAGGATTAAGGCAAATAAAAAATTCAGGCAATCACTAAACTTAATTTTGAGGAGCTGTTGGAAAAGTCGACATCAACACCCGAATTGGATAATACTCAGGGCACTGGTTCCATGCAACCAAAGAAAACAATCCCAACTATTTTAATTTGTGAACTTCATTACTAACAGGCTTCTCGATGCCTGCAATTTATTATATTTTTGTCACGCCGAGCTTACTTGCCATTGACTAGCTCTGCATATATTGCCAGCGAGGCCCGCAGTTTTGCCCCTTGGCTCTCTCGGGTGTCTTGCATCCAATGGGCAACGTGCATCGCTTTGGCCTCCCGTTCCCATTTTGAGGCGGCCTCTTCGTCGCCCGCCCCGATAGCCGCTTCCCACAGGGTGGCAATTAACCAGTAGCGTTTTTTTTCCATGTCTTTTTTCTTTTTTTCATCGGGCGGCATTGTTTCCTCTTCGGCTTCCATGCCATCGAGTAACGGCGCGGTATAACGAATGACGTCCTGGTACACTCTTTTTGCGATAATGGCATCTGCAGTCGCCTCGTCTTTATTGCCGTTTTTTAGTTTTTCCACGGCGCGTACATTCAGCAGATAAGACAAATTAATGCCATTATAGTGATCCTGTTTTATGTAAAACCCCCGCTCGTAAGCTTTGATACTTTCGTCCAGATATTCCGGTTTGCCCGTTTCTTCCCACAAGCGTTTATGCACCGCCCCCCACAGTCCTAATGTTTCTGGGTTATTGGAAGTTTTCGGCGCCAGTTCTTGCAGTATCTCATGGGCGCTTTTCAAAGCTTCAAGCACTGAAGGTTGCTCGCTTTTGTAAGTTGCCAATGCCAATTTCTGTAAGACAAAAGAATCATTTGGGTGAAGTTTCCTGACCTCTTCAAGGAGCGGCCGTGCCGTCAAAAAATCACCGGCATTGATTTTATCAATGGCAACATCCAGCAAGACCTTTGCGCTTGGATTATTTTCACCGGTAGTTTTTGTCACTTCGGCTGAAGTAGGGGCGACGGATATTGTTGGCTGCTGAGAAGAGTTTGATACCACATGATTGACCTGAGGCGGTCGTAATTGAGGTAAATAGATATACACAGGGCTGTCATTATCCTTGTCTTTAGCATTCAATATAGCCTGAATTGCCGTTTTCAACACTTCTGTAAAGCGTTCCGCTTCGCTGCTGCCGATATCTTCGCCTAAGTGCTTATATTGGCGGATAACTACATGATTTACATCAAAAGGGGACTTGAACTTATCATCTGCTATGACGATAGTTGTGTAAGGCTTTAAGGCATAGCGTACACCCAATTCGAAAGCGGCATTCACGTTGTATGTCGATAAGTCGGCAATGACCAAGTCAGCATTCAACAAACGCTCATACATAGGCACATCGATGATTCCGGAATGGATAATTTCATCGGCCCGCACACATTCAACACCCGCCGCTTCAACAGCCCGTTTTATAACTTTATAAGAAGCATTCAGGTCGAGCTCTCGACCTTCGATATAATCCCTTTTCGTGCCAAAGCCTTGCACGACAAAACAACTTGGTTTCTTGTTTTCCATAGTATTTTCTCCGTTTGATTAGATAAACCCTTGAAAATGAGTTGTATTGATATGGTGTTTGGCGTATTCGATACCTACCCGTTGAATTTGTGAGATATTCTCAACGGAATCCATTTGCTGCATTTTGGCCGGGTCGATATCTGATATGCCGATAGCCTTTAAGCCTTCAAGAGTAACATCGGGATCGTAACGCATATAAGTAAAGAGTTTAGGTCCGGTAAAATTATGATCGCTTTGGGATGGCATGACCATATCGCCAAACTCATGGTCTATAACGCCGCCATGGCGGCATTCGCCTAATACTCGGCAAGTCATGTCCCAACCGGCGGTGGCGGCGTTCATGAGGGCGGAAGGAATGTTCTGGGCAAAGTGGATTAAATTCATATCATCCAATCCGAGGTTAGGACTCGCTTTGGAGGCATTTCCAGTACCTATCGAAACAATCAACAAGTTATCGCTACCCGTTGGCCAATTAACGGCATACGGTTTAGTCGTTGCCATCTGGAAAGCGAGATAGGCGGGATTGTTATAGGTAGTCACGCCGCCGTCGACGAAAATGAAGTTGTACTCTTCGGGTGTACCTTCGGCGAAAGTGATGATTTCCGGTGGGAAATAGGTCGGTGCGGCAGTGCTGGCACGCACTAATCGCCATAACGGCAAGTTGAGATTGCAATCTTTACGTTGACGGTCATTGTATTTGGCATAAGGGTTGTTGGAAACCGGCCAAGGCGAATCGGTGTTGTGGTTACGCATCACCATCATCAACAAGGTTTTTAAGTGCTCACTACCTAACTTAGCATCGGTTTCGTTAAGTTGCTCATTAAAAGCTGCACGCAGTTGCTTGGCCAAGGGTTCGTCGTTATAGTTGAATTTCAACCGATTCAATAACGAAGCCTTGTCAAACATCTGTTTGCCACTGTTGACATAGAATTGCCGGACCTTAGCCATCGACATGCCGCTGGCAATACAAGTGGCAATAATTGCACCGGTGCTGGTGCCACAAACGAAATCGAAATAATCGGCGAGTACGAAGTTCTGGTCTTTGCCCAATTTAGCGCGCAAATCGGTTTCGATTTTCGCCAGGATTTCCACGCTCATCAAACCCAGGATACCACCGCCGTCGCAAGCGAGGATTTTCTTGGGGCCGGGGGCTTTCATACGGTTTTCAAGGTATTGGTTCATGCGATGCTCCTGTTATGGGGGATTGAAAACATATACTGAGATGGTAACAACAAGTAATTGATTTTAAAAAATGGTTAAGCCATAAACTACGTCATTCCGGCAGGGATTGGCGGCTAGGATCCCTTGCCCTCTACCTCACCTCACTGCCCGTGGAGGTCGCCGTAACCCGAAAGCCAAGGATAGCAAAATATGTACCCTAACCTCGACCTGAAGCCCATTCTTCTTCGCTAAAGAAAATCTCGAAATCCTGTCCAGACAAGCGCGAGCCAAATCTGAAACGTAGCCCTGTGCCCCTTTGGGAAGTGATCCGGCCTTGAACGAAATAAAAAAAATCGTAGCCGAAAATGTATGGACAATTGAGGTTATGTGTTTTATCGGTAGATGGTGACTTGATTTAGCTATATCGGCACTTACCATAACCTTCTCGTATCCAGCCAAATGACTTGTCCGGTGCTTTTCTTAACTTCAGCCGCCAAGTGTGCGGTACCGCCTGGGCCGTCGCTGCCGCCACCATTCCATAGGCAGATAAAACGCAATTTTTCCGATCCATAGGCCAGCGCGGTCTGGAGTAGCCAAAGGTTACAGCGTTCGAATGGATCGGTAATGACAGTATTCAGTTCATTTGGCATACATAAGACGGGTTGGGTCAATTTGGCTTTGACCGCAAGGTAGCGGCTGTACCAGTCGCCTTCAGCAGACGCTATGGAACGTTCGATAAATTCCGGTTCAGGAAAAGGTTGCAACAGCTGCAGTTTGACACCACGCATCTGGCAAGCTTCGGCAAAAATGAGGTCGCCGCCGCTAGCGCCTTGGGTCAGCGCTAAGTCTTCATGGCCGGTACTGAGTTGATCCAAAACCTTGGCGATTTCAACTTCCGCAATGGGAACTTTTTCCAAGGGGAATCGTGGTATGGGGCGATCGGGCGCATCCACCATGTGACCGGAGAACAGCAAGACCTGCCGAGGCTGCGAGGGCTCCAAGGCATCCTCCCTTTGTGTCTTTAATTGTTGGGCCCCTTTTACCATATCAAAAAAATCGCCTTTCGCTTTTTGCCAAGCTTAATAATTACTGTTCCGTTGGAGCTACGTATCCATGCCACCGTAAGTCCGTATGTGATATCGATGGAAAAATAGAAAGGGCGTGGTTCTGCTTCCGCCTCTTCTTTGGATTTGCCTATTGAGTGGACTGCGAATATCTTCCGGTTCATTCATTAAACAGGCAGCAGGGGCAGCTCTGTATGCCTGGGCAGGGCAAAACGCCGTCAGATAGGACAACGGGGCTTCTGAATCTAAAAAATCGCTCAACTGGGTGTTTGTGAAATCCGGACAAGATCAATTTTTAGCTACGATTGCTTGGCAATTCAGCAACGTCATCGCTTTCCACTGGGCTGTTTTGGGCTAATGATTGCGGTTCTTGGGTTTTGGTTTGAAACTGCCAAAATAATTGCTGCTCTTCGGCAAGGATGGTTTCCACTCGTTCCACCAACTGACGGTAGGCAACATCTTCATCGGGTGCGTTTGCGTAGATATCAGCATTATTGATAAACAGCCGATACTCGCGCTGCATGTTTTCGGAGGCTTTTCGATAGCCTTGCCAAGTTTCACCGGGCTGTAACAACGTATCAAGCGCGCGCAACACCGAAACAGAAGCGCCTAAAGCAGCGGTAATATACCTGACCCAAGCAGCTGCCTCGACCACTTGCAAGCATGAAATGGTAGCACCAAGAACAATGATGGAAATAGCAAGGAACAAATGCCATTTCTTTTGCTTACCCGCCTTTGTCGAATACCACTCATTCTGGTTCTTCAGGACAGTCTGGAAGAAGTAGTCAGCCCTCCCCATACGGCTCTCGATAGGCACAATCCAATCGGGTTTATCGTACGTTAAAATGGATTCATTTGACATTTTTAGTCCCTCTTTTCAAATGATTATGAATTGCGGCATTTTTATTGAAGTATAGCATCGGGCATGTTAGAGCTTGTCAATTAATAAATTTGTCTCGTAACATCGGGCAACGAACGGCACAATAAAATGATTGGTTGCTAAGCGAATTACTCTGAAACTTTTATTCTGTAAGAGATTTTAATGTTTGCACGTGCAACCCTTCCCTAAGAAATACTTGCTTTCAAAATGCTTTCAAATTTTTCGGCATAACCTTTAATAAGGTCACATTGGTCAAGTCCGTTAATGATCCTGCGCGCGTTTTTATAATCACACGTAGTGCCTGAAATATAATCATGTAGTTTTTTACCCGTAAACGTTCCGTTGCGCATTCCGTAAGACATGATGCCGTAGGCAACAGCAGGAATCAATGCGTTATCGGGATAGTCAACCAAATTTTGGTCTGCTGGCAATTGCAGGGCCTTGCTCAACTTGTCATAATTGGCGCGGCCAGTAATTTGCACGTAACCGCGGCCTCGGTATTTCCATCCATCACCCATTACCGTATTCCCTAACCGTTTACCAATTGCCGTTCCAGCCTCATATTTACTGCAATAAGCTTTATTCCCGCGTTCGGTAATCGGCTGCCAGGTATTGGCGCATTCATGCTTTACAGTTGCTAACATATACGCTGCCCAACGCAAATCGGTTATTTCCGGGTCTGCTTCCATTTGTCTACCGAGCAACTCAATCCCGGTGACCATATCTTGTTTTATATTCCCGAAGGCGCTGCGATATCCGTTAAAAAATGCCGTATGGTTTATGATCATGGAATTCTCCTTGTTGCTGAATATATGTTTCTATATTTAATTGCCTTATCCCTTCGCTAGACATATTGCTCGGAAACAATAACTTTCTATAAAACTTAGAGTTTAGATTAGTATTCAGTTTTTGAAAAGTCGCAGCCGCTTCCAACCTTTAGGGGGGGTGCTACTGGAATCTGGGACATCTTTTTCTGACACTTTTTTGGGACATGGCAACTTAAAAAATAACTCTTGTAATTTAACTGAATCGGTTTTAAAGCCATATTTAGCCCAAGTGCCGCAATCTTTTGTTTGACGTGCAACATTCAAAATCACCAACTCACTGGTTTTCTCAAGGAAAACAGGCTCGCCCCAAAGCTCAACCTCTTGCGTCCGATGCAGAGTTTTGCCGTTTGATGTTCCATAAGCGACTAAAGCGATTGCCCTAGGAATTTGCCCTTTCTGGCGAAATAGCAAAAAAGACGGTTGATAGCCGCCTACAGCACACATCACAATCACCAACTCGTCAGCATTGCCGATCGGATAGGTCTCAATACCCGAATAAGCGCCAGCTTGGGTACTTTGGAAAGATTGCTCACAATCGTCATTCCAACCGAGTAATTTTTTCCACTCGTCTCGAGTGCTAGGTTTCAGTTGTTGCTTAAAAACTGGGTTATTTGTTGTCACAATATCCGGTGCATCAGCCCGGCATACGGTATTCGATACCGCCATAAAGAAGTACAGGCTCAACTTCCCCCAATCTGCCAATCGATATTTAATTAATGATATAACGAATTGTTTGGGCATTTCTCTAATCCAAATTAGCGCCTGAATTTTATACAAGCCAACCAACAAACCTCATTCAGCCAACCATTCATTAAAAACTTCCTAAATAACCCAAGACACAGTCCCTACCCATAACCTCATAATCCATTGCATTAAAGAATGCCAACAGAAGTGTCCTATTGGCTTCCCAAATTAAGCAAACGAGCCAATTTGCCCCGTGCCAAGAACAACGGATCGAAAACATAGAGATGCAGTTTGGCCAAGCAGAAACCAGTCAAGGCAATCGAAAATTTAATCGCCAAACTGCGCGTTTCCTTTTTCGGATTTAGCCATTTCAAAGCCGGTAAAAAAAGCCCCGCAATTACGCCCAGCAATACAAACACCGCACCGCCTACCGAGATTGAGATAAAAGTATTTTGCCATTGCAACATAATTAGTTTGGACAGCACCAACAATATCAATCCAGCTACCGCATACCCCGTATATTTGAGCCATGGAGCCAAATACCAGGCCTTGAAGAATAAGTTGCTGCCGACCTGCAATTGTAGAGCTAAGTCTTTGCGCTTGTCTGACGCTTGATCGCCTGGCTTTTCGGCCAACAAATCCTTCAATTTTAGAAACTCCCAGCTTCGCTGTTGTAGGGCATTGATTTCAAAGCCGCCCCAGTTGTCGGATTTACCGTCTTTTTTATGTTGCCTATCCAAAACTTTCAATTGCTGCTCGGTCATCATATAACCGCTTGCCATCAGAGCGTAAGCCTCCACCTCTGTAAAAGAATCGAGATCAGTGCGAAGTGAGGCAATTTTTGCTTGTAAATCCTTTGCAATGCCGTAGGACGTCAGCTCAGTGTCGGCAATGGCTGGTTTTAGGTCTTGGCAATCGATCCAATCCAACGACCTGCCGACCAAATCTTTTTGCATATGAATAAAAAAAACACCTTCCAGCGCGAAGCTATCGAGGCGATTACGCAAATCCAAATATTCCGCTTCGCGGACCCTATCTTGCAACACTGAAACTGTCCGCAGCAACACGCCGCCCGGATCATCCGCCGGGTTTTTCTCATCACCCATTTGACCGCTGGCATCGCTGCATAATACCAGGGTACAAGCTTCATTCAATAGGCCTTGCACCCCCTGATTATCGTGAACACCACCGTCGACCAATTTGACGGAACGGCTTTCATAAAGCTGGTCTATAACAAGAGGTTCAAACAAACCGGGTACACAAGAAGAAGCCGCCGCCGCATAACCCACTCGATATTTTTTAAGATGGTCGGGTGCCTGGGCATAATAAAGGCGTCGATAACGTTGATTGCTATCAATATCAATCAGGCCAGGAGGCTCGCCCATCCAACTGGCTGTAAAGCACCAGTTATGGCCGGAATTCAGCGAGCTGGTATTCAATAACAGCACTGGAACTTTGCTACGACGACGCCAATTGTGGAAACTAGGCTTAAAGTCTGTCCCCTGAAATTTGCCATGCGCCGGCCTCACTAACAACTCAGGCATGTGACGAGGTTGGTGGCCTTTGTTGTCGGCAACCCTTGAGTATAATTCCTCTTCGTACAACTCACCCAACTTATGGCTGCGTGTATAGCTACTGGAAAATAACATCCTGATGTTGTCAAAAAAATTGTTGAACGCACGCATCCGAATATTAGCTTGCACACCTTGCAAAAAATCGTTTTGCAGCTTTTGAATTAAGTCCAGGTAATCGTCTTTACTTAAATTTTTGGTTGAATCCTGGAGCAAATTTTGGGCTTCCAAATAATACTGGGCACCCAAAATGCTGCCGCCCGAAACTGTCGATATTACCTCTACACTACGCAAAGCGTCCACTTCTGCGAGTCGTGCCATTACGCCCAAGTGGAAAAAAGATGCCCGGAAACCACCGCCAGATAAAGCGAGCCCCACTTTACCGCGATAGCAACCTAACGCTTCGGCAGTGTTATCCCCCAATAAATGTTGCAACGCTTTCCATGCCTCATGCCACTGGTCCGGATTTTGACTTTCCGTGGGCGCTTCAATACCTTGCTGTCGTGCTATCCCGACCCATTGTCGGAAAGTAGTTTGAAGCTCCCATTCTTTAGCTTCAACTTGTCGTGCCTTGTCGAGCCATGTTGCGGCTTCGGAGTACTTTCCCAACCCATAGCAAGCCTCGCCAATAGTGACCAAAAACCAGTACTGCTTCGCAAGATCAGGATTATTCTGCTGACTTAATAAAAAATCGTGGATATTTAGACGTATTTCTTTAGCTTCCTTTCGTAATTCGGGCGCCTCTTTGGGCTTTAAGCCACTTTTCCTATCTAACCTTTCAGCACGCGCCGCCAATAAGTCCATTAAGTAGGCTGCACTTAAGCCTCCATAACCCATATCCTGCTGTTGATTTCGTTCCCAAGCTGCCCGGTAAAAGGCCAGGCTTTCAAAAAGATTGCTCAATTGTCCATTAAATTCCCACAGCCTTTTATAAATCGCGCCTCCTAACGCCAGCGTTTCGGCATCCTTGTTGTCCGCCTTTCGCAAATTGATCGATTCAAGCAACGCGAGTGCCGTTTCATAACGATGTTTCGGATAAAGCGCTTCATCTTTATAAGTACACAACGCCAATTGTTGGACTATCCAAATATCTTGAGAATAATCATCACGCACTTTTTCCAGCAATTTACGGGCTTTTCCAAAATTCAATTCGCCTTTAAGCTCATTAACCTCGGCTTTTATTTTTTGTAATTTCGGTATTTTTCTACCTGACAAAATCGTGTCTGTCGTTTCGGCCTCATTGGTCATAATGTTCTCATTTCTCCGTATTTGATAAAATTAAATCAATTTTTCTAGTGTGGATTATGAATTTCAGTTTTTTCAAGCTTCTTAAAATTGTCAGTAAAAATACCTTTTGAGGTGTATTAAAAGCGCTAACTATCAAAGTAATGTATGTTTACTTCAATTTCATTTCAGCTACGCAGTGTATATTGAATCATAGAAAAAATCCTGGAAAAAAGAGGAGTTAAAGGAACGTTTATTACTCAGTCATGGAATTACCATATCTTTTTCCTTTTCGTCAGCATTTAACAATCGCAAAAGAGCCGTGCGACCTTGGAGTATGGATGAGTTTTATTAAAATAATGGGATCAATCAAGACAGGCACATTCAATTAGGACGCTTTATTAACTTTTACAATACTGTTAAACCCCATAAGGCTTTGAATAACTCAACCCCATATGAAATGCTCTATCAATATTTTAACCAACCTCTTTGCAAACAACCCTAGGATTTCTTACAAAGATGATTTAGTAAAGTGGGTTTCGGTGCGAAAATAATTGTTAAAGACGCGCTGTTATCGTGATTTAAACATAGGTACGGTTTTCCAATCATCGCCATCAGCAATGTTTTAAAAGGTTTCGTTGGGATTTTTTAGAATTTTACGTGGCAAAACAAGCGAGAAAACCTGGACTCATTAAAGCAAGCCTAACCAGTCTGACATCAAGCAATGAAATGGCCGATGTATTGACCATTTCATTGCTGACTTACGACCACCTATTTCTCTTTTCGATTTGGCTACGCCTATACTTTTGGAGTGTCAGAAGCTTCCGGTGGCTTGACAGAGAGCGCCGGCTCAACAATATTAGGTTTTGGCAAAGTTTCGGGTTTCGACATTGCATGAACTGCCTTATCGTATGATTGCAAGATCTTGGCGGCCTCACCCTCGCCTTTGAGATCGAACAACGCTTCATACGGTTTGGAGCGATCCTTCTCGACAAGCTCAAGAAACCAACCCAAGATTTGCGGCCCTGGAATGCGCATGTAAAGATGGTTCGATGTCGCCCCGTAAAAGGAAGTTTCTGCCAGATTGCTGCTTGCGCTGGCATTTGAAACCGAAAAGCCGAGAAAACCGCCGCCCGATGTAGATGCTTTTTCGAGAGAATCTTTCTGAAATTCTTTCTTAGTCTCATCGACTTCAATCTTTATTGTGATGTCCTTGGCGATCACCATAGCAACAGGAAAGGCAGGAAGTTGATAAGGCACCATATCGCTATTGTCATTGGGGTACTTCAATAATTTTTCCATTTCCTGGGCAGGATTAGCACTATTAAGGGCTTTCGTTAACAAGTCTTTGGTCGCGCCTGCACCGGCCCTGATATCTGCAAGCCGGAAAAATGCCTGGGACATCTTAAAGATTTGGGGGTTAAACCAGCCCCCTCGGTCAAAGGTTACCTTAGCCACGCGAAAGCCGAGCTCAACCTTACCCTTAAATGTGTTCGATTCGTTTTCAAAACTCGCTGAAGCGGTGCTCGACTGCGAACCTGCGGAGAAAAACCAGCCGCTGACTTTCACGCTGCTGTTCTGGGATGCACTCTCTTCAATTTTTCTCGCCGTATCTTCTGCTTGTTCGCTTGTGATCACGACATCCATGAACATGTTTTCACCTTCGACATCGTCAATGTTGGGAGAAAAAAGAGAAGGCGCACCTGGCCCTGAATCCTTGACGGTCTTGCCGTCCCCCTCGAACAAGTTTGGTAGCGTTGCGACATAGTCATCCAGAGCTTTTTGTGCGTTGTTTAGGGCGGTTTGTTTAGCTTTGGCGTTCCCATCCTTTTGGGTTTGAACGGTTTTGAGGTTGGTGTCGTCAGGAGCTTTTTTTAAATCACTATTAGCTTTCACCAATTCCTTATTTGCCGTATCAAGGTCGGCTTGGGCATCTTTTACTGCCTTTTCTTTTGAATCCTTCTCTGTTTTCTGTGCATCCGTCATTTTGCTTTGGGCGGTCATCACCATATTCTCGACACCGCCTAACAGGGGCTGCAAGAACTGTAAATCGGCATTGAGCTGATTGATGCGGTCCTGGATCCGTAGCTTCTCGGCCCGGAAGTCCCTGACCTTGGCCTCTTCGACGCGCGTCCTCAGCCTGGCGAGCTGTTCTGCGGCATCAAGATGTTGGCTATTGGCCTTGTAAGTCGACAACATTTGGGCGGCGACTTCTTTCGGCAGGCCTAGCAAATCAAGCTGCTTGGCGTCAAAATCTTTCTCGGTCATCGTGTTGATCTTGGACATTATACCTCCGGTGTAAGCATCCAAGGCAACCTTAAAGGCCATCAGGGCGCCATTTCCATGTTCCTCAATTAACTTGTTTTCAGCCTCCTGCAGTTGTTTTTTGCCGGCATCGAGTTGTTTTTCCCGTTGTGCTAGCTCTTCCGGGGATATATTGGCGATATCGACTTGAGCCAAATCACCTTGAAGTTTACGCAACTGATCTTGCTTGGTTTTGAAGGTTCCCATCAGGACTTCCCTGGACATCAACAGATCCTTGGGCGACAAGTTCGGCTTCAATGCCTTGTACCAGTTGCTCGGCTGGAAATTTACCGGATAAATCAACATAGAAGCATCGACCGATTGGCGTTGGGAAGCCCGCATCCGCTGCTTGGTCCGTTCGAGCTCTTCGGCTGTGGTCGACACGTTGAGATAACCCAGAGTGGTCAGGACTTCGTGCAACATGCCACGCACGACCGCATCATTGAACAGGTTGTTAAGCATTTCGTCACGCACCAACCCTTCTCGGCTCACCCATTTTGCGAAATCGTCGAGTTTCTTTGGGTCGTCAATTTCTTTGTATTTTTTGTCCTTATCCTCCAGCCATAGGTTTTTTGCAGTCAGGTATGTGTTATATAGCTCCTTGCAGACTTGTATGCGTGTTTTCGGTTTTCCTTTTTCATCCACTTCAGTGCTTTCGGCAAGCAAGAACCCCATCAACGCTGCCCGATCCCGAATGTAAGGTCCCAAATGCCTAAGATCAGGGACAAAGTTATTGATCAGTGTATTGTAGACAATGGACAACTTTTGGCCATTGGGGCCACCGGTAATCGGGGCAACATTGAAAAGCTCGTCGCTAAGCCGGAACTCGCTCTCCTCAATGACCATTGGCCGGGTCAACATGCTGGTATTTTCTTCGGTGTTATAGGTATATTGACGTTGATTCAAAGGCCTCGCAGGCCATTCCATGCAAAATAATTGATCTCCCCCAAAGAGATCACTTATTTTTTTATAGATGGTGTCGATAAAGTTTTGTGATATTTTTTTTCCATCTGCTTCGGCCATTTTGCTTCTCCTAATTGGTATTGATGATACAGGTTGTTTTTATTGCTACAAAAAACTACCGACCAAGCTTAGTTAACCCGGTGGCATCTAACGCTTTTAAAAAGGTGCAGTTATAAAATAGTACTCTAACAGGCGTTGTTTAGCGCAACGCAAAATTTCTGATTGGATGATTGCTTACCCCCAACTTTTAACGAGTCACATGATTGTATGCATAAGGAAGAAACTGATTTAGTTATTAATCAATGTTTCATAGAAAACTTCGAAATCGATTATAGCCATCAAAGCCTAGAAGTCCATTATTTTTTTTACGTTTTTGTAAATAAGCTATTAGAGTAATTTAGGGTTCGCCATACCCTGAAAAAAACAGCCCCTGTGAAGGACAATAGCCGTGTAAAGACTAGCGACAGAGCTCGGCATTGGGTATTTAGAACCCAAAGGTGCGACGTGTTACCCCTCTGCTAATCAGGTTCCCATGGCCGTAAATCCACCGTCATTCCATGTCCGCTCGATTTTCTCGTAGGTGAAAAATATGACTTCGTATTCGGAATTTTTCATTAGGCCTGGATGCCTGTTGTCCATTCGGAACTCGATGGACGAAATTGTGGCGTTTGTCCGGCTGAAAGCGGCAAAGTTTGCGTAATAACCTGTTCCGACGACTTGATTTTTGCCCAAGCAGCCAAGCTCATGGTGCAAACTTAAGATTATCGACGCTCTTTAGGGGACCTATCATTTAGCGAAAGTTCGGTTGCTCCGGATATGGGCAACTAGGGAATCCGTTATTTCTAACGCAACGAACGAATGCCCCAAAACATCTTCTTTGCCTGATGATCTCGACCCTGCGGATTACGCTCCTTTCGCATTGCAATCTCTGGCTGCTCTATACTACACTTGGTAACGGGCTGGAGATTCAGCTTGTTTCTTTGGAATGGCGATAGAGATTACGGCGCTAGCGGCATACAGCATATTGTCGATGAGGTTAAAAAACATAGCGGGCACATGCTTTCGCTGGATTCGACGAAACAAGGGTGATGTTAAATTCTTAGGCTCAGTTTTCGTGTAAATACGCTTACTGGACAAATGTCACATAAATTAACTTGATCAAGGCGATAGGGTTATATGGCTAACGTGTGGAGATTTCAGAATTGAACGGTTTGAGTGACGCAAATTGGTTTTCCTTAGAACAATCGATTGAAGCAGGAAATGTTATTCCAGTCGTTGGCCCAGATGCATTAATGGTCGAAATAAAAGACAAAAATGGGGACATTAGCACGGAATCATTTTATCGACTGGTTACATTGGATCTGCTTAAGGCTTTTCAACTCGACCACCAACCTGAACTTCTCGACCATACTTGGTCACTTCATAAGGCCGTTACCGCCATATTAACGAACAAAAGCGGCCCAGGCATCGAGCAACGTGTCCGGCGTGAAGTTTCCCGCCTCATCACCTACTACAGCGAAGCGTCCAGGCCAGCTGAAAGCCTGCGATTGCTGGCTGGAATCCCTACGTTTAGCTTATTCGTCAGCCTGACTCCTGACAATTTACTGCAGCGGGCGATGACAACATCGGAAGGCGCTACGGAAGTTTGCATCAGTGCCTTTTCACCCCGCGATGCGTCTGAGTCAGTTGCTGATTTATCAATCCTACGCCAAGGCGAACGCGGAATATTTCAGATATTAGGGGCCTGTACCAATGTCGGTAGTGGATTCGCCATGCATGAAGAAGATGCGGTAGAATATCTTTATCGACTTCATTCAGATTCGGCACGCCGCTTTGGGAACATTTTGTCCGAACTACGCCGTCGCGACCTTTTATTTATCGGTTGTAATTTTCCGGACTGGTTGGGTCGCACCATGCTAAGGCTGGTTAACGATAACCGCTTTTATGCAAAAGATACCCAGGAGTTTCTTTGCCCTTCCGTGAGCGATGCCGGATTGAGCTCCTTCCTGACCCAATATAGCCCAAATACCCTTGGCTTCGAAGGGCAGCCTGAAGCGCTAATTTTGAAATTGGCAAACCGATTTAATCGTGCCCCGTTGCCCCAACCGCAAAAACTGCAGTCCAACAATCAACTCGCCCCTACTGCATTCGTCAGCTATGCAAGTGAAAATGCGGAACCGGCTCGCCAAATTGCGGACATTTTGCTTAATCTCGGTTTTAGGGATGTATGGCTGGATAAAAAGAAGTTGATTGGGGGCGATGATTGGTCTGACCGTATCGATGAAGCCATCATCAAGAGCGATTTTTTCATACCCATCCTGTCTCAACAAGCCGACTCCCGTCGTGAGGGCGTGTTTTGGGATGAATGGAAAACGGCGTTAGAGCGCGCAAGACGCATTAAGGATGCCTATTTGCTGCCCGTGTGCATCGACAAGGAGCCTCCCTCAAAAAGCCGCTATCGTCGTATTTCCGATGGGGATACCGCCGTATTTTTCGACAAGCACCTTATTCATGCCCCTAACGGAGAACTGCGACCGGAAGATCGCGATGCATTGAGCGAACGCTGCCGCCGTTTCTTGGAGGATTCACATGGCTGACTTGCTGGTTATCGACCAGGAGCACCCTTGGCCCTGGTTAGAAGCTTTTCCTGAACAAGCCTCGGATTTTTTCAATGGTCGAGACGATGATACGGAAGCTTTGCTGCGTTGCGTCCTGGCCGCCCCGGTTTCGGTATTGTTCAGCAAATCGGGGATAGGTAAATCCTCACTTCTTCAAGCAGGCCTGTTTCCTCGTCTTCGATCAGAAAGATTCTTGCCCGTTTATGTGCGCCTCTCGCACGAAAAAAACTCCGCTAGCGCTTCAGAACAAATTGCCAAGCGTTTACAGGAAGAAATACAGGGTCGATTGCAGCTTACGAACAATAAATCCCAAGCAGTTTTAGACAATGAAGAAAACTTGAAATTTCAACTTGAGGGCTCCCTTTGGCTGCAACTGCATCTAAAGGATATTGAACTGCGGGATTTGGAGGGAAACCGTTGGTATCCCATATTCGTGCTCGATCAATTTGAGGAAATTTTCACGCTCGGCGCTTTAGATTCATCCCTGCAAAAGCAAGTATTTTATGAACTCGGCGACCTTATGGAAAACCGGATACCTAAAACCTTGGCTGAGTCGTTATACAACGATGACGACCTGTTTGACCGACTAAACTTGGATCTCCAGCCTTATCGTTTCCTGGTATCGCTTCGTGAGGATTACTTACCCGATCTTGAGGAATGGGCTGACCTGATTCCCCGACTTGGGCCGAACCGCTTTCGTCTATTACCTATGTCAGAGCCGCAAGCCATAGCAGCCATTGAAAAAACCGGCGGATCATTGGTTACCTCTGCAGATGCAAAAAATATCGTTACTTATCTGTCCCAAACCCAAACCTCGATGGCTATTGACGTCCAACGAAGGCGTTCAGCATATACTGTAGAACCGGCCCTGCTAAGCCTTATTTGTTCAGGCCTTAATGATGAACGAATTAAGAAAAAGCAAAATACATTGGAAACCGGAAATCTAGCCATGGAAGGCGGCCTAATTGTCGAACGTTTTTATGATTCCGCTTTTGCCGGGTTACCAGGATCGGTACGAGATTTTGTCGAAAAGCATTTAATCACCACGGATGGCGTGCGGTTATCTTATCCGGTGCGCTCTATCGAGTCCAGAAAGCTGGCCACAGAGGAGCAGATTAAAACCTTGGTCGACAGAAGGTTGATTCGCAGAGAAAATCTTGAAGATGGCGATCAAATCGAGTTAGTCCATGACCGCCTTGCCCTGGTGGCCTTGCAACACCAATTGCATAGCCAACAACGCCTGAAAGCTTCAAGGCAACAGCGTCTACGATTGTGGACTGGAATTGGGATATTCATGCTTCTGCTTTTATTTTTTTCTGCTTATATGTTCAATGTCAAGAGAACGAATGAACAAAAAGAGTTAAGCATACGGCTCGCGCTAGACGGTAGCGCCATTGCAACAGGCTTGAGGACGGGAGGAAAGATACAA
Organism: Methyloglobulus morosus KoM1; assembly: GCF_000496735.2. Taxonomy (GTDB): domain Bacteria; phylum Pseudomonadota; class Gammaproteobacteria; order Methylococcales; family Methylomonadaceae; genus Methyloglobulus; species Methyloglobulus morosus. The sequence continues at coordinate 28,316 of NZ_AYLO01000049.1, forward strand.
GGCCCGCTCAAGGTGCTTGCAGGGCATCGAATTGAGCACTCGAGCATTACGGACGAAGCCTTACAAACTGTATACCTGATCTATAAATCAATAATTTTTGTACGTGAAACCCATTCCATTATTTCCAGTATCGCTTACAGTCCGGACGGCACCCGAATTGTCACGGGAAATATGGACAATACATTACGCTTATGGGACTCAAAAACTGGCCGTTCCTTAGCCCCTCCCTTTTACGGTCATAGCAGTTCGGCCCTAAGTGTTGCTTTCAGCCCAGATGGCACACGCATTGTCTCCGGAAGTCGTGATAACACGTTAAGGATCTGGGATTCGAAAACTGGCCAGCCCATTGGCCAACCACTCCGGGGGCATAACGACTCGGTTACCAGTGTCGCTTTTAGTCCGGATGGGACTCGTATCGTCTCTGGCAGTCGGGACGACACTTTGATGTTGTGGAACGCCAAGAATAGGCAGCCTCTAGGCCCTCCTCTCATTGGCCATGTTTCCTATGTTCGAAGTGTCGCCTTTAGTCCAGACAGCACCCGTATCGTATCAGGAAGTGACGACAAGACCCTGCGCCTGTGGGACGTTAACACCCGCCAGCCTATCGGCCAGCCCCTCAGAGGTCATGACGGGGCAATTATAAGTGTAGCGTTCAGCCCAGATGGTGCCCGAATCATCTCCGGGAGTAGAGATAATACTCTCAGGATGTGGGATACCAGTTCCGGCAAAACACTGGGCCAGCCGCTCAGTGGGCATACGGATTCAGTAACCAGCGTGGCTTTCAGTCACGATGGCAAATTAATTGTCTCGGGAAGCGAGGATAACACGTTGCGGTTGTGGAACGCTAATACCAGGCAAGCGATAGGGCAGCCCTTATTGGGTAATGAGGATGCAGTTACCGGCGTTGCCTTCAGCCTTGATAACACACATATCATTTCGGGCAGTTCCGACACCACCTTACGGATGTGGGACCCCGACGTTGACCACTCGACTGGTCAACCGATCCTAAGCCACGAGGACAGGGTTACTACAGTTGCTTTCAGCCCCAATGGCACCCAGATAGTTTCTGGAAGTGACGATAATACATTACGGCTTTGGAGCATTAAAACTCGCCAACCCATCGGTGAACCTCTCAAGGGACATGAGAAATCGGTTACAAGTGCTGCCTTTAACCCGAATGGTACCCTTATCGTATCGGGTAGCGACGATAAAACACTACGGCTTTGGAACACTAGCACTGGCCAACCCGTCGGTGAACCACTGACGGGTCATGAAGACGCGGTTTCGAGTGTTGCGTTTAGTCCGGATGACACTTTAATTGTTTCTGGCGGTGCCGACAAGACATTGCGGCTCTGGGATGCAACTACAAGAAAACCTGTTGGCCAACCGATAAAAGGCCATGAAGGTTCTATTACGCATGTTGCCTTCAGCCCTGATGGAAAACGGATTGTTTCCAGTAGCGGGGATAATACCCTGCGTCAGTGGGACTCAAGTACTGGGGAATCCATTGGCCAACCCATTATCGGTCACGGCGGCACCGTATTGAGCGCTGCTTTTAGTCCGGATGGCACTCGAATTGTCTCTGCCTTTGAAGACGGAACTTTGCGACTGTGGGATACTAAAACCAACCAGCCAATCGGGCAGCCATTAAAAGGCCATAGAGGATCGGTTTTTAGTGTTGCCTTTAGTCCTGATGGCTCTTCTATCATTTCTGGGGGCGGTGATAAAAACTTGCGGCTTTGGGATGTCAATACTGGATTGCCTGTTGGTCTGCCGCTAAGGGGACATAAAGATGCGGTAATGAGTGTTGCTTACAGCCCTGATGGTACGCTTATTGTCTCGGGTAGCGGCGATGACACCCTTCGGTTGTGGAAAGGGTCTAACGGCATGGCTGCAGAAATTTGCAAAAAACTCGGACGTAACATGAGCCGCCAGGAATGGCGTGAACTGGTATCTAAGGATACCAATTACATTAAGCAATGTCCGGGCTTGGCAATTCCACCGGATGAACAGGATACAAGCGTTGCAGTTGATTCAATATTAAAATCACCTGAAATGATTGCTGACTAATTATTTTACAACCCGTAAGGCGCGCTTAAATAACCATAACAATATTAGATGAACCGCGATAACTATCTAGAAAATAAAAAACTCACACAGAACGCCATTGGAATACCTTAACTCCATTAAGGTCATTATGCTGTTATGTTAAATGTAGTTATTATGTTGCAACAAGTTAGTTTATTTCAGCAATCATTATTGATTGGTTTCTTAAAGCTTGAAGCATTAATGACAGGACAACAAGTAGGGAGAAGCTTAAACTTTGGGTTAAAGAGCGGAAACTTAATCATGCCGAAGCTATAATTCATCAAGAAACGAAACGAGCAAAAACAGGTAAGCGAGCGAGGAAAAACATCTCTAATCCGTGCTTATGAAAGAAAGTCAAATTTAAAGGGGTAATTATGACATCCGATCTTCTAGCTGGCCCTATATTACGAAGCACCACCCAGAAATGTATTTGCGTGTGGCTGGCAACAGACAAAAAACGGGATTTGACCTTAGAAATTATAGATAGGGGGACAGGCAATGTGATTGGTTGCAGCAAACCCATAGAGTTAGAATCCAGCAGGGTCCAGCTTGGGGCTGGCTTGTTTGTTTACTTACTAAAAGCCTACCCTATTGAAGACAAGGATATAAAAAACTTTTCTACGGGCAAATTGTATTGTTATTCGTTGTTGGACGAACAGCAAGGAAAACCATTGGACCTGAATGCAGAAGGGGTAACTTATGATAATCAACCCTACCCGATTTTTCACATTCCTGGCTCGTTAAAATCCTTATTGCATGGTAGTTGCCGTAAACCGCATGGCGCTAAAGGTCAAGATTGTTTGGTAGTTGGCGATAGCCTACTTAAAGATACCTATAGCAATATCGCTGGTCGTCCAGACTTGCTACTATTAACTGGCGACCAAATCTATGCGGACGACGTCGATGCCTCCCTATTAAAGATGATAACGGATCAAGCTGGAAAAATATTAGGCCATCAAGAATCTTTACCACAGTCCGAATACGGGAAAGATGACAAGCCCCCTGTCATCCCTAGTACCATTGAATTAGGTGGGCGAATGGATGTCCTAAAAGAATGCCAATCTGGATTCAGTTCCCAAGAAGCTGGCAACCATCTCATGGGGTTCGGGGAATTTGCTGCCATGTACATTTATGTATTTGGTAATGCCCAGGGATGGAAAATACCAACTCGGTCGGAAAACGAGGCTGACCGTGTGAAGGTCAATAATAAACAGCAAGCAAGTATAAATGTTTCTTCGGATCCTGTTTCTGATTTTGCTCAGGACTTAGGCAAAGTTCGTCGATTGCTGGCCAATATCCCGACGTATATGATCTTTGACGATCATGATGTAACCGATGACTGGAACATTACAGGGAACTGGTACGACACGGTTCGTACATCCCCGTTTGGCAGACGTATTGTTTCGAATGCTTTAGCGGCTTACTGGGCGTTCCAAGACTGGGGCAATAATTCGGATAATATTGATACTGACATGATCGATGCTATCAAAAAATATGTAAATAAGACTGAACCCGATTTTGCTAATGACGAATTGTATGATTTTCTCACTTGGAAGCATAGGGGGTGGGGATTTTCTATTAATACATATCCGCCCATTATCGCGATAGATTCGCGAACGCAGAGACAATCAGATAACCCATATTATCCACCACGTTTATTGGATAAGTATGGATTGGACGGATTACGTTTGGAATGGCTAAAATTAAAGTCGAATAAAGATGAAAATCCTCTTATTGACGAAACGACCTGTCCCATCTTTATTGCTACCACACCAGTTTTTGGCTTTGCCCCGTTGGAACACATACTGCGGCTACTATTATGGTTTGTGAGTCACATTGAAAATTTATTATTGATTAAAATTAATGAAAATTATTTTGGAAAAAAAGGGTTCTTAACAAAAAAGTTTGTTTATGAAAAAGATGCTGAGACATGGACGGCAAATTTAGATGGCTATACTGATTTTTTAGATACCTTGCTACACAAAATGAATATTAATCATTGTGTCTTTTTATCCGGCGACATCCACTATTCATTTACTGCGATAGGTACGTATACAAGCACCAATATGTCTTCGAACGCCAAAAAGACCTTGGACTCTTATCAGTTGACCAGTTCCTCACTAAGGAACGAACCCGGCACTTTACAGAAAAAAGCGCTGAGTACGATAGAGAGAACAGATGAGGGATTTATTAATTGGAGCAAAATTCGAAAATGGTTTACCACGAATCTTTTCTTTTATCGGACTTGGAAATCCGACTACGAATTGCTAAAACTTGAAAATCAAGGCCAAAAGATATACTCTCAATGCAATCTAGGAGAGGTTGTTTTCAAAGATGGCTTGCCGATCAACCACAAATTGTGGCACTCGAAAGACAGTTTCGTTGAGTATAAAATTTCCCCAAACAAGAACAGCATATAATGGACAAAACAAGGGCAAAGCGGATATAGTTGCCTCTTGAAACCATAGCCTTCGTTCTGCTTACAGTTTTAATCCCAGCTAAAGCCACACACAATCTAAAGACATTTGAGTTGGCTGACAAATATCCCTCTTTTACTCCTCATCCGTAGAATCCGCCGATGGGTAGTTATCTGATGTGCATAGCGATTGCCGATTGGGGTCACTGAACTGTGAGCAAGGATTTGATGAAACCAGTTCAATTTCAAGTGACATAAACATAAGAATTATCAGGGTTAAAAAGCCAAATGCCTGCATGATTGCATCCTCTTAGTTAACGGTTGATCCAATACTTAAATTCCATGAGTGCAACCCAATAAACCGAAGGCGGCGTTCCCATATTTAATAACAAGCATTTTTTATACCAATTATTAAAGCCTGATTTCTTGGGCTCTTAACATTGGATTCAGCACGCCACTTGCACAATTATGTCGATTTTGTGTCAATTATTTGTCGATAATTGTGCAAATGGACACCCATACGGTATCGAGGCCGTCTATTCCGTTTTCTTTATCACCTTTCTTATTTGATAAAACAACCGTTCCAACAACCTCATATCTTCGGTGACAATTTCCGCTTGCCCCTGCATTTCTTGATGGAAGCCGAGGGTCTTTTTATAACTAGTCACCAGCGGACTGGGCAGAATGGCTTCGACTGTATAAAGATTTTCCCTGGGGATCAAAGAAATCGAATTGATTTGACTGACAATTTGCCCATATTCCTGGTAGGGGTAAGCCGCCAGTTTGATCAGGATTTTTTGGCCTTTTTTGACCTTGCCGGAATTTTCCAAAGGCATTTTCATTTTCGCCAGTATGGTTTGTTTTTCAAATGGGACAATACTGACGACTTCCTCGCCCGAATTGACAAATTGGTGTTCACCCCAATATTTTGAAAAGACCAACCTTCCGTCAATCGGGGAAACCAATAGAAAATTCTTTTCCCATTGGCTTAAGCTGGTTTGCAAGGCTTGGTAGGCCTCTTCAAGGTTAAGCTTGAAAGCTTCCCGTTTATTGGTATCCGCTACCCGCAGGTCATTGAGTTCGGCACTCAGGTTGGTCAACTCTACCCGTATTCGGGTGGCTTCCAGGCTCATTTGTTCTTGTTGGCGACGGTTATTCAAGGAAGTCAACTGTTTCTCATCAACACTATTGGCTGAGACCAGATTTTTTTGCAACAAGGCCTGAAACCTAAGCAGGTTTTTGTCAAGCAACGTATTTTCATTCTGTAGGATGACTCCTTGCCGCTGAAATTTTTCCAGCATGGCCTCAAGCTGAAGCTGTTTTTGTTGGTTGATCGCAATCTTTTTGGGCAGTGGATTCAATTCCAAAAAAAACAGGAGTTCATTGACTTGTTTTTGGAACAGCGCGAATTGATTTTGGCTATCGCCCAGCCTTAAATTCTGGGGTAAACTCGATAAAAACCGTAAATCGTCACGGTGGCTATTGTAGTGTCTAAGCCAGTCTTTTAACGCACTGACATCCGTGTAAGATGTTGGGCTATCGAGCACGGCAATCAACTCGTTTTTTGTTACTTGCCGGTCTTCCGAATTTTTAAGCCAATGCAGTTTCCCGCTTTGGCGAGCCACCAAACTGGCTGGCGGAATGGGCGTGGTGATTGTCACCTTGGCGGAAACTATATCGGGGTATTTCACCATCCAAGACAGCGCGATGATGGCGACCATAATAGACAGCATGACAACACCGCCCCATCGTAATATCCATGCGGGCGGTTTACCCAGCAATTCCTGGGTATAGATACTGTATTCGCAGGATTCAAGCGAGCGTTCTTTAGACCGTTCAACTAGGCCATGATTTGAATATGTCGTTAGCCCAGGCATCGCTATTGCCCCAATTCCAGTTGATTTTTGACCAAATGATAATAAGCGCCTTTCAATGCAGTCAGTTCTTCATGATTGCCGTTTTCAACCACCCTACCTTTATCCAGCACAATAATTTGGTCGGCATTTTTTACGGTACTCAAACGATGGGCTATGACAACAACCGTTCGGCCCTGATAAAACGATTGTAAATTTTCCATAATGACGCGCTCGTTCCTGGCATCCAACGCGCTGGTCGCTTCATCAAAGAACAGGTAATCAGGATTCTTGTATACCGCCCTTGCGATCAGGATCCGTTGATTTTGACCGCCGCTTAACGATATGCCATTAGCCCCGATTTCGGTATTGATGCCATTCGGCAAGACATCGATCAGTTCCCCCAGATTGGCAATTTCAATGGCCTGGTTCAGCCTCATCCTGTCAATCAACCCTTCCGATTCAGATTCGGTTATATTCCGCAGCACCGTATCATGAAAAATAAAACCATTTTGCATGACCACGCCGCATTTTTGCCGCCACAAGGCCATGTCTATATCTTCAAGATGGATATTGCCAACACGAATTTTGCCTTGGGTCGGCGGATAAAACCGGAGCAACAGCTTCAATAACGTGGTCTTGCCGCTGCCGCTGGCACCCACAATAGCGGTCACCTTGCCCTGCGGAATCGTCATGTTAAGGTTCTCAAGGACCATCGGTGATTTTTTCCTGCCGTATTGAAAAGACAAGTCATTTTCCATAACAATGGTTTGGTCATGGCTCAGCAAATAGGTCATGGGCTGATTATCAGACTCGTTATTTTGGTCATGAATTTCAGCCAATCTTCCCAAGCTCATTCGGGCATCCTGCATGGATTGCAAAAAGCTGACAAAATTTGAAATCGGTGCGTTCAGTTGGCCGATAATGTATTGGACAGACAGCATCATCCCCAATGTCATCCCGCCATCTATCACCGACTTGGCACAATAAAAGGTAATCAGGATATTTTTCAGCTCATTGATAAAGTTTGCACCCGTCATTTGATATTGATAAAGCGCCAGGCTTTTCACCGACACCTTAAACAACCGGACTTGGATACGCTCCCATTCCCATCTTCTCCTTCGTTCAGAATTGTTCAGCTTGATTTCTTGCATCCCGTTAATCAACTGGACCATGTTGCTTTGGGTCTTTGATGCTTGGTCGAAGCGTTGATAATCCAAGGCCGCCCGTTTTTTCATAAACAATAAAACCCAGGTAGCATATAGGCTGATGCTAGTGACAAAAATCATCAATATAGTCAAGTTGTACCATGCCAGGGCCATACCAAAAACCAGCAGGTTGACCAGGGAAAACAAGGTCGTCAGCGTAGATGACGAAAGAAATTCTTCAACGCGATGATGATCCTGGATACGCTGCAGCAGGTCACCAATCATTTTGGTATCGAAGAACGAGACGGGCAGTTTTATCAGCTTGATTAAAAAATCGGATATGATGGCAATATTGATCCTTGCCCCGATATGCAGCAAAATCCAACTGCGCAACAGTTCGACCGAGGTTTGTGACAAAAACAAGGTGAGCTGTGCAGCCAACAGCACATAAACGAAGTTGAGATTTTGGTAATTGATACCATAATCCACCAACGACTGCGTGAGAAAGGGGAATGCCAGCAGAATCAGGCTACCCACCAACAAACCTAAAAATAGCTGGACGAACAGTGAGCCGTATGGACGAAAATACGGCCATAAAAAACCAAGCCCTTTTGACCTTTCTTTCTTAAAATCCTGGTCGACATAGAATTCCGGGGTGGTATCCAATAACAGCAAGATGCCTTCGTCGGTTGTATCAGGATTGACCCTATTCAACCAACCCGCCATGAATTCCTGTCTCGTATATTTGATCAGGCCAAAGGCCGGATCGGCAACGTACACCGTATTTTTTTTGATGGCATACACAACGACAAAATGCTTCTGTTGCCAGTGCGCGATGCAGGGCAACAAGACTTCTTCTTGCAGTGTTTGCATCGATGCCCTGATGGCAACCGTTTTCAGGTTGAAATTTTCGGCGGCATCAGAAATCCCACCCAGTGTCACGCCCAATCGGGTAATACTGCATTTTTCCCGAAGTTCATCCATGGGCAGAATACGCCCATAATGGCGCGCCACCATGTGCAGGCAGGTTGGGCCGCAATCCATAGCATCCATTTGTTTCTGAAAGGCGAATTTAGGCATCGTTTGCTATGCTTGATATAGATGAAGGGATGTGTTTTAAATTGTTGTGGCTAACCTGCGACGAGCAGCCCTGCTTTTCCGCCTATTGCCAACCCACGGCAACCGCTTGCTTTTGCGTCGGCTTATGATGGGAAGCTACCCTCAGCTTTTCGTCCCAATTGAAAATAACGGGATTGCCGGAGTCGATTGCTTCCATATAAGCCTTATTGCACAAACCATAAAACTCCGCCATCCGCCCCCGCCGCCAATCATAGGCCAAGTGCTTGAAGGAAGCCGAATGTAGGTTTCCGAATCCGTAATACCGTGAAAAGCCGTATTGCAATGGCGATACAAAGCCATCGGGTTCGATGACAAGCCCGCCAACGCAATCCGCCAATAAAGCATCATTGTCCGGCATCGAATTGCTGGCATAAACCAAATCTGGATTAGCTTCCAAACTATGCCGGTTGGCAAAATCGACTTGAATGGTCAACTCATCTTTGAGTTGCTCCTGCAACGTCCCGGCTATCAAATAAGCATAAGCGGATTCAACACGGTCGGGCATATCTTCGGCTAAATTGCCGTTGGCAAAACCGCCTTCTTCCAAGGGATGGATTTGTAATAATTTGGCACCTTGCTCCAGCGCAAAATTGACCACCCAATCCAGTTCATTCAGGTTGTATTGCGTGAGGGTAAAGATAAAGCCGAAATTAATCCCGGATTGCCTGAGCAAATCCAGGTTGGCCGCCATTTTTGCAAAGGCCTTGTCGGAATTACGCATCCTGTCGTGCGCTTCGGGTACGCCGTCAAGGCTAATCGCAATCGTGTCCACCACGTCTTTTAGCTGGCTTAGCCACTGTTCATTCAGCAACATCCCATTGCTGGCTATGGCCGTCCTAAGCCCAAGCCCTTTTGCATGTGCCAACAGCGTTGGCAACGGTTTGTACAATAAGGGTTCTCCACCGGAAACACTGACATAATCATAGCCTTCTGCCGCCATTTCAGTCAGAGTCCCGCAAAGCAGCGCAACGCTTAACGCGCTGCGCTCCCTGGGTGATGACGAAGAATAACAATGAAGGCAACTCAAGTTACACAAGCGGCTTGGATGTATCTGTATGACCCTGGTGTTCCCAGTCGACCTTAACTGTTGCTTCTTCTTCATGGCGTTACCCCTTAAAACGTTTTGACGTTTATGCTTGGTATGGTTGTGGCAGGATTTATTGCACCGTAATTTAAGACTGCCGGTATCCCGCGTATCCACCACGATTGAAGGACTCCACCAGCACCGCCACTGGCTTCCAGCAGCTCTTCCACCTGTTGGAAGTCTTCTATTGAACGAACACCCGTTTTGCCACAGGTGAATTGCAGTTTTTCAGATCCTCTTTGTTTTTGGTTCATGGTCATTTCTCCATAAAGATTGAATACACAACGGCATGCGTGATTGCCTACCGTCCACGAATGAAAGAAATCAAATCCTTTGCACTCGTGGAAAATAATACCGCCTGAATTGAATGATCTCTGTGAAAAAATATCTAGCCGACTAGTGCAAAAATACCGTCTACACCAGGTTTTGTTGAGGTATTGCCATGATGCCATGAATTTTGGCGTTTCTGGTCAAAACGCCAAAGCCGGATGGATGCTAAGGTCGTCATGTAGATCAGTATCCCAATTAGAGACTATGGATACATATTCGGGGAAAGGCCTCTTTGGAGGCGGACGCTATTGTTGCCCGATTTTTGGCTTATCGCTTAACAACATATAAGCAAAGTGGCGTATAAAAATCGCTGGAGGCCGGGATAAATCCGCTACCGATTTATTGGCTAACGACTGCCTACTAATTAGACCGTTAGAATAGTGATAGTGGGTGTATTCAACTTAATGTCCTGGTCAAATCCCCGCACCAAAATAATATTATCCCCTTCGACAGCCAATCCAGTCTTCAGGGCATGGTGGCGTGCCAATTTATTCGGATGGGTCAGGCCTGCATCTTCACAATAGACAGGTATAACTCCCCAGTAAAGATTCATTCGTTGGCAAACCCTTTTATCGGCACTGATCGCTATCAGCGGGGCTTCCGGCCTTGCCGAACACAAGGTAATAACGGTCATTCCGGCTTTGGTAATGCTGACGATAGCTTTTGCCTTCAGGTCAAAGCAAAGCTGGGCTGTTGCATCGGCGACGGCATGGCCGAACGGCAACATCTTTAACTCACTTTCACGCGACACTGTTTTGCCAAAAATCGCTTGCCCCCGCATAAACGCTTCCGTTTGATTGATGATCCTTACCATCATCGCCACAGTTTCAACGGGAAATTTCCCTGCTGCCGTTTCGGCGGACAGCATCACCGCATCTGCCGCCCAATAAACCGCATTGGAAACATCCGTCGCTTCGGCACGCGTAGGCCTTGAACTTTCAATCATGGACTCTAGCATCTGCGTAGCGACGATGACCGGTTTATTCAATGCCCTTGCCCTTTTGATTAGCTGATGTTGGACAATCGGCACATCCTCCGGGTTTAGTTCGACCCCTAAATCACCGCGAGCAATCATAATGGCATCTGCGGCATTGATGATTTCCTCTCCGTTGGTTAATGCTTCAGGTTTTTCAAGTTTGGCGATGATGTGGGTTTCGTAGCCATTTGAAGCAATTAATTGGCGAAGATCGGCAATGTCTTCGGCCTTTCTTACGAAGGAAAGCGCCAGATAATCCACCCCTAATGCCAAGGCAAACAAGGCATCCGCCCTGTCCTTTTCGGTCAATGACGGACAAGATACATGGACACCGGGAAGATTGATGCCCTTATTGTTTTTAAGCTCGCCGCCGTAGATGACTTCGCAAGTAACATCGGTGGTATTTTTGTCGATAACCTTGAGTTCCAATTTGCCATCGTCCAGCAGTATCCGGTCACCGGATTTTACGTCATTGGCGAGATCGGCATACTGGCAGGGAATCAGGTTGTCCTCGCCCAGGACATCGCGCGTGGTTACCACCACTCGGTTGCCGGGTTTAAGTGTAATACTGCCGTTATTAAATCTTCCGGTTCTGATTTTGGGCCCGCAAAGGTCAGCCAATATAGTGATATGCTGGTTTAATGCGTTTGCTGACTCTCTAATCAGGTGATAAATTTTGCGGTGACCCTCATGCTCGCCGTGCGACATATTCAACCTGAAGACATTGACACCGGCATCAATAAGGTCATGGATGACTTCAGCCGTATTTGATGACGGCCCTAACGTAGCGATTATTTTAGTTTTACGACTCGATAGCGGAGGCAGATTGACGGTAATTGACATGTGCGCTTCCTTCTTCTTGACCCGAATTATTCCGGTTTAAACGACCGTTCCAATGACACATTGGGCGACAACCCGTACCGAAACGACAACCCTGAGCAACCCCGAAAAGGCTATGCGAAAAAAGTAGCCACTGCCATCAACGACTAGGTTTTTTAATCGAATGGCATACAGTTGACATAAAAAAACCGCCATCATCCAAGACTCAGGCAGTTTTTCGAGTTAAAAAGTTCTTCTTATTTGGTTTCGATGTACTTGTACAGCGCATCAATTGCCATTTCTTCGGTGTAACCGGCTTTAGTCACAGCCGCATTTTTCATGATTTCATCAACTGCCTTAGGCATGGCGTTTCTGCCATTTTTAATGACTTCGCCGAATTTGGCCCTGTCCAAAGAACCCGCTTTAATGTTAGCCGTTAGCTGTGGATTTGAAGATATATCATGGCAAGTCCCGCAGCCACGACCAAATGCACGGTCATAAATCTTTTTGCCAATATCAGTCTGTTCGTCAGCGAATACCGCACCGCTCAGTGAAATTAACGCTGCACCTGCCAATGTTACTATAGTTGTTTTCATGTTGACCTCTCTAGGTGGTTAAAAAAGAATCTGGACGTAAAATCCAATGACTCGATTATTTGTTATTATCTAAGCGACTAAGGATAAGAAATAAAAGCCCATAATTCAAATATTTTATTACAAATTCCGCTTTTTATTTACTTTAGGCGCATTATGCACAACGTAGCGTGAACCCAAACTGAACACCGTTAACTTAGCCAAGTTACGTTGTTTTCTTGCTCAGGTAGTTTATGAATCTCGTATTAAGTCTTTCAACAAGCTAAGCACCAATTGTAATATGTTGATTTTTTACTTTATTACCCCGTATAGCCGACATCAGCTTCATGGGGGATTCCCTAAATGCATAGCCATAGAGCCAAAAAATGACCAAGTATTTCTTACCGAAAAATTGCCAACAACTACCTGACCTCAGCCAACAAACTGTCCATCATCATCTCAGCTTGTCGTAAATAACCGCTGCCAAACAAATTGAGATGGTTAAGGATGTGATATAGGTTATAAAGTTTTTTTCGTGTCGTATAACCTGGGTCAAGGGAATAAGTGTCGCGATAGGCCGTATAAAAATCTGGACTAAAACCACCAAATAATTCAGTCATGGCAAGATCGGCTTCTCGGTCACCGTAGTAACAGGCCGGATCAAAAATAACAGGATTGCCCTGACCATCTGTCGAAACATTTCCGCCCCATAAATCACCATGCAATAAAGCGGGGTGTGGACGGTATCCCTCAAAAAAATGCCCCAGCATTTCACAAAGCTTCGGGCCTAAGGTTTCCAATCGCCCTCGATACCCTTTTGCTGCCGCAAGACGCAATTGATGTTGGACTCGTTGGGTACGCCAAAATGTTATCCAATCATCATTCTTATCGTTAGGCTGGGGCGTGCTGCCAATGGTATTGTTCCGATGCCATCCGAAAAAAGACTGAGGTTGTCGATGAAGTAAGGCCAATTGCTGGCCGAACAAGCGATCTGAATTTTTGTTGGCTGTTCCAAATTCGATGTATTCCAGTACCAAAAAAGCGTGTTCCGCTGACTGACCGTAAGCGACAAGTGCAGGTATGCGTACCGTGCGCGTAGCCGCCAGTTCAGTCAACCCCGCCGCTTCGGCGGCAAACATAGCGATTGTCTCCGCTCGGTTTATTTTCACGAAATACGATTTGCCTGCACCTTGTAAGCAATACGCTGAATTGATGTCGCCGCCCGCCAGTGGGCGTACATTCAACAGTTTAAATGCTGAACCTGTCGCATTTTCGATTTGTTCTACTATAGGTTGCCAATTCATCCGTCAAAACCATGCCAACAATTATCTTTTAGCTGCAATCAAACAACAGATACATTAGTATAAGCGCACTGCATTTGGCAATTAATATCAGGATTAAAGCGCGGCAACTATGATAACTGAGTATCCCATTGGCCCCGTCATGTTAGATGTGGCTGGTTTGGCACTGACCGCACATGAACAGGAAGTGATAAACCATCCTAACACGGGAGCAGTCATCCTCTTTGCCCGTAATTATCGCGATCCCGACCAAGTCACCCGACTCATCAAGGAAATCCGGAAAGCACGCAATGGGCAGATTTTGATTGCCGTAGACCAGGAAGGGGGACGGGTACAGCGCTTTCAAAATGGCTTTACCCGCTTGCCGCCTGCCTGCTGCTATGCTGATGCACCCGAATTGGCCGAAATATCCGGTTGGTTAATGGCAGCGGAGCTGTTGGCTGTCGATGTTGATTTTAGTTTTGCGCCTGTGTTGGATTTGGATTGCGATAACAGTCCAGCTATCGGAAGCCGTTCGTTTTCAATCGACCACAGGGTTGCAACGGCGTTAGCCAGTGCCTTCAGAAAAGGCATGAACAAAGCCGGCATGGCGGCAACGGGTAAGCACTACCCTGGACACGGCGCCGTATCGGTGGATTCGCATCACGAAACACCTTTCGACGCACGGGATTTGGAAACCCTACGCGCGAATGATTTGTTACCTTTTAAGGCATTAATCGACGAAGGCTTGGAAGCCGTGATGCCTGCCCATGTCGTATACAACAATATCGACCCCAATCCTGCCGGATTTTCCCCCTTTTGGATTCAGCACATTTTGCGGCAGGAATTGGGCTTTAAAGGCGTGGTATTTAGTGATGACTTGAATATGGAAGGCGCCGGATTTGCCGGGGATTATCCTGAACGGGCAAGGCAAGCGCAAGACGCAGGCTGCGATATGCTGTTAATCTGCAATAATCCGAGTGCGGCTGAAAAAATCCTGGACGAATTACCCCTATTGAGAAACCCAAAAAGAGAAGAACGGCTTATAAAAATGAAAGGAAAACCGGCGATGAATTGGGGACAATTGCAAGACAGCCCAAAATGGCAAGAATCGGCACGACTAATCAATGAATTTATGGCGACGTATGCTTAAAGAAATTCAAACAGTCCAGGCAACAGCCGACTTAATCTACAGCGAAGCGCAAGTGGAAGCCGCACTTGACAGAATGGCATTGGCAATTAATAACGAATTGGCAGGAAGCAATCCATTGGTGCTCTGTGTCCTTAATGGCGGCATTGTAGTGGCAGGCAAGTTGCTGACTCGCCTAAAAATACCGCTCAACATCGATTCCATCAACGCTTCCCGCTATCAAAACCAGACCTCCGGCGGCACAATTGAATGGGTACTAAAACCAGGAATGCCGCTTAGGGACCGGACATTACTCATCATCGATGACGTTTTAGACGAAGGCATTACCTTGGCAGCAATCAAGGCGTATTGCCTGGAACAAGGTGCAACTGCGGTCTATTGCGCTGTCCTGGTCGATAAATTGCTCGACCACGACAAGCCCATTCGCGCTGATTTTGTAGGCTTGCAGGTAGAAAACCGCTATTTGTTCGGTTATGGCATGGACTACAAAGGCTATTTGCGTAATGCGGCAGGCATTTACGCCTGTAAGGGGGATGCGTAATGAGCCGTTTGGCAATCATTGGCGGCACGGGGTTGTCGCAGCTTGCGGATTTAAAAATCATCAAAAGCGATTCGCTTTCCACGCCTTATGGCGCACCGTCGGCAGACTTTATCACCGGAGAACTGAGCGGCAAAGAAGTCATTTTTCTTGCCCGACACGGCAATCCGCATTCTATTGCCCCGCATAAAATCAATTACTGCGCCAATATCTGGGGGCTAAAACAACTGGGTGTGGATAACATCATTGCCGTTGCCGCAGTCGGCGGTATTACGCCTGAAATGATACCCGCCCACATCGTCATCCCCGATCAAATTATCGACTACAGCTATGGGCGGAAACACACTTTTTTTGAGGGTCAAGGTGATCCTGTAACGCATATCGATTTTAGTTATCCCTATAGCCAGACTTTGCGCGCTCGCTTGATCCATGCAGCTAAGCAAGCGGGTGTTTCGATTAGCCCCATCGGCACTTACGGTTGCACCCAAGGCCCCAGACTGGAAACAGCGGCGGAAATCAAGCGGATGGAACAGGACGGCTGCGACTTGGTCGGGATGACCGGAATGCCTGAAGCGGCGTTGGCGAAAGAGTTGGCTATCAATTACGCAACAGTCAGCGTAGTCGCCAACTGGGCAGCCGGCAAAACCGAAGGTGAAATTACCCTGTCGGAAATCGAACAAAACCTGCATAAAGGCATGGCGAATGCCGCTGAATTGTTAAAGGCTTTTGTTGGACGAAGCCGCTAACGCGGAGAAAAGCGCCGCCGCCTGATTAATCGATAAAATGTAACCTAAAGCCCTAAATCACAATGGGGCCCTCAACAACGAATCATG
>NZ_AYLO01000050.1 GCF_000496735.2 Methyloglobulus morosus KoM1
GATACCTTGAGCCGTATTACCAACCTGTTTGAAAAACCCGACATGGTGGAAGTGGACGGAAAGTATTTGGAGAAAAACCTGATACATCAGGCAAGTGATGAAAGAATGTTACGGTCTAAAAGTGAACTACTCATTTACCAGCGTATGTTGGATAAAGGTTTAGTGCCTATGTACGAAAAACCATTGGTGATAAAAGAAGTAGAAAAACTTCCGGACTTTACCATCGAGAATGACGATACCGGCATTAATTACTATTGGGAACATTGCGGAATGTTGCACGACAAGGGCTATGCTGAACGCTGGGAAGCAAAATACCAATGGTATGTAGCAAATGATATCTTACCTTTTGAGCAAGGAGGTGGAGAAAACGGTACGTTGATAGTAACCAAGGATGAGCCAAAAACCATGGAAGATGGAACTTTAAGGGGGGCAATATCCATTCCCGAAATTGACAAGATTTTAAACGATGTTTTTGGAAGATAATCCCGAAATTCAAAATCATTAATGCTTAATCATTGACGTTATAAAAAATGAGTTTTTCATTTCCCTTGAAAACTGCAAATGTTGTTGTGGGAGTCGAAAGCATTAATCCACTGAGTATTTTTGAACGTCTTCTTTTGGAGGTTTATTCGTGCTAGGGTCAAGAGTCGCCTGTGGGTCGAAATTGCCAGTTCATAAACAAGGCAAAATATGAAGTGAAGACCGCTTTGGATAATAAGCAATACTACCTTGGCTTTAAAAATGGGTTATTAATCCGGTTTCCTTATGCTTGGAACCGTTATTTTGTCTCAGGTTCAGGTTGCGCTTTTTCCATGACGGAAATGTGCATCTCGCCTTTCTCCTGGGCGACTTTAAATAATTGCAGCACATTCATCCCCAACAACGGTTGGTTTAAGTTGGGGACGATAACTGCAGCCACATCTTCTATATAAAAAGGGCCGAACTGTAGTTTTTTTATTTTTGCGGTGCAAGCATCGGCTTTGCCATTAGCGGTGTTCATACCTATCTTATCATCGCAGTAAATTTGTGCATCATGGGCGAGGGATTCTGGTAATGAAACAAAAGATGCCCCCGTATCAACCACAAAATTCAATGACTTGCCATCAACATTGCCGTCTGTGGCATAATGCCCGCCCACATTTTGCTTCAGTGTCAACACGGGGGGCGGTTCTTTTTTGGCATCCTTGCCTTGCCCTGATTCGTCAATAGGTGGCTTCGGTTTTTCTTTGTGTTCCCAGGAATTGAGGGTTTCTGCATCAGCCATGCAAGCAGAATTTTGGTATACCAAAATACCCTTCTGGTTTTTGCATTTGTATATCACGCCACCCCATACATTTGAGCCAATAACAGCGGAAAGAAGAATAAACAGTGATCGGACAACATGGTTTTGCATAACTTTCCCCTTTGCTGATGTTTTGGGCTTGTTTCAGTGGAATCAAATCTGGGTTTACCTATCGGGTATTGCCAGCGGCTGCAACGATAACAAGAATTCTAGCTTAAATCTGTGAGCCGGCTCTAATTTAGGCGTACAAAATCTAGATTTGCACTCCACCGAATAAATTCTTTCGCAATCTCACACGCTAATCACACCAAGTGCAACAAATCCCGATGTTTTCGCACACGTACCGAAGCAATGCAGAAAAAGGAAGTGAATGCCGCTACCATGATGTAAAACGAGATCGGCGAATTGGAGCCGCTTAACGTAATCATTTTGGTGACAAGCATAGGCGCAGTACCACCGAAGATCGCCGCTGCCAAATTACAGGCCAGCGACATACCGGTGTAGCGTGTTTTAGTCGGGAACAACTCGACGACTAGGGTGGGAATAGGCGCTATGTACGCCCCTAAAATGGCCGAGAACATAATTTGCGCGATTAATACAGCGGCAAACGTGTTGCCCTCCAATAAATAGACATACGGGATAGCGAAAGCCACGTAGAGTATCAGCACAACTTTAAGTACGACCTCCCTGTCTTTGTTGTCACTTAGCCACGCAGAAATGGGCGCGATAACCATCATGGTCAACAGACTAAGTGCGAAAATCAAAAGGGAATCCGAGGTGGAAAATTTTAGGAATTTGACGATAAAGCTGGGCATGAATACCGTTTGAATATAAAACGGTATGGTCACAGCCAAGTAAATGCCTATCCCCAGGAGGATTTCCTTATAGTTATGTTGTAAGGCTTCTTTGATCGGCGCATCGGAGGTATGTCCTGCTTCTTTAGCTTCCATAAAGACTGGGCTTTCATCGAGTCTGGTGCGGATATACAAGCCGATGATGCCGATAAAAAACCCTAGGATGAAGGGAATGCGCCAGCCCCAAGTGTCAAAATCCTCCGCAGGCAGTATGTGGGCTAGGGCGGCGGCAATCATGGCCCCACCGAGCAAACCGATGAGCATGCTGAGTATTGATAAGCTACCCATCTGGTTCTTGTTTTGGGCTGACGCATGCTCAACCAAATAGACGATAGAACCGCCAAATTCGCCGCCGACCGCCACGCCTTGCACCAAACGTATTACCGTTAATAATACGGGTGCCCATAACCCTATCTCTTTGTAAGTCGGCAACAAACCAATGCACGCAGTGGGAAATGCCATCAGCAAGATGGAAAGTGCCAGTGCATTTTTACGCCCGTATTTGTCGCCGATATAGCCAAAAAACATGGCCCCTACGGGTCGCATCAAAAAACCGACGGCAAAAATACCGAAGGTTGCAATCAGCGCGACAGCATCGTCCCCAGCCGGAAAAAAATGTTTGCTGATGAGTGCGGTAAATGTGCCGTACAGCGCGTAATCATACCATTCCAGGCCATTGCCTATCATCGTGGAAGCAATGACTTTTTTTACTTGTGACATTTAAAATCCCTGTGTTTAAAGCAAGCTCTTGTTTGGTTGCCCAGTACTTCATTCGCCCCAGTCAAGCCGCTATCAATATTGTTTAACGGCATAACCTTGTTTTTTCAATTGCGCCAAGATACCCTCTCCTCCAGCCAAATGTAACGCACCAACCAGGATTAACTCCCGTTCGGGCGTGTTCAGTAACGCTTTGATTTTAGGGAGCCAGGCATTGTTACGGGTGGTCAACAAGCTTTCGTTAAGTTCAGGAAATTCTGCCTTCATGGTTTTTATGCCGACTTGTTCCAGGTCACTCAAATTGCCCGTACGCCAAGCTTTTTTCATTTCTTCCATAAATTCCGGTGTTTTCCTGATTTCCTTGATGGTGGACAAAATCAACTCATCTTCATGACCTTTACCCATATTTTCCAGTGTCTCGATTTGGGATTCTGCGCTTTCGAGTCCGGTTATTTTTTTGCCTGCCTGCTTAGCCTTAGCAAGGAAAAATTGATCAACGCCCGCACCTGCCAAGCCCAAGCGATTCAATTCTGCCATCGTTAAGGTCAAAACTACCATGGAAGGTTTCATGGTCAGCATCGGCTTAAAGGACAAACCGGCAGTTTTACAATAACGTGCCAATGTCTTATAAGTCTTCGGTTTGATCTTGCCCTGCAAGGTCGAACCGTCCGTATACATAAGCCCCTGTATCAACTTCGCTTGGGACTTAGGTTTTGACAATGCATCCAGGTCCGCTTCCAACACCAACGTCCCGATTTCGCGGAAAGCTTGTTCATACTCATCTGGCAGTGGATAGTCAGACTTGCCCAACAAATGCACCGTGCCGCCGATTACCAGCTGGTGGCTGCCCTTGCTAATGCGCCATAATGAGGTTTCTGCAAAAACCAGGCAAGGCAACAGCAGGCCGAAAAACAGGAGAGTTCGCATGGTTATTTTTACGCCCAATACTTTTGTTTTGACGAAATCCAAAATCTGAAGACGATTATCCATCAAAACAACTATTTTGATACCGGCAAAAAGGCAATGCCGGAGCTAAGCCCACGAAGTACTTGCTGTTATAATTTAGAACATGAGCCAATTAGTCGGCTCTCATGCTACAAGGTTAAACTCAAGCTGCGAAATCCATTAGCGCCAGCCAACCCACCATCATCACTTAATAATTGCACACAATCGTCATTATCCGGATAAAAAAGTGCCGCTTCTATGTTTAAACTGTCCAACTCCTTTTTTTTCAGGTGGTTAAGCTTACCCGACTTGCTTGACCATTTATAAAGCTGAAAAGCCTTCCTTTTATGATCGTCTGTTGCAATATTTTCATGGTAAGGCCCGGCAACAATGAGGTATTTATGATTCTTGCGCCGAGTGATCTCCCGTATGCCTAAGCCATCCAAATCCAGTTCGATGGGATCGGCAAACTTGGCTTTCAACTCATGGATAACCTCAAATGGGTTCTTTAATTTTACGATTAAGGCTTTGCCTTTTTCTAACCGGCCTTTCTTGATGTCGCCGCCACTTAGAGGATTCCTGAATCCGATCAACAACCCATTATCAGGCGTGGATGCGAGCCCTTCGATGCTCAAGCCGCCTAGTCCCTTAGCGTGTGTTTTTTTGGCCTTGCCCAGATGATAACGGTCAAAGCGGGAATCATCTTGTAGATCCCTTATCAGGCTGGTATAAATTCCGCCTGCTGGACTTACCGTGAATTTACCTTTAACCCCTGCTTTGATGTTGATTGCGAATAACCGATGCCTTGCCTCTCGATATTCACCCGTCCGGCTACTGGAATGCGAACCTAGCCAAAAATATATCCCTTCGATTTCAGCCGCGCTTTCCAGGTCAATTTCCAAATCTTCGCCATCGGCGATAATACCCTTGAACACAGCACTAAGAGAAATAGTTTGCAGAGGCTTATCGGGTACATTTTTATCGTAAATGCGCAACACGTTATCTTCATCATCGGCAACCACGAAGAGGTTGTGATTGAGCGCAACAGCCCCTGATGGGTTTGAGATGCCAAAATATTTTTTTTCTTGGATCGTGTTGGTTGTCATTCGTAACCTCAGTCAGTTTGAGTAGATGCAGGTTTTTTGACAATCCCTACAAGCAGTAATAAGGCTAAGCTGCCCCAGAGTATACAAGGAACTAGCCAAAACCAGTCCTGATAAAACGTCGCTTGCGGATTTTTTAAGTAGGGAACCTCATAAAGTCCCGTCCAGGCTTGGTGCATGGGAGACTGCTCAAGTACCTCCCCTGATGCCAATGACACCGTAGAAATACCGGTATTGGTCGCGCGCAATACGGGCCTGCGGAATTCAACGCCTCGCGCCAAGGTCATATATAAGTGCTGGTAAGGTTCTTGCCAAGTGCCGTACCAGGAGTCATTGGTTGCATTGACAATAAACTGTGCGCCCAAATTAGCCAAGTCCCGTGAAAACTTAGGGAATAGGCTTTCATAACAAATTTGCGGCCCCATTTTAAAGCCGTTCCAATCAAATAAAACCGTAGGGCCTGGCCCCCTGGCATATTGTCCAATCTGCGGCAAAAATTTTCGGATCACTGGGAAAGTCTCTGCGAAGGGAATATATTCACCAAATGCCAATAAAATCGTTTTGCTGTAATGTGGTTCTTGCACTTCGCCTTGGTCGTCCAACAAAAATAAAGAATTGGTTATCAGCCTTGACTTTTCATCCACGCCAAATGCTCCTGTAACCAGCACCAACTGACGGTCACGAAGAAACTGGGATAGCCAAACCGAGTTTTCCCTATCCTTGAATCCTGCACCCAACAAAGCTGGAAAAGCGGTTTCCGGCCACATGGCAAAGTCTACCTTGCTGCCTTTATGCTCAGCCAGGGACTTATCAGTCAAGGCCATGATGCGCCTGATGATTTCCTCAGTGTAACCTTCGCCGAGTTCAACCGCCATTTTTTCAGAGTTAGGGATGCTCGCTTGGATCAAGAGCGCATTCAGTTTACTGTCCGGTTGCGGCAAGCGCGCCTTCAAGCCTAAGCCGCCAAGATTAAGCAGGACAAAACCCGCCAGCACCGCCGCAAAAATGATTTTGCCGGATCGATGTTTACGATTTTTCCAAGCATAATAGAGCGGCAGATTGCACAATAAGGTCGCCGCACTCAGGCCACTGAAGCCGATGAATTCCGCCCATTGGTAAACAGGAATATTGGCACCATACCAAGAATATCCAAAATTCCAATCGAATAGCGTCAGCGAATTGGCTTCGCAAAGCACTGTTATGAGCGCCATCAAACCCAGCGACAAGGGTTCCGGCCAATGAAATGCCCTCCGTCCCCAAAACCACAGCACTCCCGCTAAGGCAACATACAAATGCCCGATTAGCCCGAACACCAACATGCCGATAACACAGAAAAACCAAGGCAGGTGGGCAAATTCATGAAGCGTGTACGTAACCCAGTTAAAACCAATCAGTGTAAACACAAAAGCGGTGACCACCCCGCCCAGAAATGCGTTTTTTAACTGTGTTTGCTGATTCCAAAACAGCCACAACGGCACAAAACCAAATAAGGATGCCCAAGGCGGAAACGGGATGTAACTCGTGCCGATGAAGACACCGGACAACACGGGCAAATACCACAAGGAGTTGGCGGATAATTTGATATTCATGCTATTTATGAGGGTTTGAAGACATCGGCCTGCCTATCTTTTCGGTAAAAATCCTATTGGCTAAGACAATTTGCCCGTGCTCATCGAAAATGAACATGCCTTTCGCCAGCCTATCAAATGCAGTATTGACCCGTTCAGAAACAATTGCTGAAGGCCTCCGCAATACGGGCGTCCTATATATCAACGCTGAAACGAAGCAAGCCATTTTGAAAACGGGCAGTCCAAAAAATTTAAAGCCGATTTCTCCCAGCAATGGCGCAAACTTTAGGATTCCAACCGTGTTTTTTAAGATATCCATCAAACAGGAATAAGAAGTGTTACCGAATCAGGTCGGACGATTAAGTTTAGGGGGCTTGTTGATAAATGACCGCTACTTTATCAGATTCTTCGCAACGTAGTAATCTGTATTAAGTGACAAAGGCCTGTGCTGCACAAAGCCTTGATTTTGATTGTACCAGTGAGTTGCGGAGGGATGTGATTAAGAGGTGAGGAGTTGCCGTGAGGGCCGCAACATCAAAGAGCCAGCCTTATTATGCCTGAACCCACTGGGTTGAACCTATCGATGAATTAAGAAAAGCTTATCGAAGCGAACTTGCGCTTCAGTCTCAAAACGAACTGAAATGCAGATGCCAAAAGCCGGGATCAATAGGGGAAGAAAATAAGGAAAGCATTGGACAAGTCGATTGGCTTCATGCTTCTACAAGGCTCACAACAGGAATAATCAAACAGCGATTGAGGTTAGTAAGGACAAATAGCCCGTTTTGGGTAGCGCTCAGTCCCAAAACACTGAACAAAAAACCTTCAAGCGGTTTGTAGCCTTGCAAATTCCGGTATGCCCTTAACTGTCGACTTCTCCATGTGGACATACTGCAAGCCCATCAAAGTCCCACCTTCAGACAGATGCTCCACCCAGACTACTTTTATCTCGCCTTCCAGTTCCAAGCGCTTAAATTCAAACACAGTCACTGTGCCGGGCTCAACATTAACCGACTCGGCTAAACGGATCATAATGCCATCAACGGAGACATTGACCGCGCTATACTCAAGATAGGTGCCGTTAAGCAGTATATGCCCAGGTCCGGGCAGGTTTTTACGGTAGGCTTTCCTTTTGTACAATAGGTCATTGATGTCATAAGTGACATTCTTGAATTCCAAGGCCAGCATGATATGGTCGTCTTCCATGTCGACCCGGATAACTTCAACTTCACCCGCTAGGCGCATTTCTGGCAAATATAAGTCGATAACAGTCGAACCCAATAGCGTATTAAAAATAGTTTTAATGTCATTTTTGCCGACCTTACTATTTAATTGGGCGAGAACTCCCGTAATGGATATATTTTTAATGGTGATGGGCTGTTCTTCGCCAGCGAGATAAATCAAGCCGTGCGTGGTTAAATTCTTTCTATAAGGTCTTAACAGCATTGAATTCATAAGAATCTCCTCGTATTATTATAACGCGCTAAATTGTGGCTCGAAGTCTAGCGTCGCTACTATTCCTCCTTATCATCACTTATTTTTTAGTTTCCTACAACTAATTTTTGTAAATTTCAATACTTATTTGTAGGCAGGCTGGGGTAATATTTAACCCTTTGTTATTTCCAAATAGTGACAATATTAGTGAAGTCATCCGTCCACGGTTTGACATCAAAAGTCACTGGAAGTTTTTGCCAGTTTCCTAATTGGCTTTTCCTTAATAACTCCAAGGTTTCCGGCTTTTTGGCCATCACTACCCAGTCAGTTGCGACGACTAAGGGAATGTCCTGCTGCGGTTTGAATTCCTGGATTAAGGCCGACAATTGCAATTGTTTTTCGTGTACCGCCAGCACTTTTTTCAAGGCCAAATGGCGGTTGGTTATGTGCAATGCCAAGATGCCATCCGGTTTAATCTTGTCGAAATAGAGCTTGATGGCTTCCTGGGTCAGCAAATGGGTCGGGATGGAGTCAGAACTGAAAGCATCGACCACGAACAGGTCAAACTTGTGATCGGGTTCTTTTTCCAATGACAGCCGTGCATCGCCCACCGTCATGGTCATTTTGGGGTTGCACTGGCTGATAAAAGTAAAATAAGTCGGGTTACTGGCAACATCGACAACCAGCGGATCCAACTCGTAAAACGTCCAGCTTTGCTGGGGTTTAGTGTAACAAGACAACGTACCTGCACCCAGCCCGATAATGCCGACGACCCAATTGTCGTTGACCTTGTCGTATTCGCTGAAAAGCTGGCCGATAGGGCCTTGGCGGCTAAAGTACGTGGAGGGCGTGCGTGAATCCTTGTCCGCCAAGCGTTGAGCGCCGTGTTTGGTGGTGCCGTGATAGAATTCGCGGTATTTTTCGGGTTGGCCTTGTTCATCCGTTAACATGCTCTCACGGACGGACAACACGCCAAAGAAAGTCCGTTCCTGGTATAAGGTGTGCGACAGCAAACCATGCAAGCCAAAGGTAAAGAAGATGAGGATACCCGTCAGCAAGGCCAAAGTGAGTGGCTGCGCCCTGAACGAATAGGTCAACCCTGCCAATAGGATCAGGCCAACGCCGATGGTGTCCAGGTATTGCGGCAAATCGTCGATGCTGAAAAATAAACCTAATCCGACTATGACAAGTAAGGCGGGGAAGATCAATTGCATTAACCATACTTTCCTGTTGCGGACAGAATCTATCAAGCCAGGGCGCAGCAACAGCGCTGCGACTATCATCAAAGGATATTCGTAGACGGCATTAAAAATAAAGGGCGCGACGAAGGTATTAAACATTCCGCCTAACATGCCCGCAAATGACATGATTAAATAATAGGTGGTTAAGTGCTTCGTATTGGGCCGAAGTCTGGCAAGTTCGCCATGGCAAACCATCACCGCCAGGAAAAACGCGGTCAAATGCAATCCCAAATCCACCCAATACGGCAACACCGCCGGGTTGATGAAGGAATAGGCAATAAACGGCAGCAACACGACGGGTTGCAATGCGACCATCAAGGAATGGACTTTATCGTGCCATTTTGAGAAGACGATAATGAAGGTGAGCAGGTAAACCGTCAGCGGAATGATCCACAACAACGGCACAGAGGCGATATCCGTGCTGATGAACGTGGTCAGTCCCAGCAACAGGCTGGAAGGCACAAAAGCCAGTGCCAGCCAGTGCAACTTGGTAGACAAGCTTAATTCATCATCCTGCGTGATCGGTTCTTCAGCGGCTTCCTTAGCTTGCTGGGCTTTCCACAAGGTAAAAGCGCACGCTGCGATCAACAAACACAGCACGATAAAGCCCACACTCCAATCGGATTTCTGGCTAGCCAAGCCGATGTTCGGTTCAATCACGAATGGGTAACTGAGCAAGGCAATCAAGCTGCCAATATTGCTGGCCGCATAAAGGTAATAAGGGTCGTCGCTGGTGTGATGGCCCACATTGGCAAACCATTTTTGGATCAGCGGCGCCGTCGTGGAGACGACGAAAAACGGCAATCCAATTGAAAGGAACAACACGCCGATCAACCAAAAAGTCGGGTTGCTTTCGGTGGGGGGCGAAACACTTTCGGGCAAGCCGACAGGCAACGCCAAAAAGCTGACCACGATGACGGCGACATGCACCATTATCTGCTTATGATGGTCGAGCCGGGTCGAGAGATAATGGGCATAGAGATAACCGAGGAACAAAATACTTTGGTAAAACACCATGCAGGTGTTCCAGACGGCAGGCGAGCCGCCCAGCAACGGCAGCAGGATTTTCCCGAACATCGGTTGCAGCACAAACATCAGTGCAGCACTGGTGAATAAGGTGCCGGCAAATAGAAAAATTAGGAGTAGGCTGCGGTCGGTCGTGGGGTTAGGTGACTGTTTCATTATTATTGTTTGCGTCGATTCTTCGGTTTAATGCTTTGTGATACTGAGCTAAGTGATTAATCAGCTTATGATAAACCATTTGCCCAAGCTTGCGGCACTCGAAAATGACAAGACAATAAAAAAGGCGGGTTAACTGTGCGAAAATTTTGAAATTATGAGTGAATAGTCGCATCTCCAGCTTTATTCCCGATAAACTGGCGTACTGTCGGGCATAAATCATCGATAAGGATGTTGACCGACAATATTGCCTGCGGGACGGTAATTGCATACCCATATTTGCGAGTTATCCGGGCAAACGGCTTTGCCGCAACCGATTTCAGTCGTGCTTTCCCACACCATTTGCGTGTAATGTCCGCACACTTTACCTATGGCACAAGTGTTAGAAGCACTGTCGTAATCAACTTTTTCACCGCCCCAATCGTCAACTATCTGAGTCGGCGTTATGGCCTGGACTTCGGAACTGCCGTCAGAATAAGTAGTTGGGCTGGCCCAAAACAGGCTTTCGCCCAAACCTGTTGCACTATGCGAAGGTTGGCAATCCTCGTTTGATTTTAATGAATCGGCATAGCTTTGCGCCAATTCTGCAATAGTCGGCGACCAATGCAGCCTTGGGATATTAACTTGGCTACGCCAATTGTTGTGCCCCGTCACGATTTCGGCTTGCTCGCCAACGCTAAAATTGGGTGCGGCATAAGCAACAGGCAACCCGGCAAGAACAATCAGCAGGCCAATTCTCAAGTCATTATTTTTCATTTAGCGCCGTTGTGAGGGTTGAGGTTGATCGTTTGAGCCACTTGCCAGATGCCTACTAGGGCGTTTTGGCTCACATAATGGTGTCGACAGTATAAACCAGTAGCCATCTTGTTTGATGGGATGGGTTGCCTGGATGATAAGCATTTGCCAACCATCAGCCCGATGCTCGTCTACTGTTTTCACCGCTAACTTCACCTATCTTATTAAGCATCGAAGCCTCCAATTTGTTAACCCTGCCAGCTTCAATAAAAACCAGCCCAAGCAGTCGTCCATTCTATGATAAAGTAAGTTTTATTTTTTTGAGGCATTGATGGAACCCTTATCAACCTGGGAAAACGTATTGTTGGGCGCTTTTGCAATCCTGTTGATTTTCTGGATGAAACCCGGCATTAAAGCGGCCCTGGAAAAAAGCAAAACCGCCCAAAGCGACTGGCCTGGGCTGCTTATTCCTATAGCCTTGGTCGTCTTGTTTGTCTTCTTCCTTATCGCAATGGTCAAGCCATAATGAACGATTATGAGGAATACGAGGATGAGGTCGAATATTACGCCATCCGCCCCAATAAGACACGGATCAAAAAAGAAATAGGCGATCTTTTCGCGCTAGGCGAGACAATGTCGAAGTTATCCGCCGCACATTTAAGCTCCCTGGAGTTGCCAGACAATATCCACAAAGCCGTCAGTGAAGTCGCCAATATGCCGCATACCGGCGCCCGTAAGCGTTCTTTAAAGTACATCGCCGGGCAACTGCATAAAATGGACGTAGCGCCCATTCAAGAAAAGCTTGCGCGTATCCAAAACAAAAGCGCCCATTCAGTCCGGGAACATCACATTCTTGAACATTGGCGCGATAAGCTGATAAATGAAGGCAACGCCGCACTGACGGAATTGTTCGACGAACAACCGACCATCGACCTGCAACAAATCAAACAGTTGTTACGCAATATCAAGAAAGAAACCGAAACCAACAAGCCACCGAGATCATCGCGGTTGCTGTACCGCTATCTCAAGGAATTATTCCAATTCGAAGACGGCAGCGAGGCGGAAAATGAACCTGAAGAAGGCCATTGAGCCTCGAACGAACCCTTTCGCCGCGAGGGAAGCAACGGGCAGCGCAAACCTCAATACAGCAGGGCAAAAACGTAAAAAAATCTAAAAAAACAAAGAACTAAGTTGAATTAATTTTAATACCTGCTTAAGCATTTTGCAATAAAATGGCACGTAATCGGTTTTGGGGACTTGGCAGCTTTATAAACCGAGAGCATCATTTTTTACAAATAATCATGAGGAATACATTATGGACAGCAACATAACTAGAAAAACCCTGAGAATGGGAACCAAAATAGCCTTATTGGCTGTTTTTGGCTTAGGTTTAGCGTTCAACACAGCAATGGTCAACGCCGATAAAGGCGGTGAACACTCTAATGGAGGCGACCATTCCGAACATAGCAGCCGGAACGGTCAAGTCATGTGGCTTAACCACTTAGCCCTGCAATCAGCGGACACCGCAATTTTGACTGCGACAAGCAACTCCGCCGCTAGCGGGGCATTCCCTGGCTTGTCAGGACTTTTAATTCAGCCTGTAGCCGTTGGGGCATCTTCCGTGCAAATGGCGCTCGATTTGCCCAAAGACACTAAAATTGTGGGCGTAAGGGTTTGTTATGGCAATACAGGCCTGACAAGTTTCATCAGCCAAATCAGTTTAGGCCAAGTGACAAATCCCGCCGCACCGGATACGGTCATCACTGATACAACTGCCTTGACATCTGCAACCCCAGTTTGTGTCAACAGCAAGTCTATCAGGCCAGTGCTGAGATCGAGAGATGGCGCCATTATACTGTCACTCGGCATCACCGCCGACCCCACCAGTAAAGTCCTGATTCGTGGTCTTGGCGTACTCGTAAAATAAGCAATCTCAATACCCAAAATTGGGTAGCTTGGAATCGCTTATTGGTTTTTTGATCGGCTCATGACGGACAGTAAAGTTTTTTGTTCGTCATGAGCAAGTTGATACAAATTGGAAGCTTCATCACAAGCTTTCCGGAATACGGCGGCAATTACGATAACATCGCCCTGAGATTCTGGAGATTGGTTTTTCCGCGTTCCTTAACCACGTCTGCCGGCAACTGTTTTTTGTTGACCCATTCCAGGTCGTCTTCGGGCAGTTCGCCCAGAAAACGGCTGGGCTGGCATTCCATGATGTCGCCATATTTTTTACGGTGAGTACAATAGCTGAAGGTTAACGTGCGTTGGGCACGAGTAATGCCTACGTACGCCAACCGCCGTTCTTCTTCAATGCCGTTCGACCCATTCTGTTCGTCAGATTCAAGCGTATTTTGGTGCGGCAGGATGTTCTCTTCCATACCCACCAGCAACACATGTTGAAACTCCAACCCTTTCGCGGAATGTAAGGTCATTAAGCTCACTTGGTCGCCGCTTTCTTCCTCCTGGTTGCGTTCCAGGATATCCATTAGCATGATATTGGCGATCACTTCATCCAACGCTTTTTCTTGCGCGGGGTCTTTGTTGGCAATTCGCTTAAGCCAGTCGATCAATTCATGGACGTTTTTCATCTTCCGCTCGGCGGATTCAATGGTTTTGGCGTTTTCCCGTAGCCAGTTTTCATAGCCGATCTCGACGATCATTGCTGCTATTATTTTAAAGGGTTCGTGCTGCTCGACTTGCTGGGCGGCATTCATGATCCAATCGTAAAACTTTTGCAGTCGAATTTGCGACTTGCTGGAGACGATTTGCCCCAACCCCATTTCATTACAAGCAGACAGTAAACTGATTTGCCGTTGATTGGCGTAAGCACTGAGCTTTTCCAAAGTGCTGGGCCCCAATTCCCGTCGGGGCGTGTTGATAATGCGCAAGAAAGCCGTATTGTCGTCGGGATTAACCAGCAGCCGCAAATAGGCCAGGATGTCCTTGATTTCGGAATAGGCGAAAAATGACGTGCTGCCACTGATAAAATACGGGATGTTGTTTTCCCTTAAGCCCCGTTCAAACAAGCGGGATTGATGGTTGCCACGATACAGGATCGCATAATCCCGATAGCGCCCACCAGACTTGAATTTATGGTGAATCAGTTCGGCGACCATTTGTTGCGCTTCGGTGATTTCATCCTTATGGCTTAACACCCGCAGTGGATCGCCATAACCCAATTCGCTCCACAACTTTTTTTCGTACGTATGGGGATTGTTGGCTATAAGTTGGTTAGCCACTTTAAGGATACGTCCGGTCGATCGGTAATTCTGCTCCAGCTTAATGACCTGCAAGCGCGGAAAATCTTTTTGCAATTGGCTTAGGTTTTCCGGCTGTGCGCCGCGCCAAGCGTAAATGGACTGGTCGTCATCCCCCACAACGGTAAATCGCCCCAGGTTTCCGGCCAGCAGTTTCACCAATTCGTACTGGGTAAGGTTGGTGTCCTGGTATTCATCCACCAGCAAATAGCGAATCGTGTTTTGCCACTTTTCCAAAACGGCTGGATGTTGTTGGAACAACAGCACAGGCAATAAAATCAAGTCATCAAAATCGACTGCGTTATAGGCCTTAAGGCTGCGTATGTAGTCCGCATAAAGCTGGGCGGTTGCTTTCTGCTCGGCAATCGAAGTGGACCCCGCTTGCTTTGCGGTAACAAAGGCATTTTTCCATTGCCCGATCTGATTAGCGTATTGCTCCACCTGCTCTGCATCACAATCGCTTTTGCTATGGACGATCAGGTTTTTCAGCAGCTTAACCTTATCTTCTTCGTCATATAAGCTCAATCCTGGCTTATACCCCAAGGTCTTGTGTTCCTTGCGGATAATTTCCAATCCAAGCGCATGAAAGGTCGAAACCCGCAGGCCACGGGCCTGTTGTTTGTCCAGTAACTTGGCGACACGGCTTTGCATCTCACGGGCGGCCTTGTTGGTGAAGGTCACGGCGGTTATGTGTCGCGCGGGCAACCCTTGCTTAATAAGGTAAGCGATTTTTTCGGTAATCACCCGGGTTTTGCCGCTACCGGCACCAGCCAACACCAGCAACGGGCAATCGACAAGTTTTACGGCGGCTAGTTGCTGAGGGTTTAATTGGGTCATTTGTTGTTTTTGGCTACGTCAACCGCAAATTAAAACGAGTTATAGGGGCAAACGCTTTACTTGCGTTTCTTGCGATTGTGTTTTTGGACAAGGGCTTACTGTAGGTTACAATGAAAGTCTGTTGGCGTTTTGATTGGGAATACCAGCCAATTATCGTACCACACTGAGCTTTTAACCTGAGAATTCTAAAAACCAAACAAGAGGAAAACTGATGAAAAAAAGTTTATTTTGCTTTGCCCTATTCATTTCCGGCAGCGTTTTGGCGGCGACCGACCATTATGTATTGCGCGAAGGCAAACATGTCCACCATTTAAAAATCACCCAGAACGGTGACGAAATCACCGTCAGTTCGGACGTGGATTTTGAGCCCAATGCCGACGAAAAAGGCAGCAAAGCCTGTTCTGCCGATATTTCTGGCGAAGCCAAAAGCACGGGCAAAGACAAGTTGACCTTGAAAAAGAAATCTGAAGAAGCCGCTACGCATTGCGTATTGGACATCCAACTGAGCCCAACAGGTGCAAAAATAGAACAATCCGAAAACTGCACAGATTTCGTCACCGGCATTTGTCATTTTGAAAGTGGCGGGAAAGAACTGGTAAAAGTCAAATAGCCGTTTCTGCCCTGCTCACATCAATAGCACTACGAATACACGAAACGGCGCAATCCAATCAGATTGACGGCCATCGTGTGTTCGTGGCTTAATGCTAAAACCAACCCACCCAAAGAATTGCCCTTTTACTCGAGTCGGTGGCGCATAGCGTTTCTGCGATGGCTCCACCTCACCCGCACTTACTCTCACCGCAATTCAGGCACGTCATGCAGCCGTCCATCAGCACCACGGCTTTGGTCTGGCACTTTCCACATAATAAGGCCTTAGCCGGAAATGCCCCGTCCTCGTCGATTTCAGCGGAATCGGTGTGCATGGCCTCAAATTCCTTGCGCTTGGCGGCCAGGAATTTCTTTTGATGGTCGTCCATTTCCCGGTCTTTCAACATGCCGATGCGCTTCAAGTGCGATTCAATCGCACAGCCGATTTCCGCCACCAGCGACGGCATGAACACGCCGCCTTTCTTGAAATAGCCGCCCTTGGGATCAAATACCGCTTTCAATTCTTCCACCAGGAAACAGGCATCGCCGCCCTTGCGGAACACCGCCGAGATAACCCGCGTCAACGCCAGTACCCACTGGAAATGCTCCATGTTCTTGGAGTTGATGAACACCTCGTAAGGCCGACGCTCTTCATGCTCCGTGTCCGCATTCAGGATCATGTCGTTGATCGTAATATATAAGGCATGTTCCGATTGCGGGGTCTTGATCTTATAGGTCGAGCCGTACAGGATTTCCGGGCGCGAGAGGTTCTCGTGCATGCTTTCCAAGTCGATAGCCTGCGCATCGTTGCTGGCCTGGACTGCCGCTGCCTTGTCGTCTTCGGATAAGACTTTGTAGCTGATGATTTTTTTGTCGATTTTATGGGCCATGAGATTGTCTCCTTTTGGAATTCCTTAGTTTGTTTTGATACTGATTTGTTTAAATTTTACCGTTCGACCTGAGTCCCGCTTTATCCCCTCTCCCCTTGTGGGAGAGGGTTAGGGTGAGGGGTGTTTATAGTGTCGCTACCGCGACGGTTATTCTAATGCCGGTTCTCGCACCGGCGGACGAGATACTTTTCTTTGCACGGACAAAGAAAAGTATCCAAAAGAAAAACGCCAGTGCTCGGCGCGGCATAACGGGAAAAATTGTCACCTTAGAATTCGTAGGTCCGATTAGCGTAGCGTAATCGGACGCTTGTTATTCATCCCCTTTTATGGATACCTCTAACTCACCACACCAATTTTCCGGATAAATTCCCTTTTCAACATAACGATGAAAGCTGGAATAAGGCCATTGGTTTACTTGGCTAACAAGCCCATGCTTAACCGGATTCACATGAACATAATCAACATGGCGTTCGAAGTCTTTTTCATCGCGTATCAAATGTTCCCAAAAATGCCGTTGCCAAATGCCTCGTTCCCCAGATGCCTTTCGAACGCTGCTCCGATATTCGGTAAGCGGTAGCGCCCGCGAAAAACCGCTTTTAATCAAGCGCCATCGTTTGCTGAAATCGGCATCTCCCGGAGGCAACGTCCAAACCGCATGGATATGTTCAGGCAACACCACCCACGCATCGATCTGGAAAGGATAGCGTTGTTTTACTGCCCTCACGGTTTCACGTAATAAATCGACTTCTCTAATGAGCAAGTCATTGTTTTTACCCTCCAGCAAATTCACGGTAAAAAACCATGTTCCACCGGGAACGAATGCACGTCTGTAATTGGGCATGGTTTTTTACAACTTCGGAAACCTGAATTCCGTGTTGGGTTTAATACATACGTCCGATTACGCTTCGCTAATCGGACCTACGGGCTAACCCAAACGGATAAACGATATATTTGCTCACACAATTCTCCTACATTTAATGACTTAGCCTTAAGCTCATTCTTGCTGGCAGTATGAAATGATCTCGTTGTCTGAAATTCCGTCTTTACTTGTAAGTTGGTAATGTCGCTCATCAACAACGGAAAGCCTAAATACATCTCCATCTTCTTCTACTGCTAGTTCAAGTATCGCCAAATCATTCTCGGATAAAAATTGAAGGGCTATCGGTTTGCAAAGGGCATTTGGATACCGTTGCTTGCAAAATTCAATGTCTTGCATCACTTGGACAATACCAAATTTATCACCAGGTGACTTTGCTTGGCATGGGATCACATAATGAGCACCTTTCTTACTGATACCAAGGTAAATTTCATCAATTTCAATTTGTCCCATATCTTTTACTGTGGTTCGTAAATGATTTTGTATCGAATAACAGGTAAGGCCAGAAAAAACGTCAACCAATCTGTTATAACGAACCTTTGTCAACAACGCTTGCTCGTCAGTTCCTGGCGCATACTTCTTTACAATTTCTGGTGTCGCGTCTGGAATCTTCACTCTTTGCCTATTATTCGAAGGAGCGATCTTTGCTGGAGAGGCTAATCTAAATTCATAAAGGCCAACCCCAGTGCCAATAATTATCCACTCGGAATTTTCTGGTGCAGTTTTCTTTATCAGATCAGAGAGTTCTTTTCTAAACCTAAACGAATACGGAATATCGCCAAGATTTTTTATTCTGCCAATTCCAAGAGAGTCGCAAGCGCTAGCTAACTCTTCTCTATTGAAACTGACACGCGTTGCTCCAGAAACATAATTGTCCTGAAAAATAAACTCGATGATCTCGTCGTATTTTGCCATTTCTTGCCTTAAGCCAAACGCTTTCTTTTTGGAATCACATCATCGGCGATTCCCCAGTATTCCGAAGCCCGCGACATGTTATAGCCCAACATATCATCAGGCATTTTTTCTAAAACCTTACAATTCAATTTTGTAGCATTTATTCCAAGTGCATCAATCACAGAAGAACCTAACTCCTTTGAAAGCGCAGGAATAACAGCATTGCCTATTTCACGAAATCCATGCCAAATGGTCTTATGAAATTGAAACCAATCTGGAAAGGTGTGCAATCTGGCCGCTTCCCGGACAGTAATACATCTTGGTATTGAGTAATGGATCGGCCTCGGAGCGGTGTATGCACCTTTGTCGCTATTAGTTCCGGCACGGAGCGTATTGCATAAGCCATTAGCCGATAATTTTAAGAATCGGCTTTTTGGCTCAACTGTCCCAGGCTCTACTTTAGCAAATCTATCGATTGAAACTTGAGTGTGAGCCGAAGCAACATGACCATAAACAAGCTCGTCAACAATGCGTTTATGGCAAAGTGAAAATATGTCATTTGGATAAATAGAATATTTTTGTCTTTTCCCTCGATAATCAAGGCTTGCTATTGGTATGCCGCTATCAACCTCGGTAAAAGGATTAATTGTCGCTAAATCTGATATTGATTCGGAAACAGTGGTAAGTGGTGATATTTTTTCAGCAAATAAATCGCCATTTATGCTTGAAATATTCCCGCAAAATGATTCTGGATATTTAGTGGGAGAAACATCAGAGCGGCTACCTATGAGAATAAGGCGCTTGCGTTTCTGTGGTGCCCCATACTTACTGGCATCTAATATCCTAACTGGCTTTTGTACGTTATAGCCTATTAATTCAAATTCGCTAATTAGCTCTTCCAGAAATTGGCGATGTTCACCCGTTGCAATTCCAGGAACATTTTCAAACAAGAAATATTTAGGCCTGATTTCTGATATTATCCGCAAGTATTCGAAAACTAAAGAATTTCGTGGGTCATCAATCTGTCGTTTTCCAATATGAGAAAATCCTTGGCAAGGTGGCCCTCCAGCTATTAAATCCACATCAGTTTTGTAGCCTTTAGATTTCAATGCATAGAGAATTTCCGAGCTTTTTACTTGAGATATATCTCTACATATAGTGTTGCAATAGGGAAAGTTAAAGTGATGCACAATAGAATGGACAGCATCAAATTCTACAGCTACAGCAACATCAAAGCCCGCCGCCTCCAAACCAAGAGACATCCCACCGCAACCAGCGAACAAATCAATTGCAATTGGCCTTTCTGTCACTGTTAAATTGAACATTGATTGAACCTGTGAGATGAACCAAATGTAGGGTTTACCGATATACGAAGCGCATTACTCGCGTGATGATTCGTCAAAATTTGCCATAATAACCCTCTTTCAACGCATCAAACAAATTCGCCGCGCTATGGATTTCCCCATCGTACTCAATCTCTTCATTGCCCTTAAACTCCACGACGCTACCGTCTTCCAGGGTGAACTGGTAGGTGGTGTTTTCTAAATCCTTATCCTTGACCAATACGCCTTGGAAGACTTCGGGGTTGAAGCGGAAGGTGGTGCAGCCTTTTAGGCCCTTGTCGTAGGCGTATTCGTAGATGGACTTGAAGTCTTCGTAGGGGTAATCGGTCGGCACGTTGGCGGTTTTGGAGATGGAGGAATCGATCCACTTCTGTGCAGCAGCCTGGATGTCGACATGCTGTTTGGGGGTGACGTCCTCGGCGGAAATGAAGCAGTCCGGCAGTTGTTGTTCCGGCTTGTCGCTGTAGGGCATGGCGTTGTGGTTGACCAGTTCGCGGTAGGCCAGCAATTCAAAGGAGTAGACATCGACTTTTTCCTTGGACTTTTTGCCTGCGCGGATGACGTTACGCGAGTAATGGTGGGCAAAGCTGGGTTCGATGCCGTTGCTGGCGTTGTTGGCGAGCGACAGGGAAATCGTACCCGTGGGCGCAATGGAGCTGTGATGGGTGAAGCGCGCGCCGGTTGCCATCAATTCCGCCACCAGTTCCGGTTCAATTTTTGCCACTTGCTGCATGTAACGGCTGTATTTGGCATGGAGGATTTTCCCTGCGACCTGGTCGCCGACCTTATAGCCGTCCGCCGCCATTTCTGGCCGTTTGCGTAGCATTTCGCCGGTCACCGTAAACAGTTGTTCCATAATCGGCGCGACGCCTTTTTCTTTGGCGAGGTTTAAGGCGCTTTTCCAACCTTCGATGGCCATGACTTTGGTGACT
Source organism: Methyloglobulus morosus KoM1 (assembly GCF_000496735.2). Lineage (GTDB taxonomy): Bacteria > Pseudomonadota > Gammaproteobacteria > Methylococcales > Methylomonadaceae > Methyloglobulus > Methyloglobulus morosus. The sequence goes on from NZ_AYLO01000050.1 coordinate 20,677, forward strand.
TCCTCGGTAAATTTGATGGACTCCCCGTCGCCGTACCTCATGCCCAGCATGGTGACGGTTGAGCCCAAACCCAGATAGCCCATGCCGTGACGGCGTTTGCTGGTGATTTCGTCGCGTTGTTTTTGCAGCGGCAAGCCGTTGATTTCGACTACGTTATCCAACATACGGGTAAAGATGCGGATGGTTTTGCGGTAGGTTTCCCAATCGAATTGGGCATCCTTGGTAAACGGCTTAAGGACAAAGCGGGTGAGGTTGACCGAACCCAGCAAGCAACTGCCATACGGCGGTAAGGGTTGCTCCCCGCAGGGGTTGGTGGCGCGGATGTTTTCGCAAAACCAGTTGTTGTTCATTTCGTTGACCTTGTCGATCAGGATGAAGCCCGGCTCGGCATAATCGTAAGTGGAACTCATGATGATGTCCCACAGGCGGCGGGCGGGCATGGTTTTGGTGATTTTGCAGGCGACCAGGCCGTCTGCATTGACGACATAGCCCGTTTTCACGGGGAATTCGCGCCAGACGATAAGGTTGCTGTCGGTTAAGTCGAGTTGGTCGGCCTCGGCTTCTTTTTCGGTGACGGGGAAAGAGAACGACCAGGGTTGGTTGTCCTTGACCGCATCCATAAATTCGGTAGTGATAAGCAAAGACAAGTTGAACTGGCGCAAGCGACCATCCTCACGTTTGGCGCGGATAAATTCGACAACGTCGGGGTGGCCGATATCGAAAGTCGCCATTTGCGCACCGCGCCTGCCGCCTGCGGAAGATACGGTAAAACACATCTTGTCGTAGATGTCCATGAACGACAGGGGCCCGGAGGTATATGCCCCCGCGCCGGACACATAAGCATTCTTGGGGCGCAAGGTAGAAAATTCGTAACCGATCCCGCAGCCCGCTTTCAGCGTTAATCCGGCCTCGTGGACTTTGCCTAGAATATCGTCCATGGAATCGACTATCGTGCCGGATACGGTGCAATTGATGGTAGACGTGGCAGGCTTATGCTCCAGCGCACCGGCATTGGAGATGATCCGGCCTGCCGGAATAACACCTTGGCGCAGGGCCCATAGGAAATCCTTATAACATTGTTCCTGCTGCGCCTTGCCTGTTTCCACGCTGGACAATGCCTTGGCGACGCGCTGGTAAGTCTCGTCTATGTTGGCATCCAGTGCCTTGCCGTCCTTGGTTTTCAGGCGGTATTTGGTATCCCAGATATCCATAGAGGCATCTTGGAACGGTATTTCGGTAACGGTATTGGCGATGACATGGAGTTGTGCTGGCATGGATGGTCTCCCCGATAGTAAGTGCTTTATGGTACTGAAACGCTTATATTTTAATAACAACTACCTTAACGATGTGGGGTATCGCTTGAACTTTGCTGCTTGCCAAAAGGCTTGCTATAGCACGCGATAACGAAATAGGGCTTGGATAGAATGTTACGATATATTGTGGTTTTTTTAAATATTAGCACAATATATTGTGTGCGTGGGAAATTATTTGTATTTTTGGTGAAATTATTACAGGGGGTTAAAAAACTGGTTTTTGTTCAGTTAGTTAATGCTTTTTGGCTATTACTGTTGTGCGGGGATTGACAAGATGCCGCCTAGGCGACTCGGGTCAATCGACCAAAAACCCCCCGCTTTGGTGCTGCCACATGGCGTAGTATTTCCCTTGCTTGTCCAGCAATTGTTGATGCGTCCCTTCCTCGATAATTTTGCCGTATTCCAGCACCACGATGCGGTCCATTTTCAGGATGGTGGAAAGCCGATGGGCTATAACGATGGCGGTCTTGTTTTTGATAAGGTTGAATATCGCGACTTGGATTTGTTGTTCGGTGAGCGAATCTAATGCGCTGGTGGCTTCATCCAGCACCACGATAGGCGCGTCTTCCAAAAAAGCCCTAGCGATGGCGATGCGCTGCTTTTCGCCGCCGGACAGCTTCACGCCGCGTTCGCCCACCATCGTGTCAAATTGTTCCGGCAGGTCGTCGATGAAATCCAGGCTACAGGATTTCTTTGCCACCTCGACCAGTTCAGCATCGGTAATATCGGCGCCCAGCGCGATATTGTCACGGACGGAACGGTGAAATAAATCCGGTTGCTGCGGAACCATCGAAATTTGCCGTCGCAAGGATTCCAGCGTAAAGGACTTCGCATCCATTCCATCATAGGTAATGCAGCCTTGTTGGGGATCGAGAAACCGGAACAGCAGTTTGGTCAGGGTCGATTTTCCTGAACCTGACTGACCGACCAAGGCGATTTTCTCGCCCGCCTTAATGTCCAGGTTAAAGTTTTCAAACAACCGGGTTTGCTGCGGATTGGATTCATTGTAGGTAAACCCCAGATTGTCCAAGCGTATCGCACCTCGACTTATGGTGACCGGCCTAGCATCGGGCGCATCTTGCTCCAGGTCATTCAAGCGAAATATGTCCGCCATTTCCGAAGCATCGGCGAGTGCGGTAAAGAAATTCCTGAAATTACGGCCAAATTCCCATAGGCGCTGGATCAGCATGATCATGATGGATTGGAACAGCACGAACTCGCCCACTTCAAAATTGCCCGTTTGCCATTTTTTTATCATCAGGTAAATCAGCAGCAATTCAACCCCAAAGGTCATTATTCCTTGTACCGCAAAGGAGATGAAGGTCATCAGCCAAGCGATTTTTTTCCGGCGGTAAACTTCATTGGACGCACTGTTGACACGGTTTTGCTCATTATTTTCGAGCGCAAACGTCTTCACGATAAAGATATTGCTAACGGCATCCGAAACAACGCCGCCCACCTTGCTGTCGCCTTCTGCAACGGCTTTGTCAAAGCGCATTTTCCATAGTGAAAAACCGACATTCCAGGTAATGATCAGCGTTACCCAGGCCAAGAAATACAAGGCAAACTGGCGTTGGTGCTGGTAGAAAATGCTAAAAGAAATGGAAACAGCCAGCAGGTTCATATAAAACTGGAACAAAAACCAGTCCATAATAATTTCAAAAGACCGCGAAAAACGGTTGGCTTGCTTGATAAGGCTACCGGAAAAATTGTTCTCAAAAAAAGTCGATTTCTGTTTCTTTAGGACATCGAAGCAGCGTTTTTCCAAAAGATTAACGCCGCCGCCATCCAAAGGCACAATCGCGAGCTCAAGAAAGCGCCATGAAACCCAGATACCAGCATAAACGAGCATAAGCTGCTTGAGGTTTTCAAATAATGCCGCCAAGGTCGCATCAGAATATGTCATCGAGAGGCCGTTAGCGATATTCTTGTAATACGTTGGCGCCACCAAGTCCAACGCCGTTGCACTAGCAACTGCCGCTAAAGCCAATAAGAAATACCATTTCTTTTGCCAGACAACCTTGCTATATTCCCTAAAGATGATGCCCATTTCGATTTATTGTTGCGCTTATGCTTGATAAAGACATTGAAGCTTGTGGCGGTCAATCTTCCCCAAAGCCTTCGCACAAGATACAGTGACCGGCATTAAAATCAAACGATGTTGGTTTAATTTGCGAGAAATTTAAAAATGTGGATGGGATCGCAAGGCATTATGACCTATCACAAATTGTCATTTCGTCGGACACAGTGTAAAAGCGCGCATTATAACAGCCTGCAAATTGCTAAATCAGAAAACACTGCACAAGCTCAAATCCCCATATAAAAAGCAAACCTGATAATTCATGGGAGAACAACGATGAAAACCAACCATTTTGAAATATCATATTGTTTGTGGCCGTGAACCTGTTCCCACACCCTTGCGGGGTCGTCCTGGATGCTCCTGGTCGCGCAACCCCAACAGGCCGAGTTGATCCCAAGCATCCAGCAAAGTCTGCCGCTTCGCTCAGTCCCTTTATAGACTTCATCTTTTCCTATAAATTTGCTGTTTAATCCAACAGATTTTACGGGGATTTTTATGCAGAAGTACTTATGATTTACGCCATGCATGGGCTAGTTGGCATGCTCAATCGGGAACGCCTTTGAACGTACTTCAGGATCTTGGTGGATGGGAATCTGTAGAAATGGTTAGTCGTTATGCTCATCTAAGCGGGGGTCATCTCTTCGCTTACGCTAGGAGCATGGCCGATAACCTTGATACCGTAGCTACGAATTAGCTATGGGTTTATAAACTTAACGTTAGCAATAAAGGCTAAGTGCTTGATTTGATGGTGGGTCGCATGCGATTCGAACGCATGACCATCGCATTAAAAGTGCGGTGCTCTACCGGCTGAGCTAGCGACCCGACAAAGACTTACAATTATAACAATGAAGTATGTCTTTGCAAGAATTTTTTGTCGTTACTGTTGGTAACGGGTTGGATCAGGAATACCCGCTTCCGCAAAGCCAATCATTCTAAGCCGACAAGCGTCACAAACCCTACAAGCTTGGCCTTGGCTATTTGCAGAGTAACAAGAGACGGTCGGCGCATAGTCAACACCTAGTTCCACCCCCAATTTGATGATTGCGGCCTTGCTGAGGGAAATGAGTGGTGTGTGGATGGTGAAATGCTCACCCTCTGCGCCCGCTTTGGTGGCAAGGTTTGCCAGATGTTGGAAGGCGTTGATGAATTCTGGCCTACAATCAGGATAACCGGAATAGTCGATTGCATTTACGCCGATGAATATGTCCGTTATTTTTAACACTTCCGCCCAGCCCAGGGCAAAAGCAAGGAACAGGGTATTTCTGGCGGGTACGTATGTGACGGGTATGCCTTCTTCGAGTTTATCGGGTACTTGGATATTTTGGTCTGTGAGCGCTGAGCCGCCAATAGAACCCAACCCAAGATTGATGATTTTATGGTCTATTACCTGATAGAGCTTAGCTATCTCACTGGCGGCGTTAAGTTCAGCATTATGCCGTTGTCCGTAGTCGAAACTCAGGGCATAGCAACCAAAACCTTGTTGTTTGGCAAGTGCCAACACGGTGATTGAATCTAGCCCACCTGATAAAAGAATGATGGCATTTTTGGACATAGGGGTTATTTACCTCGGGCATCATCCCAAAGCAATTTATGGAGCTGAATTTGGAATCGCACAGGCAATTTGTCCTGTAGTATTTTATCCGCCAATTCGGTTGGATTTTGCTGTCCCATGACGGGCGAAAACAATATTTCGCAGCGGTCGGCCAGTTGATATTCAGACAATATCCGTTTTGACCAGGTGTAATCTTCGTCATTGCCGATGACGAATTTGACTTGGTCATTCTTGTTCAAGTGCCGGATATTTGAGAACAGATTCCTGCTTAATTCGCCAGAACTGGGGGTTTTGATATCCATTACTTTGACGGCTCGACTATCCACCCCTGAAATATCCAATGCACCGCTGGTTTCAAGCGAGACAACGTAACCTAGGTCAAGCAGCTTGGTCATCAATTCCAGGCACGTAGGTTGTGCGAGCGGTTCCCCACCCGTGACCGTTATATAACGTGAGCCAAAACTTTCGACTTCTGCAATGATGTCACTGATTGACTTTTTCTGGCCGCCCGTGAACGCGTATTCGGTATCACAATAACCGCATCGTAACGGGCAACCTGTCAGCCTGATGAAAACGGTGGGAATGCCGACGGTATTGGATTCCCCTTGTAAAGAAAAAAAAATTTCCGTTATTCGTACTGAGTTCACAGTCAGGGTGCGGCTTTTTCAAGGACCAGTAGTTTTTTTTGCGCCAATGCCGCAGCTTTTGAAGTTGGAAATTCAGTGCTGACTCGAGTCAATATTTCACGAGCCTTAGTTGGGTTTTTTTCTTCCATTTCGATATAACCCAGTTTTAACAAGGCATCTGGAACTTTCGCCGAGTTGGGGTGGTTTTCAATGACCGCGTTAAATGCTTTTCGTGCGGCAGAGTTATCCAAGTTGACACGGTACGCTTCGCCCAACCAATATTCGGCATTGCTCGCGTAAGCGCTTCCGGGGTGGTTGGTGATGTAAGCGTTGAACCCAGTTATGGCTTGATCGGTGTGGCCATTTCTAAGGTCGTCATAAGCTTGTTGGTATTCCATTTTTTCAGCTTCAGGTACTTGCGCCGATCCTGCGTCAGCTGATGTTGCAGGACTTGCCGCCTGTGCCGAAGTTGCTGAAACGCTTTTGCCAGTAGAACCAGGAGGGGTATCTTGGGCCTGGCTGGAATGGGTTGGCTGATCGGTGGCCGCTGGGGCTGGAGGGACAACTGCACCTGAGTCTGCCGATGTTGCTGAATCGACTGGTTTTTCTGACAATGGTTGGGAGGTGTCGGACTTATTTTCAATCGTTTGTATACGGTCGTCAAAATCCTTATACATCGTCTTTTGCTGTTTCTTCAACTCTTCTATTAGAAACGTTTGCTCTTCAACCTTACCCGTCAGTTGCTGCACTTCGGCTTGCATTTGATCTATCCGCTTCATCATATCGTAGGTTGTTGTCAATGAGGCGGCTGGATTGGGAACATTCGCAACCGGATTGGCCGCTACGCCAGCACTTTCGTCTACAACCGGCGGCAACTCAGCACAAGCGGCGCTGCAAGCACAGAGCAAAAATAATACAATGCGCGTCCTCATCAACACTTACCTCTGATAAGACAATTCAACACGGCGATTGCGTTCGTAAGCCGTTTCGTCACTGCCCATAACGGCAGGTTTTTCTTCGCCATAACTGACCAACGTCAATTGCCCATCAGAAGCGCCTTGCGCTTTCAATAGGGCGGCTACTGCTTTGGCACGTTGATCGCCCAGGGCAATATTATATTCCGGCGATCCGCGTTCGTCCGCATGACCTTCCAGCGTCAATTTTTGGTTTGGGTGGGCCGCCAAGTATCGGGCATGGGCGTTGATGACTACAATAAAATCGGGTTGGACTTCGCTGCTGTCGTAGACGAAATAAATGGTACTCCTGGACAACGGGTTGTTGGGGTCGCTGAATTCAGGGCCGAGGAAGGCGTTATTGCCTGTTACCCCAGTATAACCTGGGCCTGCCATACCCGTTAATCCGCTGGTCGAAGCGTCATTGATGCCGCTAGCGGCATTTTGTCCAGCATTGCTTAGGTCATCTGTCGGTTCGTCTTCACTACAACCGGATAAGGCCAATACAGCGACCAATACAATCATCAATATGTTGTTAATTTTCATAAAAATTCCTTAGATTAATTTCTGACTACTGTGGATGTTTGCCGAGTTAGGGTGACCATGCTGGTTCACGTACCCCACCATTACTGAAACCAAGCCTTTGTTGCATTTTACCATCTAACGACACGGCGGATAAGTAAGCCGTGCCGCCTTTTTTGGCGGCATAAATAACCATTGCCCCGTTTGGTGCAAAGCTGGGCGATTCGTCAGCAGGGCCAGAGGTAATGACATTGATTGAGCGACTTCCGACATCCATCACGCCAATGCGGTAATCACCGCCATTGCCATGCACCATCGCGATGCTTTTCCCGTCCGGGGAAAAACTGGCGCGGGCGTTATAATCGCCTGAAAATGTGATCCGTTTTTCTCCGCTACCCGAACTTGAGACCATATAAAGTTGTGGTTTGCCGCCACGATCTGATGTAAACACAATGTTGCTGCCGTCGGGTGACCAGACCGGTTCAGTGTCAATCGAATAGCTTTTCGTCAACTTGTTTAACGCGCCCGTATTAAGGTTAAGCGTATAAATATCTGGGCTACCATCTTTGGATAAGGTCAAAGCCAGTTTGGTGCCGTCAGGCGACCAAGTCGGAGATCCATTGATGCCTGGGAATTCTGCCACCCGTTTCCGCTCTCCCGTTGCCAATATTTGCACGTAAATTGCGGCAGTCTTTCGCTCAAATGACACGTAAGCGATCCTGCTTTTATCGGGCGACCAGGACGGCGACATCAAAGGTTCTTGTGATGTCGCGATAGTTTGTGGGTTAAAGCCGTCCGTATCCGCGATTTGGAGCTGGCTTTGCTGGTTGTTGTTGGTCACATAAGCGATCCGACCGCTAAATGCGCCTTTTTTGCCCGTCAGTTTTTCAAAGATCATGTCGCTAATTTGATGTGCTGTCCTACGCAAATCGGCGGCAGAGGAATTCATCTGGTAGCCCAATAATTGACCGCTTTTCAGTACATCCAGCAATTGGAATTGCACGCTGTATTGGCCGCCAGCGCCACCACCAACCTGGCCCACGACCAGATAGTTCTGGTTTAATGCTTGCCATTCCGGGAAGTTGACCGCAGATGCCGAACTCGGCCTGCTTTGCATGTACTGTTCCGCAAGCATTTTGAAATAGCCGCTACGTGCCAGGTCAGCATTTATAACCGCACTGATATCAACCGGCGTACCCGATGAGGCAAACGGCACGATGGCGACGGGTATGCCATTGTCGGCGCTCTCGGTGATGTCGATAGTCAGTTCGGCACGGCAAAGCGGCGAAACTACAGCTATCAAGCCTAGTATCAGGGTTTTTTTAAGGAAATTCACGTTTCTACCTCGTCAAGCCTACGTTTTAACTAATTATGGTGTCACCATTTTACTTTTCTTATCTTAACATATCATGAATATCAATGAGATATTAATAGTATCTCATCCTAATTCGCATTAAATGTAAAAGAGATTGCCCGAAATTCTTTGAGTAGCGTTTTGTCGCTTGGGACAGGTAAAGGCGATGCCCGTTCAATCGCATTTTCAACTGAACGGGTAAAAATATCGTTGCCATTGCAATTAACGGTAGAGTCCATCACCGTACCATCCGAGGAAAGCCTTATTCTCACGCTGCAACTGGAACCTGATGAACCGGGTGGTGCGACCCAAGTCCTTTTGACTTTTGCTTTAATAAGTCCTTTATATTTTTCGATTTCTGCTGCGTTCGAAGCGGCTTGTGCGACAGCTTCCGCTTTCGCATTTTCAGCGGCCTCGGCCTCAAGTTTGGCTTTTTCTTCGGCGGCTAGTGCGGCCATTCGTTTTGCTTCGGCCTTTGCTTTCGCTGCCGCTTCTTCTTTGGCTAAGGCAGCGGCTTCCGCCTTGGCTTCGGCAGCAGCCTGTTTTTTGGCTTCCGCTTCTGCAGCCTTTTTGGCCTCGGCTTTGGCTTGTGCCGATTTCAATTTGGCCTCTGCTTTTGCCTCAGCAGCCGCCTTCGCCTTTGCATCTGCCGCCGCTTGTTTCTTGGCTTCCGCTTCTGCCGCCTTTTTGGCCTCGGTTTTGGTTTGCGCTGCCTTCAATTTGGCCTCTGCCTCCGCTTTTGCCTCAGCAGCTTTGGATTTTGCGTCCGCCGCCGCTCGTTTTTTGGCTTCCGCTTCGGCGGCTTTTTTAGCTTCGGCCTTGGCTTGGGCGGCAGCTTCCGCCTTTGCTTCCGCAGCGGCTTTGGCCTTCTCCTCGGTGGCTGCTTGTCTTTTGGCTTCCGCTTCGGCGGCTTTTTTAGCTTCGGCCTTGGCTTGGGCGGCAGCCTCCGCCCTTGCTTCTGCAGCGGCTTTGGCCTTTTCCTCGGCGGCTGCTTGTTTTTTGGCTTCCGCTTCGGCGGTCTTTTTGGCCTCGGCTTTGGCTTCTGCAGTAACGGCTGCTTTCATTTTGGCTTCCGCTTTAGCCTTGGCTTCAGCAGCAGCTTCAGCAATCGCTTTTTGGGCTTCTTCCTTTTTAGCTGCAGCGAGTTTGGTGGCCTCTAATTTTTTTGCTGCCTCAGCTTCACGTTTTGCTGCTTCGGCTTGAGCTTTTAGTTTTTCAGCTTCTTGTTCCTTAAGAAGTTGGGCTTCTTGGTTTGCTGTATTCTCGGTTAATTGTTGTTGCTTTGTTTCTTTTGGCGTGACCGTCGGCTTTACACTGGATTTTGCTTTTGAAGCCGATTTACTTTGCACGACTGTCGCGTGAATGATATCCGCATCCGGCTGCATTAATTCGGCTTTCGGTTTAAATAAAGCGCTTAAGGCAAATAAACCCAGCAAAGTCAGATGCAGTGCCAAGGCGTATAGGAATGCCCGGGTAAGCTTTTTTTGACTATCCATTTATATCTTATTGGCCGTCATCCGATTTGGTCATTAGCCCCACGTTGGGTATGCCTGCATTTTTAAGTGATGCCATCACAGTGACCACAGCACCGTAATCAACGCTTTTATCGGCATTAATCAATACTTGAGGGTTTTTGTTATTGGCTAATACGGCTTCAACCCTGGCATTGATGTCTTCCGGCTGAACAAGGTCATCGGTTACGCCATCGGCATTGATATAGTGTTTGCCGTCTTTTTTGATGGAAATGACAATCGGCGGCTTACCGCCTTCTTTCTGCTCGACATTGGCAGATTCGGCTTTCGGTAAGTCTACTTCTACGCCCGTTTGCAGCATGGGTGTCGTAATCATGAAGATAATCAACAACACCAAGGTCACGTCGATATAAGGGACGACATTGATTTCCCCCATGGGTTTCCTGCGCTTATTTTTTCTCATTTCATGTGTGCCTGTCTTTGTAATAAGACCACGAATTCTTCGACGAATAACTCGTATCGCCCAGTGAGGCTATCCAAACGCGAAGAAAAACGGTTATAGGCAATCACCGCAGGGATCGCCGCAAACAAACCAATTGCCGTTGCGATCAGGGCTTCCGCAATACCCGGCGCGACTTGCGCCAAAGTTGCCTGTTTGACTGTGCTTAAGGACATGAAAGAATTCATGATGCCCCATACCGTTCCAAACAGGCCGATGTAAGGGCTGATGGAGCCTACGGTTGCCAGGAACGGCAAGTGTTGGTCGAGGCGGTCAAGCTCCCGCGACAATTCGATCCGCATGGCGCGTTGGGCGCTTTCCACCTGCACCATCGGCTCGACATTGCCCGCTTGCCGCATCCGGGAGAATTCCTTGTAACCTGCCAAGAATATTTTCTCGATGCCTTCCGGTTCAAAATCCTTGGCGGACAATTTACGGAACAAGTCGGCCAAGGCCACGCCAGACCAGAATTCTTCTTCAAATTCGTCAGTGATTTCAATCGCCCTTCCTAGCTCCTTACGCTTGGAAAAGATAAACGTCCACGATGCCACGGATGCCGCAACCAGCAGCAACATGACGAATTGGACGACAAAGCTGGCTTCCAGTATCAAATGGAAAATGGATAAATCAGTATTCATGCGCTAAATGCTCTAATTAAATGGTCGGGAATGGCTTTGGGTTTCATTGTGTTTATATCCAGACAGGCAATGCGGACATCCGCTGTCACTAAAAGTTGCTCATCATGGGTGATTAATTGGGCAAATTCAAGGCTGGCTTTTTTTAGCTGGTTAATTTCAGCAGAAACTTGCAATAATTGGTTGAAGCGGGCTGGTTTGCGGTATTCGACCTGTAATGACCGCACCGCAAAGACGATACCGTCATTCGTCATCAGTTCGTCTTGCTCAAAGCCTTCCGTCCTGAGCAATTCTGTCCTCGCCCGTTCCATATACTTCAAATAATTGGCGTAAAACACCACGCCACCTGCGTCGGTGTCTTCGTAATAAACCCGAATCGGCCAAACAAAAGGTTTATTCAAACAGGTCACCAGACAAGCCGACACTTTTGGGTACTTTCAGGCCGAAATGCAAATACGCTTGCTGCGTCACCACGCGTCCTCGCGGTGTACGCATGATAAAGCCTTGCTGCAAGAGATAGGGTTCCAAAACGTCTTCAATCGTACCGCGCTCTTCATTAATTGCGGCAGACAAGGTGTCAAGGCCAACAGGGCCGCCGGAGAAATTGTCTATCATCGCCATCAACAGTTTACGGTCCAGGGCATCAAAACCGTTAGTATCCACACGCAACATGTCCAGGGCCTGAACAGAAATAATGTCGTTTATAACGCCGTTTGCCTTAACTTCGGCATAATCCCGTACCCGGCGCAGCAAGCGGTTGGCGATACGTGGCGTACCCCGCGAACGGCGGGCAATTTCATAGGCACCCTGCGGTTCTATGTGGATGCCCAAAACCTTGGCCGAACGGGTAACGATGCTGGCAAGTTCATCAATCGTATAGAATTCCAGTCGTTGGACGATACCGAAACGATCCCGTAACGGCGATGTCAGCAGGCCTGCCCTTGTTGTTGCACCCACCAACGTAAACGGCGGCAAGTCCAGCTTGATCGAGCGGGCCGCAGGGCCTTCGCCGATCATCAAATCCAGTTGGTAATCTTCCATCGCAGGATACAGGATTTCTTCAACGGCTGGACTTAAGCGGTGGATTTCATCAATAAACAGCACATCGTGGGTTTCAAGATTGGTCAGCAAAGCCGCCAAATCCCCCGCTTTTTCCAGCACCGGCCCCGAAGTTTGTCGAATGTTAACACACATTTCCGTGGCGATGATATTGGCCAACGTGGTTTTTCCCAGCCCAGGCGGGCCGAAAATCAGGACGTGATCCAGGGCTTCCCGCCGTGCCGTCGCCGCCTGGATGAAGATTTCCATTTGGGTACGCAGTTCTTGCTGGCCGATATATTCAGCCAACCGCTTAGGGCGAATGGCACGGTCTTGCCTTTCTTCGTCGGGTTGGCTTAAGCCACTGATGATGCGGTCGGATTCAATCACTAATTTGTCTTAATGGATGCAATTATTCTGCAGTGGCACCGTTCGTCCTGTCGAAGGGCAAGCACGGCATTTTTTAAATCATGTCGATTTTAGCCCTATTTCACCGCGCCTTGTAACGCCAACCGGATAATCTCTTCGCAGGTTTTACCTTCGACGGCAATATTTTGCACCATTTTACCAGCATCCAAGGGTTTATAGCCTAATGAACATAAGGCGCTAATGGCTTCCTGCTTGGGATTTGAAATGGATAGCGACATCGTAGAACTGACTAATTCGTGATTACCTACCGATGAATCCCCCAAATCCGGCAAGCGGTCGCGCATTTCGATCACCAGTCGTTCGGCGGTTTTTTTGCCTACCCCCGGCAAACGCACTAACGATTGCGTGTCGTTGTTATAAATGCAGCGATGAAATTCCTCGGCGGTTTGGCCGGACAATATCGTCAGCGCCAGCTTGGGGCCGACACCGTTCACCTTAATCAAGGTCCGGAACATCGTCCGGTCGGCTTCGGTGGAAAAGCCAAACAGGATGTGTGCGTCTTCCCGTACGACCAGATGGGTGTGCAACAGGATTTCTGTGCCGATGGCGGGCAGGTTATAGAACGTGGTCATCGGCGCTTCCACCTCGTAACCTACGCCTTGCACGTCCAGTAACAATAAGGGCGGGGCTTTATGGATGAGTTTTCCGCGTAAAAAGCCAATCATAAGATTACTAAATTTAGGGCTTTCCAAAAAACCGTTCGTCCTGAGCGTGTCGAAGGATGAATGTTTTTTTGGAAATCAGTAAAACAAATATCAGTAGCTCGTCCATGCTTCGACAAGCTCAGCACGAACGGGCTTATTAACTTATTGGCCAATTTTGTTACGTTCATTTACCCAATCCTTTCTGCAAACGCAGTGCGGTTTGTTGGTAATGGGCATGGCACAGGCAAATGCCCAGCGCATCGCTCGCGTCGATTTGTAATTCGCCCTGGATGTTCAACAATATTTTCACCATGTGTTGGACTTGTGATTTTGCCGCGTTGCCCTTACCAACCACGGCTTGCTTGACCTGCTTGGCGGAATACTCGAACACCGGCAAACCCGCCGCCTGCACCGCGCAAATCGCCGCCCCGCGCGCCTGCCCCAATTTTAATGCGGAATCCGCATTGATGTGCATAAACACCTGTTCAATGGCCATTTGCTCAGGCTGATAGCGCTCCACCACTTCCAATAAACCTTTGAATATCTGTTTCAGCCGATCAGGAAAATACTCCGCCGTCACCCGAATACTGCCGCTGGCGATGTATTGAAAACCGCGCGGCGATTCTTCAATCACGCCGTAACCAGTCAATCGTGAGCCGGGGTCTATGCCTAATATTCGCATTAATCATTGTAGGTTGGGGTGAGGTACGAACCCCAACATTGGAGATTAACAAAATTGTTGGGGTTCACTTTGTTCACCCACAACCTACGAGCTAACCTACGACGCTTGTTAAGCATGGAAGGTTGTTGCAATTATCCTAATAGCAAAAAGTGTAACAATTGCTTGAATTAAAGTTAACAATCCTTGATATTGACACAAACGCGTAAAGTTACGAGAACTTGAAACAAAATCACCGTTTCTTGCTGCAGTAAGGATATCAGAAGCGCACCACCTTACAAAAGGCAACATACCTTTTTCAGTTTCGTTAAAAATAAATTCACGATTTAAGACAACATTATTTTTCTTAAACTCTTTGCCTAATTCGTAACCAACTGAACTACCCATAGAGTGACTCGCAACAATAACTGCAATAAATTTTTGGAAAATTGCAAGTATCAGCGCGGCAATAAAAAGGTATATAAACCATTGAATGCCGCAAATTGAAATATTCTCTTGAATAGATTTGTATTGAGATACAAATAAAGTAGATGCTGCAGCGAAGCCACTTATTAACCAACCTGAAAACGTATCTATTATTGTGGATGCTTTTCCATTTACATTGCCACGCATAACAAGCATAAATAATTGTTCATAAATATTTTCTATTTCTGTCATCGACTCATTCCGGGTATGTTATGTATGCTACACAATTTTTCATCATTCCCACGCAGGGGCGTCACTGCCATTAAGTTAAGCCCTATTTGTCTCAAAAGCACAGTTTTTTCTGCCGTTTATGGAAACTCAGCAACGAGCGGGCCGAAC
>NZ_AYLO01000051.1 GCF_000496735.2 Methyloglobulus morosus KoM1
TTATCTCGAAAACAAAGGATGAATGTGAGACCTTATGAAGCCGTGTTATGTAATTTTGATTTTCAAGATATAGCGCTCCATTCTTAACTAGATCAAGAGTTCTTTCACTTTCACTTAGTTGGCCTAAGATCTCAATCTGTGCAGTAGGTAGTTGTGGAATAGCCTTTCTAACTTTGTGGCGAAATGCTTTTAAGCCAGCCTTTTTGTGTTGAGATTCTTTGTAATAAGCCCAGATTTTTTCTAAGCTTGCAAACAACTTACATAAAATAATTATCAATAAGTGTGAAACGCTATAAAAAATAACAATAAGGATAAATGATGCGTAATAATCTTGAACTCCACGGCTTGCAATCAGTTTTTCACCTTTATCCCAAAATATCACCAAGTTAACGCACGTAAGTAAAACAATAGCAATAGTCTTAGCTGATGAATTTGGGCTGATAAAATCCTTTAGCCAACTAATCACGATATCTCCTTACGCTATTGATAATTAGCAACCCAGCCTACTCAGCTTTTATGCCAAACTTAATTGTTGATCTCATCGCAACCCCCACCCTGACATTGATGCACTTCCACAGTGATATGTCCCAGCCTAAGCCCACCACCACGCCGCTTCAAGCTTTGGGATTGCATCAGTAAGGCCTTATAGTAATCCGGCGCTTTAGGGTTATGTGAGACCACCGAGATGATCGCGGCAAAATGGTCGGGGCCTACGCGCCAGACGTGCAGGTCGGCAATGCGGTTGTCGGCATCGCTTTCGATGATGTCCTTTATCGCCGTCTTTTGTTTGACGGCGATACTTTCATCCAGCAAGACCGGGCTGGTTTCCTTCATCAACGAAAAAGACCATCTTGAGATGATTAGCGCGCCGACCATTCCCATGACCGGATCGAGCCAGTTCCAGCCGTATGTTTTGCCGGAATATAAGGCAACGATTGCGAGCACGGACGTTAGGGCATCGGCCAGCACATGAAAATAAGCGGCCTTGAGGTTATGGTCGTGATGATGTCCGTGTTCATGAGAGTGTCCGTGCTGATGCGAGTCTTTAAGTAGCAACGCGCACACAAAGTTAATAAACAAACCGAACCCGGCAACCAACAACGCGTGGTCGAATTGGATGATACGGGGTGTAAGGATGCGTTCACTGGATTCAATCAACATCATCAAGGCAACCACGCCCAAGGCGACGGAACTGGCAAAACCGCCCAATACACCAACCTTGCCGCTGCTAAAAGCAAACTTATCGTCATGGGCATGGCGGCGGGAATAACGATACGCGTATAAGGTGATCATAAAGGCGGCAACGTGCGTTCCCATGTGCCAACCATCAGCCAGTAACGCCATCGAGCCAAACATCATGCCTGCGGCGATCTCCAGGATCATGGTCAGCAGGGTCAGCACTAAGACCAAGCGTGTCCTGCGCTCGCCTTTCCTGTTGATAACGGAGTAGTTATGGTCGTGCTGTAATCGATTTAAGGTGTCAGTATGCATATCGCTGCCCACTTTGATTTAAGGCATGGTCATTGTTTCTTTTCACTTTAAAACCAAAAATGTACCCCTGCCACAAATCGGGTTTCTTCGGGCCTGTTTCCTTGCGACTTAATAATATCAGCAGCAGATCCAAACGTACTCGCCCATTCGATGCCGACATAAGGCGCAAATTCACGCTTAAATTCATAACGTAACCGCAAGCCAGCCTCAATATTGGACAGGCCGCTGCTAACCAAACGAGAGAGGTCGCGTTGGCTATAAAAGTTCATTTCGA
Organism: Methyloglobulus morosus KoM1; assembly: GCF_000496735.2. GTDB lineage: Bacteria > Pseudomonadota > Gammaproteobacteria > Methylococcales > Methylomonadaceae > Methyloglobulus > Methyloglobulus morosus. The sequence continues at coordinate 1,766 of NZ_AYLO01000051.1, forward strand.
TGCGGGGTTGCAGTATTAATTTTTGGGTGATTAACACATCGTACTCCGTTTCAAGGCGAAAGGCAGTACGGCCTTCTTCGCCGACGTAAGCGGTCGCTTCGATATAAATCCAATAAGGCGCAAAACCTTGTACGCCAAAAGCACCCCAGGCTCGATCTACCCCAGCGCCGCTGTCATAGCGCACGCCCAGTTGGGTATCCCAGAAGGCGGTCAGCGCATGCCCCCAAAGCACTTCATTACGATTATTTTTGAATGTACCCCGGTCGATTTCACCCTCAGCGCGAACAACTAAGCGGTTATAATCTTGCCCATACCACGCCTGCCAATCATAGGTCATAGAAAAATTGTCTTGGGCGTGGAGACCTTCCAAACGGTCGACAATTAATGACCCCAAATTGGGGTTATCGCTCATTAGGGATCTTGATAAACCGCTGTAATCGTTACCATCGGCAGAAGCATGGGGATCGCGGTTTGTAGTCGCTTGTTGAAGGGGCTGGCCTGGAATAAGGCTATGCCTTGAATGGTCGCTGGATGGTTCGTCTGGGGCAGGTTCGCTGTGTATCATTTTGGAATGATCCATGCTTTGGTGGTCATGGCCCGTCATCATGTCCTTATTGCTTGAATCAGGTTCTTCCGCCCAGGCCATGGTAAAGATTAGGGGCCATAAAAAGAAAACCAGCTTAAGGAAAAAGCTCAAGATACCACCACTTCCCGAAACATCCCCGCATGCATGTGGTAGAACAAATGGCAATGCCACGGCCAGCGGCCTAGCGCGTCGACGGAAACCAGAAAAGTGATGCGCTGCGCGGGCTGGACAATAATCGTATGCTTACGCACCTGAAATTGCCCGTCCGGGCTTTCAAGATCGCTCCACATTCCGTGCAAATGCACCGGATGCGCCATCATCGTATCATTCGACAAAATGACCCGTAAGCGTTCGCCGTAGCGGAAATGGATAGGTTTGGCTTCGTTATATTCCACCCCGTCGAATGACCAAGTGTAACGCTGCATATTGCCTGTCAGGTGCAACTCGATTTCCCGCGAGACTGGCCTGTTATCGGGCGATCCACCTAGTGTGTGCAAGTCGGCGTAGGTCAGGACGCGCCTGCCGTTATTCCTAAGGCCGACACCGGGATCGTCCAGGTTAGTGCGCGGCGTATCGACCCGCATGTCGACACTTGCACCAAATTCCGTGTTGGCATGGTGGACTTGGACAGGTTTCTTATTGGTGACAGCACCGCTCATGCCTGCCATATCGTGCAACCTGTGATCCATCTGGCTAGTCTGTTCAGATGTCATATTGCTATGATCCATCCCTGCCATTGCGTGATCCATGCCCGCCATATCATGATCCATAGCCCCCATCATATCTTCCATTGTCAACGGTACTGGCTTGTCTAGCTTGGGTATAGCCGCAGACAACCCTGGTTGCGTTGCCAACGTGCCATGGACACAGCCCGTCCGATCCATCGATTGGGCGAATAAGGTATAAGCGGTTTGCTCAGGCGATAGGATGACATCATACGTTTCAGCCAAACCAATCCGAAATTCATCGACAGATACGGGGTCGACATTCTGCCCGTCCGCAGCGACCACCGTCATTTTTAGTCCCGGAATCCGCACATCGAAAAATGATTGGGCGGAGGCATTGATAAAACGCAAGCGGATTTTTTCTCCCGGCTTGAACAAACCCAGCCAGTTGTCCGCGCTGGCGTGGCCATTGAGCAGATAAGTGTAAGTTGATGCCGAAATATCCGACAAATCCGTTGGGTTCATCCGCATCATGTTCCACATGTGCCGTTTTTCAATTGCCTGAGGAAGCCCTTCTTCGACAATATCTTTAAACAAATCAACAATTGTAAGCTGATTCAGGTTGTAATAGGCACTTTCCTTTTTGAGCTTGGCAAACACCGCCATCGGGTCTTCATCCGTCCAATCAGACAGCAACACCACATAATCACGGTCAACTTTGATGGATTCCGGCTTCGCCGGTTCTATGACGATTGCGCCGTATAACCCTGTTTGTTCCTGCATCTCGGAATGCGAGTGATACCAATACGTGCCTGATTGCTGGACTTTAAAATGGTAGGTAAACGTTTCGCCGGGGGCAATGCCATTGAAACTGATCCGGGGCGCGCCATCCATCTGGTAAGGCAGGATAATCCCATGCCAGTGCAACGATGTTTCCTTGGTAAGCAGGTTTTTAACCCGCAAGGTTACTGTATCGCCTTCTCGCCAATGCAAAGTCGGGCCGGGGACAGTACCGTTAATAGTCGTGGCGATCCTCTCTGTGCCAGTGATATTGACTGGCGTATTGGCAATAGTCAGGTCAAATTCCGTGCCGCTAAGCACCGGGACAGCTCGGGCATTTGCCCATGCCCTTGTTGTTTTGAAATAAGGCAGCGAAACCATCAAGGCGCAGCCATTCAATAGCTTTTTCAGGAAATTCCGCCGCGAAGGGCGGGCTAAAGACTCAAGGCCATTTGTTTGGGAGGTCATTAGTTAATCGATATTCAAGATTAATAAGCCGTCATCACTGTAAAACAGCAGGATACAGTAACTGGAAAATTGCCAAAAGCGGGGCTTTTGCCTTAATGCGTCCAATTATAATGTCATAAAGCAATATGACCTGAATTTTTGCTAAAAGGCACCAACCGGAAATAGCCTAATTTTTCCCGTTTTTGTGACAAAGTACCCAAAAATAATTGCTGGATGCCCTTGCTTTTTTAATGAGAATTGTTATCATTAACATAACCTTTAACTTTTTAGGAAATGCCAGATGTACGTATGCGTTTGTAAAGCGGTAACGGACACCCAAATAAAACGCGCCATTCATGAAGGCGTGAGTTCGCGCCGCGAATTGTTCAAATGCTTGGGCGTGGGTGGCGACTGCGGCAAATGCAATCCTCACGTCAGGGAACTGCTGGATATTCATACCCAAAGTCACCGTTGCAACCAATCCTTGATGCAAAATACGCCAAATCCGTCTATACTCGCAGCTTAATAGGCTTGACGAGATAGACCCATGAAAGGCGACCCTAAAGTTATTGAATTCCTTAACAAAGCACTCACCAACGAATTAACCGCCATCAACCAATACTTCCTGCACGCTAGGATGTTCAAAAACTGGGGCTTCCATAAGCTCAACGAAAAGGAATACCACGAATCGATCGACGAGATGAAACATGCCGATATTTTGATCGAGCGCATCCTGTTTCTCGAAGGACTGCCCAATCTACAAAACCTCGGCAAGCTGAGGGTCGGTGAAAATCCGGAAGAAATGTTGCGCTGCGATTTAAAACTGGAATATGAAGCCATCCCGCCCTTGAGAGAGGCTATCGCTTACTGCGAGCAAGTTAAAGACTACGTTTCCAGGGAGATTTTCGAACATATCCTTGAAAACGAAGAAGAACATGTTGACTGGCTAGAGACACAGTTTGAGTTAATTGATAAAATAGGCATCCAAAATTACTTGCAATCGCAAATCTGAAAGCATTGTTTTCTCTTTTTAAGTTACAAGTATTGTCTAGTTTTACCATTATCAAAGTTTTCTTATGTCCCAAATTGTAGTTTGCGCCCTGTATAAATTTGTCAACCTGCCGGATTACCAGCAACTTCGGCAACCCCTGTTTGATGTGATGGACAATAACCAGATTAGGGGAACGCTCCTGTTAGCCCGTGAAGGTATCAACGGCACCGTGGCGGGTACACGCGCCGGCATAGATACCCTATTGAACTGGTTGAGACAAAAGCCAAGCTTGGCTGAGATCGACTGGAAGGAATCCTACACGGACAAGCCGCCCTTTAACCGCGCCAAAGTCAAGCTTAAAAACGAAATCGTCACGATGGGCGTTGAAGGCATCGACCCTAAGCGGGTCGTCGGAACTTACGTCGCCCCAAAAGATTGGAATCATGTGATCTCCGATCCTGAAGTCCTGCTCATCGACACCCGTAACGATTACGAATACCAAGTTGGAACATTTAAAAACGCCATTAACCCAAATACAGAAAGCTTTCGCGAGTTCCCACAATATGTCAAGGAACATCTCGACCCTGAAAAGCACAAAAAAGTCGCCATGTTCTGCACCGGCGGCATACGCTGCGAAAAATCCACCGCGTTTTTAAAAGAGCAAGGTTTTGAGGAAGTCTATCACCTCAAAGGCGGCATCCTTAAATACCTGGAAGAGGTGCCTGTGCAAGAAACCCTCTGGCAAGGCGAATGTTTCGTTTTTGACGAACGCGTTACCGTCAACCATCACTTGGAAAAAGGCCAGTACGACCAATGCCATGCTTGCCGCATGCCGATAACGGAGGTTGACAAAGCCAGTGCAATGTATGAAATCGGCGTCAGTTGTCCGCATTGCCACGGCCTAAAATCCCCGGAGCAGAAGAGTCGTTTTGCGGAACGCGAAAAGCAAATCGAACTCGCAAAGTCACGTGGTGAAAGCCATATCGGTTCGGAAGCCGCCAAAGCCTTGCTTGTCAAACGGGAAGTCAAATTAAAACGACGGCTGGAAGCGGAGCAATTAAAGTTGGCATCCGCCGAGCTCGCCAGCGCAGGCTAATACGCCATTGAAAAAAGCCCAAATCGGCCAAAAAGCGCCGTTATTTTCGGTATCCGATTGGGTTCAAGGAGAGCCGACCAATTTCGACCAACTGGCAGGCAGGGTCGTACTGGTAGAGGTATTCCAGGTCAACTGCCCCGGCTGTTTCCTGTATGCGCTTCCGCAAGCGATTGATTTCCATCAACGCTATTCATCCTTAGGCCTGACCGTACTAGGCATCGCCACCGCATTCGAAGATTTCGACAAAAATACCTTGGAAAACCTGGTTAAGCTTGTCAACCACGGCGAAGTGATCGGCGAAACCCTGCAACTGCTGGATCAACAGGGAATCCTGGAAGCGGGACGTTTGCCTTACGGCATCCCCTTCCCTTTGGCGATGGATACACTCATCAAACAGGATGGCGACTTAAGCGAAAACCATATTACCGCCTTTATTGACGAGCATATCCCAAGCTTTGAACAACAACCCGCAACATACCGGGAGAAAGTCCTGGAACAAGTCCGTGCTCACCTGCAAAAACTGGAGTACCGCGCCCAGACTTTTGAGAATTATAACTTGAAAGGGACGCCTTCACATATCTTGGTCGATAAACAAGGGATACTCAGGGATTGCGCCTTTGGCTCCCATCCCGAATTGGAAAAGCAAATCCAGGGCTTGTTGCAGGAATAAACCCTCAGTTGCCGTGCGATTGTATCCGAACAATCTGACGGTCATGGATACGCGAAAACAGGGCTAAAGACGTAGTAGCGCCGATCAACGCAAGCAACATGTCCGATTGGGTATCCCACTCATCACCTTGAGTCCCCAAAAACTCATAAGCGCCTTGTTCGATGGCAATGGCGACTCCCCATTCGATCAATTCATAAGTCGCGCTAATTGCCAAGACTATGCTAATGACGATGAACCTAAGCATCTTTTTCCCCCTCACATATTGCCCGCGAACCAGTATTTCTCGGGCGATCAACGCGGGAACAAAGCCTTGAAAAAAATGACCGACCTTGTCATAGGGATTGCGACTGAGGCTCAACCACTCTGCAAGTTGAAAGCCAAAAGGCACTCGCGCATACGTATATGTACCACCGACCATCAGCACACAGGCATGAAGAAAGATTAAGCCATAGACCAAATTGGTCAGCGGGAAACGGCGATAAGTCACCCATAGGATGGGTAAAGCAACGGCTATAGGGAAGATCTCAAGTACCCAAGTCGTGCGGTCGTAAGCTTGTAAGCCGGACAACGCCAAAAGCGGGACTATGGCGAAGGAAGCAAACATAAGGGAACGCGGTCGTTGAAGTGACATATCTGGGGCTATTAAGCTTAATTATCTAATCGGGATGTGTATAAATATAGCCGAGGAAGCTGGATAAATAGGACCCATTCCTGCACTAGTTGACGCTACCCGCAGAAGGACAATGCCTTGCCGTTCGTCCTAAGCTTGACCAAGGAAGCTTGTCAAAGGACTAATCAGGGATCATAATTCGTCGCACATCTAATACATCAAAAATAACCATTACCCTCTTATCCTAAAGGCCAAGGTATCTCAGGAAAAAACTCCGCCTGCATTCTACGGCAGTAATCCAGTAAATTTTGCTTGCTTAGCGCATAATCTTTCACAGGTGATTCGATGGGGCAACCCAGGGTATTGATGAGGATGCCATAAGCGCTTGCATCCAGGCCAGTCGGCTTATCACCCATAAAATAGGGCTTACTGCCAAGAAAATCGGCTAGGCTGTCTATATCTTCCTTGGCAAGTTCAACTATTTCTTCTTGCGTTAACCGACCAATGCCGTGCCCCTTAATCTGTGCTTTGATCCTGATGCGATAAAGTGCCGCCGCCAGATCACGGGCAATCGGCGGAAGACCGCTGAAGATCGCCTTCTTGTTAGTTTGCCAGTTCCCTTCAGTATAATTCCAGCGTGTGTACATGCTGATCCAAAATAGGTGCTCTTCCAAAAGCCGCTGGTAAGCCTTGGCAATTCCTTGCTGCTCCGGCGAAAGCAGTGCCTTGTCGTTATCGCCGTACGTTGCCTTAAGGTAATTCACTATCATTCGCGTATCGGAGATTTTTTGGCCTTGGTCTTCAATATACGGAAGCTTTCCCCTTGGCGCTTTTAGCGGCAAGGTTTCCACAATTTCGTATGGCAGTTTGTTAATCCGCAAATAGGTCTCTAGCTTGGTGCAAAAATGGCTCAAGTTAGGGATACTCCAGGTACGGGCAAACTGATACAGGGTAATCATTATGGCTTCCAAGGCAGGGTTAACGATAGTTACTGCAAAATTACAAGTGAGTATCTTAAGCGTGAAGTTTAGTTTAAGCAAGCCAGTTAAGTCGCCCAATAAATTGCCTGTCGGATTGAATCCTCAAAACGATTCGGTTGGGATAAAATAGCCCAATTTGCCTCAAGTGATAACGGCCATGACCCAAACTGTTTATGTCGAAAGAAAGAGCGGTACTGACTTGCTCCCTTATATTCCCGAACTTGCCCGGCTTCGGATTGAAGTGTTCCGGGATTTCCCTTATTTGTATGACGGTACGATTGAATATGAACAAAAGTACTTGCAGACTTACATTGACCATCCCGACAGCGTCATCGTATTGGCCTTCGATGACGAAGACAACAAGATCGTCGGTGCATCGACCGCTATCCCTATGCGCGACGAGACCGCAGAATTGCAAAAGCCTTTCCTGGAACAGGGCTACGATCTTAACAAAGTGTTTTATTGCAGTGAATCGGTGTTGAACAAGGCTTATCGAGGCTTAGGTCTAGGCGTGCGCTTCTTTGAGGAGCGCGAAGCCCATGCGGCGGAATTGGGCGGCTTTGAACATATTACTTTTTGCTGCGTCGAACGTCCTGCCGACCACCCCAGGCGACCTGCGGATTACGTGCCGTTGGATCAGTTCTGGAATAAGCGCGGTTATTTCAAGCATCCTGAACTGACGACGACCTATGTTTGGAAGGATTTGGACGACACCGAAGAAACCGCAAAACCCATGACATTCTGGCTGAAACATGACCGTTAAGATCGCAACCGCCCAGTACGACATCAGCTTCCTGGAAAATTGGCAAGCTTACCAGGACAAAATCGGGCGCTGGGTTGTAGAGGCCGCAGAGCAAAATGCACTTATCCTGTTGTTTCCCGAATATGCCAGCATGGAGCTTGCGTCGCTCTTCGGCCAGGCTATTTATTCGTCCCTGAGCAAGCAGCTTGCCGCCATGCAGTCTGTGCATGACGACTACATCGAACTCTTCAAAAGCTTGGCGGCGCAGCACCAATGCATTATCCAATCCGGCAGTTTTCCAGTCCAGGTTGAGCCGGGCGTTTACCGTAACCGCGCTTACCTGTTCATGCCCAACGGCACGCTTGAATACCAAGACAAACTCATCATGACGCGCTTTGAAAACGAACAATGGCTGATTCACGGCGGCGAGGAATTAAAATGCTTCGACACCGAATTCGGCAAAATCGCGATCAATATTTGCTACGACAGCGAATTTCCCTTGCTGGCGAGAAAACAGGTGGAAATGGGGGTTAATTTAATCTTAGTGCCAAGCTGTACGGATACTTTAGCGGGATTCCATCGGGTCAAAATCGGTTGTCAGGCCAGGGCGCTGGAAAATCAGTGTTATGTCGTGCAATCGTGCCTGGTGGGCAATGCGCCTTGGTCGGAAGCGGTCGATGTCAATATCGGCGCGGCGGCGATTTACACGCCGGTGGATCGTGGGTTTCCCGATAACGGCATTTTGGCCGCTGGCGACTTGAATGCCGTGCAGTGGGTGTTCGGCGAGGTGTCGCTAAGCGCCTGTGCAGTCGTGCGCGAACAGGGACAGGTATTTAATTACCGCGATTGGCCTTTGCAAAAGGCTTTGATTTAATTAGGCCTAACGGTCAGCCATTAATTTTTTAGGCTTTGGAGGGCTCTTCCTTGACTGGGCTCTCTGCCAACAATTTTAAAAAATCCTCGCCGGGTATTGGCCGACTGAATAAAAACCCCTGGAACACTTGGCATTGATTTTGTTCTAGGAAGTCAAATTGCGCTTCGTTTTCGACACCTTCGGCAACTGTTTCCATACTCAGCCCATGAGCGAGGGCAAGAATAGACTTGACGATAGCCTGACTGCTCTTCTCCAACTCAAGATGGCGAACGAAAGATTGGTCGATCTTAATGATATCGAGCGGCAGTTCTTTAAGGTATGAAAGGGACGAAAAACCCGTCCCGAAATCATCCATAGACAGGCTAAGCCCAAGGGCTTTAAGTTTGTGCATTCGCTCAACGCTATCTTTAATGTTTCCAATAGCCACGGATTCAGTGAGCTCCAGTTCGATAAACTGTGGGTTCACCCCGGTTTTGGAAAGTATTTCAGCAATTTTATCTACCAGATCAGGCCGCTTAAACTCGATGCCCGAAAGGTTGACAGAAACGCGTATAGGCCTAAAGCCCTTAGCATGGCATGCTTTGACCCACAAGCACGTCTGTTCGAAAACCCATTGTCCAATCTCAACGATCAGGCCGGTATGCTCCGCCAGGGGAATGAATTTCGCCGGCGAAATAAACCCCAGCTCGGCATGTTGCCAGCGGATTAAGGCTTCGGCCCCGACAATTCGCCGACTCAAATCAACCTTAGGCTGGTAGTAAACCCGAAGCTCTTCCCTGGCAATCGCCCCACGCAGTTCCTGTTCCAGCTTGATATTTTCCAGCGCAGCCGCATTCAGTTCGGGCGAATAAAACCGAAAATTGGCGCGACCTTCGTCCTTAGCGTGGTACATGGCGGCATCTGCATTTTTGAGCAAATCCTGGGGGTTATCGGCATCCCTGGGAAATATCGCAACCCCAAGGCTTGCCGTAAATGTCATGGCGTGTCCGGCAACAACCAGGGTGTGGTTAAGGGCGGCCAGAATTTTTTCGGCGATGCTGCTGACCATCGACATCGGATTATGGTGATTATGGAGATCGGTAATGACGATGACGAATTCGTCCCCGCCAATCCTGACGACCAAGTCCGTCTCCCTGACGCAATTGACGAAGATCCGCGAAACCTGGGTCAGAAGCTCATCACCTGCCGCATGCCCCAATGAGTCATTCACCGTCTTGAAGCGATCCAGGTCGATAAAAAGCACGGCAAGCTGAGTATGGTCGCGCTTGGCACGCGCCAACTCCTGCATCAACCGATCATTGAGCACTAAACGATTGGGCAAGCCGGTCAGGGGATCGTAGTGTGCCTGTTGGTAAAGCTTCTCTTCCCAGGCGGCATTGGAGAGGGCGACGGCAATTCGATCGCCAAAATTCCTTACCGCATCGCGTGATTCCGGTGGGATAGGGTTGCGCCCTTGGTAACCCAGGCAAATTATCGACGACAATGTCCCGTTCACAACAACGGGGACAATCAAGAACGTCCAATCGTCAACACCCCTAAAGGCTTTAAGATAAGCCGACAGCTTTCCGTTTACGTTAGTCTCAATCAAGCTGCCTTGCTTCTCTAGCAAGCTTAAGATGTCCTTTTGGCCCAACATGATCGGCTTAGCCATGATGTCGGTATCATGTCCGGTTCGCCGGGTATGGATGTCGCTTACTTGGTATGTTTCCGGATCAACCTTGGCGATGGAGATCAGGTCGCAATAAAGGACACCGGGCAAGCGGGTTAAAGCAATGTCTACAATTTCTGTGGCATCTAATGCAGAAAGGATATGGCGGTCGATTTCCGCCATAGTGGACAAGATATCAAACTGGCTACGCAAGCGACGGGTCATCTCGTTAAACGAATCGGCCAACTCTTCGAATTCATCATGGCTATTGATGTTCACGCGGGAACTGAAGTCGCCTTCCGCAATCCTGAGGGTCGCAGCTTTCAACCGTTCAAGCGGGGTCAAATATTTCGTTATTAACCGGGCACTCAATAACGCGACGATCAGGACGGCAAGCACAATGACAGGAGGGTAGATGGCGCTGAATTGCTGGATAGCGGCAAAAGCCAAGGATTCCGGCTGAGCTTGCACAATGACTATTATGCCAGAGGCAAACAAGGCCTTCAAAGGGAGATTCCTATAAACGCCAACATAAGCATCATCCCTATAATTCAAATCGAATTGTCCACTGTCGGCTAAAGAAAACTCCGACCTGACTTCACGCGGTAGGACGAAATCTGGCTTGGAAGCAAATAACAATTGATTCGTTTCGTTCATCACCCAGAGTTCGTTAGGTTCAATATTTTCTGCCTTCCATAATATTTCGGGCTTGAGCCTCCCCATTAGGATGCTGGCTTCATGATGGGTATAGGCAAGACTAACAGCCATCCAAAGACGACTGTTTCCTGGTTCAGGACCGACAACTGGCTTGATAAGGCTTTTACCAACAGCAATTTCTTGAATTTCTAGCGCCGTTAGATCTGGAATAAATCCTGTTTTACTGACTAGTGAAGTTTTTTCACCATTGGGAGCGACAATCACCAAGTCGTCGAATTGGCCTACAAGGCTTTGTTCGTTAATAAACGGAATAAGGCGAAACCCATTACCAAATTTCTCAACTTTGATCGCCACCAGACGCAGGGCGCTTTCAAAGTTGTTCAAACGGTCAATAAAGCTCATCATATAGTCTTTACAGCTTCTGTGGAGAGACTTAGCGGTTTGGAGCCTAAGCTGCTCACTGACCTGCTGGTATGAGAGCAGCCCGAGTATCCCAATAGGAATTAGGGCTGCGAGAATGAATGAAACCAGGATGCGACGTGCGACCTTATTGTCTAAAAATGATAGTTTTCGCGCCATCGCTTGGGTTTAATCAGAAATCGGAGGCTAGCCCGATAAAAGCGCCGTCATGCGCCACGATGACATCGTCCTTACTATCATCTTGCGTAAGTTGTTTCTTAGAAAGGCCATCTTTACCCTTGCTGTACAAGTCGTAAAGAGTGTTGATTGGGTTTTCGTTTCCATCTTGCCGTCTTTGGTCGTCACCTTTGTCTTCCCCTTTAGGTTTGTCTTTTCCCTTGAGTTTATCGTCCTTATCATGGCTAAAATAAACATAGGGCTTCCCCCACGGGTCTATACCATTGTTAGGGAGGCATCCAGCAATGTCTTCCATAGCCGATGGATAATCGAATGTCTCAGTGTGGTAGCGTTCAATACAGACTTGGATGAAATTAATATCGGAAATAGCCTTATTAATATTGATTTTTTCTATATATCCGTTATAGGTTGGAATGGCAATTGCGCTCAATACGCCGATGACCGCAAGGGCGGTCAAGAGTTCCAATAGCGTGAATCCGTTGCCTCCTGCGTTACTTTTATGGATCACCTTTGAAAATTGATTATTAACTACTGGCACACGACGTGGAAAAGTATACGTCGGGCGCGATATGGGGTTTTGAGGCCAATTAAGCCGAGATTGCCACGTTCCTAGTTGCAAGGCTTCAGGCCTTTGAAGGGTTTTCGTCACGTCGTCCATTTGGAATTTCATGACCCTAAAAGAACCTCATCCATCAAACGAGCCTGATAGCGATATTGAAAGATAGGCCAAGTTGTATCCATTCTGGTCATAAATAAAGTACGGTGTTTCAAAATAAAAGAACAGTCCAAAGTTTTATACGGATAATCCCCTAATCAAAATTCCTGTTACATTAGCAATCGGCAATCCCTAAGCATTGGCTGACAGCGCTACAGGGTATTAGTTGCAGTATAGCGCATTGTCGTTACGTAAAATGAGCCCTATATCTAAAAACTGACAAAAAAATGTTAATCAACTCAACTTATATCGCCTCAGGGTTTCTTTTAGCCTCAATGGCAATGCGGAATGATTCCTAGCCGTTGACGTCAATATCACTGCGTCCGTGTGACAATATGCCTGGTGGACATTACTGATAACTCTGTTTGGGTGCTGGGGATTTAAATGCCGTGCAATGGATTCGGCGGGGGCTGGCTTCGTGTGCGATCATGCGGGAAGGGGTGTTTAATTTCCGGAATTGGCCCTTACAAAACACTTTGACCTGATGGGTGGCCTTAATCAATCGTTGGCGAAGTCCTACGATAAGTTTCCTGCGACGGGCTCAGGACGAACGGCATCGCAAATTCAGGGTTGGCTTAATTGAAGATAGACTCAAACGAATAACCACTGATCTCCAGGATTTCCTTTAACCGTTTCAAACCGTCCATCTGGATCTGTCTAACACGTTCCCTTGTGACGTTCAATTCCTGGGCGACCTCTTCCAGCGTTGAGTCTTCGTAGCCGCACAAGCCATAACGACGGCAGATCACTTCGCGTTGTTTTTCGGGCAACTGAAACACCCAGGAAGCGACATTTTGTTTCATGCCAACTTCTTGCAACTGTTCTGAAGGCGATGCGCTGTCGCTATCGGAAAGCGAATCGACCAAAGGTTGGTCAAAATCCTTGCTGCCGGGGATGTCAATGGATGTCACCCGTTCGTTCAGCTTGAGCATTTTTTCGACTTTACCGACAGGCTTGCCCAAATGCTTGGCGACATCTTCCGCACTCGGTTCGTAATCCAGCAATTGTGCCAGTTGGCGCTGGGCCTTAAGGTAGGTGTTCATTTCTTTGACGATATGGATCGGCAGACGGATGGTTCGCGTCTGGTTCATGATAGCCCGTTCGATAGTTTGCCTTATCCACCACGTCGCATAGGTCGAAAAACGGAAACCCCGCTCCGGGTCGAATTTTTCGACCGCGCGGATCAAACCCAGGTTGCCTTCTTCAATAAGGTCTAACAGCGGTAATCCTCTGTTGAGGTAACGCCTTGAAATTTTGACCACGAGCCGCAGATTGCTCTCGATCATGACTTTGCGGGCTTCACGGTCTCCCTTGAGGGCTAGTGTCCCGTAACTTTTTTCTTGCTCGGCGGTCAGCAGTTTCGATCGGCTAAGTTCATTCAAATAGACCCGCGTGGCATCAAAGCCGCTCTCGCCTCGTGCCTGAAGCAAGACGGTTTCTTCGAGGACGAGCTTGTCGTCTACCAAATCATCTTCGTCCAGAACATCCTCAAGAGGCGGTTCGTCATCAAAAATGACACTTATGTCTTCATCCGTAGGTTCAAATATTTCTTTGTTCATTTCAATTCCCGACCTAGTCTGCCTACCCTAAAAAGGGGGTTAATACGGCACTGAATTTTTAGTGTAGATAAGATTTTTCGATAATTCTCTAAGTCCCAAATGTTGCAAAATATCAATACATAAAAACGGGTGCTGCTTTAATGTGCAGGCAAAACTGTCAAGGGATTAATCGGTTTGCCATTTTTTCTGATTTCAAAGTGTAATGATGCTTTTTTTAATCCTGTTCGACCCACTTGACCAATGGCTTGGCCTTTTCCTACATACTGGCCTTCCTTGATCATCAGCTTGCTGTTATTCGCGTATGCGCTTAAGTAAGTTTCGTTATGCTTGATGATTGCCAAGTTACCGAAGCCGGCCAGCCCTTGACCGCAATAAACCGCCTTACCTGATTCGGCAGCGTACACTGATTGCCCCGTTTTTCCTGTGATAAGTATCCCCTTGTTATCGGTTTGAGAGAAGTTTCTGGAGACCCTACCTTGCAGCGGCCACTGAAAGCTTAACTTTAACATTTTTTTATTATCAATTGAAATAATTGATTTTTTAATATTTTTCTCCGTTATTTGAAGATTGTCCAGTGATTTTGTATTGTTGTGCTGATTTTTTTGTGTATTTGCTTCATTAGCATTTGATATTCCTTGCTTATTTTTCAATTGTTGGACAGGTTTCTGGTCAACCTTTGCGGATTTTTGCGGGACAGGGACTGGATAACTGCCGGAGTCAGGGTAATCTGTTTTGTCTTTTACGGGCTTTTTTGCCGGATTGGTCAAAGGCAGCGGTTGTTTTGACTGCGCCTGAGAAAGATGATGAGGGAGTGTGCCCACATCAGGTGCCCTAGTAGCTGAGTTTTGGCGGATGGCTTTGGCTGGCCTCTCATTATGGAGAATCTTGGCTTTTTTTTGTCGCTTATTCAAGCTGTTGCCCGGCTTAATCCGGCGACGATCTCGGACATAGCCGTTATCGGGTTCAACCGCTTGGTTAACTGTCTTGACAGGGGCAAAGTTGGGCGGTTGGGAACATGCCGTGACAATCAGGAACACTACCGACAGCGGCAAGGAAATTTTTGGACGCTGAAATGTCATGATAGGCATTATTTATTCAGTAAGGTTTTCTTCGCCAAATTTATTTTGGCCGCCAAATAATCTGAGCCTCCCCGATCAGGATGGATTTTCTGCATAAGCTTACGGTGCGCGGCAATGATGTCCTGCTCGGATGCGCCGGGTTTTAGCCCCAGCACTTCATAGGCTTCAGCTTTGTCCATACTGGTTTTGGGGGTGCCAGGACTGCCACTTTGTCGGCCAGCCGAGTAGTTTTTGGCATTGACATAATCCAGCCATATCCGATGCAAATAGGGCGCATAACGCATTAATACCGGCAACATCCGAACGACAAAAGCCGCTAAGATGCCTAACAACGCAAACAATCCGTTTAAGTGTCCTGTCGCCGCAAGCACAATGAACACAGCGGCAAGCAACACGTAAAAAAAAACTTTTAGCATCCTCGCCACTTTCCCTGGCGGTGCTTTCTGAAACGCCCGCAACACATAATAGGCGAGGATGACCAACAATAAGGCCAAATAGATTCGGATCACACTTTTCTCCGGCACGCAGGCCGTTGGTTTTGCTATTTCTTAGCTGCAGCTTAAATAATACCTTAGAATACCGCCACTAACGATAGTTGCCTTCTTTTATTTAATCGCGTTGATGCCCATGAAAAACGCCAAAGTCCCCATTTTAGGTTTTGCGGCCCATAGCGGCACGGGAAAAACTACGCTGTTGACACAACTCATCCCGACCTTAAAGCAGGACGGCTTGCGGATTGGCTTAATCAAACACAGCCACCATAATTTTCAGATAGACCAGCCCGGCAAGGACAGTTTCCGTTTGCGCGAAGCCGGTGCATCGGCCGTTATGCTGGTGTCGTCGCATAGGCGAGCGATTATCACGGAATTTTCGACCATAACGGAACCCCTATTGAACGAACAATTATTGGCATTCGACCAATCGGAACTGGATTTGATCCTGGTTGAAGGTTTCAAAGCGACGCAATTCCCTAAGATTGAATTGCACAGGCCTTCACATAATATGTCCTTGCTATACCCCAACGACCCTAGCATTATTGCCGTTGCCAGTGATATACCCTTAAGCATTCCCTCAACATTGGTGCAACTGGACCTCAATCAGCCTGGGCAAATAGCCCAATTCATCACCCAACAATTTATGGGACTGACATGATTGACCCGTGCAGCCTTGGGCCGAAGCCCTTTTTGAGCGTTGATGAGGCCTTAGCAAGGATTAAAGAAGCCATCCAACCGGTTACCGGTTCGGAAAAGGTGGAGCTGGAATCTGCCCTGGGGCGAGTCCCGGCAGAAGACCTGGTTGCGCCCATCAATATTCCTTTTGACAGGAATTCCGCCATGGATGGTTATGCCTTATCGAGTAAAGATATTGATGCTACCCAGCCATTTACGCTGGCTTTGGCCGGAACTTCATGGGCCGGTAAACCTTATGCCGGAAAAGTGGAAGCCGGGCAATGTGTGCGGATATATACGGGCGCGGTCGTGCCAAATGAAACGGATTCCGTGGTCGTCCAGGAACAAGTTAGTACAGATGGGGAGAACATCACATTTCCGGCAAATGCTGCCGCCTATCGAAACATTCGGGAAGCGGGCGAAGATGTAAAGCAAGGCGATCTGCTTTGCCCAAGCCAACGTCAATTAACCCCTGCGGACATTGGCTTATTGGCTGCGACCGGAATCGTTGCTGTTTCGGTAAAGCGTAAACTTAACATTGCATTCCTTTCCACAGGCGACGAATTGATAAGCTTAGGCCAACCGCCGGAGTCGGGAAAAATCTACGATAGCAATCGTTATATGTTAGCGGGATTGCTGGCTGATCCCAGCTACAACACAGTCGATATGGGGACGATACCGGATGACCGTCAGTTGCTTGAAGATACCCTTAAAAAAGGGGCTGAAAATAATGATGTGTTAATCACAACAGGCGGCGCTTCAGTGGGGGATGCCGATTATATCCATGATATTTTGGCAAGCTGCGGCGAAGTCAAGTTCTGGAAAATTGCCATCAAACCCGGCAAGCCGCTGGCTTTTGGCAAAATCGGGATGTGCTATTTCTTTGGCCTGCCCGGCAATCCAATTTCGGCGATGGTGACTTTCAAACAATTTGTGGCACCGGCACTTAAACGACTCTCAGGTGCGGCGGCAACCAAACCGTTGCGGTTGTTGGCAACCTGCACCACGGCCTTGAAAAAAGCACCGGGGCGCCAGGAATTCCAGCGAGGTATCCTTACCCAAGATGCGGACGGCAATTTTTTTGTGGCTTCTGCCGGACACCAGGGTTCGCATATCCTAAGCTCAATGAGCCGTGCCAATTGCTATATTATCTTGCTGACTGAACAAAAAGGCGTAGCCAGCGGCGAACCGGTATGGGTTGCACCGTTTAGCACTTTCCTTTAGCATTAATACCTCGCCACCGAGCTATCGCATTTAAGCGACCAAGCATCAATGCCACCAACCAAGTTGTTAATTTTGCTGAATCCTACCTGGGTAAGAAAATTGGCGGCCTGCATACTCCGTATACCGTGATGGCAAATCAGCACAATTTCCTGCTCCATATCCAATTCCGTCAAACGTGCCGGAATTTGGCCCAGCGGGATCGTCACACTGCCTTCTATACGGGCGTGGGCAAACTCAAAAGGTTCCCTTACATCCAGCAGGATGATCGGCTCCTTCTCCTGGATTTTAGTTTTTAATTCGATGGCAGAAAGTTGCTTAATTGGCATGGGTATCGCTCTTATTAAATTGGGGCTGTTAAATCCGGTTAATAAATCGTTCCAATCGCTGCACGGCAACCGCCATGCGTCCGACAGATGTAGTATAAGCAAAACGCAGGTGCTGGTGTGCGAGATGGCTACCAAAATCTTTGCCGGGTGTAACCGCCACACCCTCTTCTTCCAATAAATCTAGCGCGAATTGATAACTGTCGTCGGTGAATTTTGCGCAATTGGCATAGATATAAAACGCGCCGTCGGGTTTATTGGGCACTTCAAACCCTAACTGTACGAGCGCGTCATAAAGAAAATCGCGCCGAGTGGCGAATTCGGCCCGTCTTTTCTCCAACTCGATTAAGGTGTCCGCATCGAAAGCCGCCAATGCCGCATTTTGGGACAATGTTGGGGTAGCAATAAACATATTTTGTGCCAACTTTTCGATAGCTTCCACAAATTCATCCGGCACAATCAGCCAGCCGATCCGCCAGCCAGTCATGCCAAAATATTTGGAAAAGCTGTTGATAACAAAGGCATTGCTACTGAATTCCAGCGCAGTTGGCGCTTGTTTGCCGTATACCAGGCCATGATAGATTTCGTCAGAAAAAAAACAGCCGCCCTTGTCAGTGACGGCATGGATGCATTCCTTGAATATCTCCGGCTCTATAAGCGTACCCGTAGGATTTGATGGCGAGGCAATTAAAACGCCTTTTGTTGATTGAGACCAGTGCCGCCTAATTAATCCTTCAGTCAACTGATAACCCATCGTTGCATCGACAGGCAAGGCCGTCGCTATGCCCCCAAATAACTTAATGAAATTGCCGTTACAGGGATAACACGGGTCAGCCATCAGGAATTCATCGCCAGGGTTCACGCTAGCAGCCAGTGCCAAAAGGAATGCCCCAGAAGCGCCCGGCGTTACAAATATACGCTTTTGGTCTATAGTGACGCTGTGCTGTGCTTGATAATAAGCGGCTATTTTTTCACGCAATTCCGGCAATCCTGCAGCAGGCGTATAGTAGATGTTGCCAGTTTGTAGAGATTTGGCAGCGGCATCAATAATGGCCTGCGGCGTGGGAAAATCGGGCTCCCCAATTTCCATGTGAATAATGTCGCGTCCTTGGCTTTCCAATTGCTTGGCACGGCGCAACAGTTCCATGACGTAGAAGGGTGAAATATCGGATGTACGGCTAGCTAACTTGTTCAACATAAGCCTATATTTTTATTTTGGCTAAAATCATAGCAATAATCCTTGCTAACTGCCCACTATTCTGCTAAAAATGCGCGGTTTATTTTTATTGCCATTTAGGAGTTCTTGAATGATCGATAATCCCAAAGCGGGTATGTCGCCTTTCAGCTTTAAGCCTTATGTTGAACAAGAAGGCGAAGAATACATGAATGAAGCTCAATTGAAGCATTTTGAGACCATTCTTAACAATTGGAAAGTTGAATTAATGAAGGAAGTGGATCGCACGGTGCATCACATGCAGGACGATGCCGCCAACTTCCCCGACCCCAACGACCGCGCCACACAAGAGTCCGAATTCAGCCTGGAATTGAGGGCGCGTGACCGCGAGCGTAAGCTCATCAAGAAAATTGATGAAGCCTTAAAAGAGATTGAGTCCGGCAGTTATGGATTTTGTGAATCTTGCGGTATCGAAATAGGGATACGCCGCCTGGAAGCTAGACCGACTGCGACCTTGTGCATCGACTGCAAAACACTCGATGAAATCCGCGAAAAACAGATGGGTTAACAACAATCCAATCCCTGCCCCTGGTCGATACTGAAAAAATTGATTACATCGGGCGGTTTGCTCCCTCCCCGACAGGGCCGCTGCATCTAGGGTCACTGTTTACGGCACTTGCCAGCTTCACACATGCCCGACATAATCGGGGTCAATGGTTGCTCAGGATCGACGACCTTGATACGCCCCGCAATAAGGCAGGTTCTGCTGATGTTATCTTAACAACTTTGGAAACCTTCGGTCTGCATTGGGATGGCGAGGTTTATTGCCAAAGCCAACATCTTGATGACTACCAAGTTTTTCTGTCCGAGCTAGAGCAAGGCCAACATACTTATCGTTGTACGTGCAGCCGCAAGTTGTTGGCCGACCGGTTTCTGGACAACCCTTCAAGCAACAACCTGCACATCTATCCCGGTACCTGTCGGGGCAAATCCAACCCCTGCGGGATTCCCCACGCTATTCGCGTTAAAACGGACGACAAGATCATTGCTTTCCACGATGGACTGCAAGGCAGGATTAACCATAACTTGGCCGAACAATCCGGCGACTTTATCCTAAAGCGCAGGGATGGGATTATTGCTTACCAGTTCGCCGTCGTGGTTGATGATTATTTGCAAGGGGTTAACCACGTCGTGCGCGGCTGCGATTTGCTGGAAGAAACGCCCAAGCAAATCTATCTCCAACAACAATTGGGCTTTCCTAGCCCTGCCTATATGCACGTCCCCGTTATTGTCGACCGACACGGCTATAAACTCAGCAAGCAAACCCTGGCGACAGCGGTGGATACCAAAGCACCCAACCTTACGCTCTTTGGCTTGCTGAGGCTGCTTAAGCAAAATCCGCCTGATGAGTTAAATGACGCTCCAGTACCAGAACTCCTGGATTGGGCTATTCTACATTGGTGTACTGATGAGTTGGCTTTGTGTAGTGCGGTTAGTGTATAGGGTACATTTTACTCACCAAGTGGTGCATGAAATATTAACCTCAACAACAAATGTACATTTGTGTTTTTGTTGCTATCGCTGTAAACTGTATTCATCAATTGCTTTAACTTGAAAAACCGCCATGCGCTTATCGATAGAAGTCACTCCGGAACAACATCAACGCTTAAAAGCGGTTTCTGCTTTGCGCGGGCAGAGCATAAAAGACTATGTGTTGGAGCGGGTTTTCCAGCCCGTGCCGGAAACCAATGTTAAAGATACCGATGAAGCCTTACGTCAATTGGAAGCCTTTTTGCAACCGCGCATTGATGCGGCAAAACAAAGGGACATCATCGAAAAGTCTGTATTGGAAATCTTTGAGGAAACGCACCAAGAAGAAGCTTCCTAATCGATGCAGCCTTATGTTTTAACACAGTTAGCGGCAAACGACCTTAAGGACATTGCCCGCTATACGTTAGGCCAGTGGGGCAAAAAACAGTCGCTTCAATATGCAAATTTGCTGGAAAAGCGGTTTCAAGAAATCGCTGATAGCACCGTAATATCCAGGTCATTTTCAAACCTTTACCCGCAAATCCGCGTGACGCATTGCGAACATCACTATATCTTTTATGTGCATGATGAAGGGGAACGCCCTTGTATCCTTGCCGTATTACATGAGCGGATGGACTTGGTTTCGAGATTACCAGATCGTCTGGGATAATAAACCTTTAAATTAAAACTGGGCAAGCACCGTGTCAGAATCCAAACTCTACCGCGTCAAACCGGAAATTGCGGCATCCGCCTACATCAAACAACCTGACTATCAAGCCCTATACCGTCGCTCGGTAGAACAACCCGAACAATTTTGGGCAGAACAGGCCGAGCAATTCCTGGACTGGAGCCAACCCTGGCAAACCGTCTGGGAATACGATTACCCCAAAGGCCATATCCGCTGGTTTGAGGGCGGCAAACTGAATGTCAGCGTCAACTGCCTGGATCGACATCTTGCCCAACGCGGCGACCAAGTTGCGATTATCTGGGAAGGCGATAACCCTGAACATGACAAAAAAATCACCTATAAGGCATTGCACCAACAAGTTTGTCAGTTTGCTAACGTACTGAAAGTACAAGGCGTACAAAAAGGCGACCGCGTTTGTATCTACCTGCCCATGGTCGCCGAAGCGGCAACCGTCATGCTGGCTTGTACGCGGATCGGCGCGGTGCATTCCGTGGTATTTGGCGGGTTTTCTGCCGAAGCGCTGAAAGACCGGATATTGGATGCCGATTGCAAAGTGGTAGTGTGTGCCGACGAAGGCAAGCGCGGAGGGAAAACAATTCCGATCAAGGCCAATGTTGATGAGGCGATAAACAACTGTCCTTGCGTGGAAAAAGTCATCGTCATCAAAAATTCCGGCAATCCTGTGTCCTGGGACGAAAACCGGAATGTGTGGTACCACGAAGCGATGGCTGCCGCACCGGATAATTGCCCCGCAGAACAGATGGATGCCGAAGACCCCTTGTTTATCCTGTACACCTCGGGTTCAACAGGCAAGCCCAAAGGCATACTGCATACGACGGGCGGTTACCTGCTGTATGCCGCAATGACGCACAAATATGTCTTCGATTACCACGACGGCGACATTTACTGGTGCACTGCCGATATAGGTTGGGTGACCGGACATTCGTACATGATCTACGGCCCCTTATGCAATGGGGCAACCACGTTGATGTTCGAGGGCGTACCCACTTATCCCGATGCGGGCCGTTTCTGGCAAGTGGTTGATAAGCACCAAGTCAATATTTTCTATACCGCACCTACTGCCATTCGCGCCCTGATGGCGCAAGGCAATGATTTTGTTACTCGCAGCAACCGCAGCAGCCTGAGAATCCTGGGCAGCGTGGGCGAGCCGATCAATCCCGAAGCCTGGGAATGGTACTACCATGTTGTCGGGGAAGGCCGCTGCCCGATTATGGATACCTGGTGGCAAACCGAAACCGGCGGAATCCTGATTACGCCCTTACCCGGCGTGACGGCACTGAAACCGGGTTCTGCCACCTTGCCGTTTTTTGGCATCCAGCCTGACATTATGGACGGTAACGGCAACCTAATGTCAGGGGAAGCCACCGGCATCCTGGTCATCGGCAAGCCTTGGCCTGGGCAGGCGCGGACGATTTATGGCGATCACCAACGCTTTGTCGATACCTATTTTAAGGCTTACCCCGGTTATTATTTTGCGGGCGACGGCGCGCGCCGCGACCAGGACGGTTATTACTGGATTACCGGACGGGTGGATGATGTCATCAACGTCAGCGGCCATCGCTTGGGGACGGCAGAAGTGGAAAGCGCCTTGGTGTTGCACGAACTTGTCGCCGAAGCCGCCGTGGTGGGTTACCCGCATGACATCAAGGGCCAAGGGATTTATGCTTACGTCACCTTAAATGCGGGAGTGCCGCCCACAGAGGCATTAAGGCAAGAGTTACTCCAACTGGTCAGAAAAGAAATCGGGGCAATAGCCACGCCCGATGTCATCCAGTGGGCGACGGGCTTACCCAAAACCCGTTCCGGTAAAATCATGCGGCGTATCCTGCGTAAAGTCGCCGCCGACGAACTGGATAACCTGGGCGACACCTCCACCCTCGCCGACCCATCGGTGGTTGAGGAGATAATCAAGAACCATGCAAAGCAATAGCCTTGGGTGCGTTTTACACACAAATTAGGGTGCATGGAATGCACCCTACACAACTGGGGTGATTTTATATGAGATTACGCAACACACCGAGTTCTGCTTGTGTCAACGGGATTATCGCACTCGGATTGTGGTAAACCGAAACGTCCGAAAAATCGAAGCGCTGGCTCGCCAACAAAGCACTTAAACCGGCAAACCGTTGGTCTGAGAAAATCTGTTCGCACGCTAGTTTCACCGAGAGCTCATCTGCTCCATTAAAGTTCATGCCGAGCGCAATAACTGATGGCTTACCGTCCACTAGCCCAAGCTGCTTCCCACAGGATACTTTCTTTACGACTTTGTACACCACCTGTTCAATCATTTCTTGGATTGAAACGCAAATAACGTCGTCTTTTGGGACTTCAAATAGTTTTTGCGATGTAAACGTGACTTCAACATACGCCTTTCGCTCTCCCAAATCGACCAGTCCATCAACTGTGCTTCCGCCAGCAGCTACAGGCACTTCCATATCTACCAAGCGTTCTGCTTCTGCGAATGCTCCCAAAACCATGAGCTCGAACAGGTAATTTCTATAGGAAAGAAAAAACCTGTTCTGCTTAACGTTTTTAACCTTCAGCCGGAAGTCATTTTGGATTGCCGGTATCACATTCAATGCTTCTAACCGTCTGTCCACCAGACGCACACGTTCTGGTTGTTCTTTGAACTGAAAAAACATGCATGCCTTTTCTGACTCAAAAGCAGATTTCAAGTCGGCATTCTTGATTTCGTTCAAGACATGCGTTTGCCATGTGGCATCGAGAATCTCGCCCAACAATGAATTATTACTAAGGGCATATGACAGCCGGTCGAGCTGTGCCAAAAGGGACGACCTATATTTCTCACTATTGCTTTCGGAAACAAGCATGACTACGTGATTCCTGACAACATATAATTATTAAGGCTCTAGACTATCAGGAGAGATTAAAATTTCTGACGAGTTGCCATAATTGAGTAGCCAATTCGTCAGGATGTTTTTTCCATCGCCACTCCGATTCTTTGAGGTGGAGTCCGAAGTTTACCGAGACGCCATTGAACTTGGCAAGCCTTCGTTTGGTAAAGCTCCAGAATGATTCGATGCCGTTAATATGGCAATGACCATCACGAGCAAATTCGTGAACGCCATGGTTGACCCGAAAATGCCGGGAGTAACCCACATCCACCAAGCCGTTGTAACCCCGCCAGCCATCACTATAGATGACGCTTTCAATCGACACCTTGCCGAGGATAACGGCCTGTAAGGTCAACCGCTTACAGTCAGGGACAATCTCCGTGTACACGCGGCCTTCGCGCTCAAATACGCCAAATACCGGTTGCTTTAAAGTGCCCCTGCCACGCTTGAGCTTGCCTTGGCGGCCCCGCTGCCGCTTGGCACCGAAATAACTTTCGTCGACCTCAACCCGCCCGACCAATTTGTCCTTTAAGGCGGCTTGATGGCAATAAATCGCCCGCCTAAACAGGCCATACCAACGGTTGATCGTATTGCGGTTCAACCTCAGCAACAACGCGGTTTTGCTGGCCGGGATATCGATACAAAAACAAGAAATTATTTTTTGATGCAATAATCACTTAGTTTGCTGTTTCTTAACATCTTTCTAGGCTATCATTGGGTCTCCTGATAGTCTAGAGCCTTATTAATTAGCTGTAGGTCAGGGTACGCGTAGCGTTCCCTGACGTTTGAATACATTTTTTGTCACATAACCGCATTCGCGGAAATGTGACCTACAAAGCCTTGTAGGGTGGGCAGGTTTTTTTGCCCACCGTTTTCAGGCGGTTGCGGCGTTCCATGCAACCATCGCAGATCGTGGCATCCGTTCCGCGTGGGCACGAACAGCATGTGCCCACCCTACCCATGTTGCGTTATAAGTCATCACAACTTCCCCACATACTCCTTCAAATACACCTTAAACGCATCCCTTAATTCGGGATGGCGCAGGCCGTATTCGACCTGGGCAACCAGGAAGCCCAATTTTGTGCCGCTGTCGTAGCGGATGCCGTCGAATTCAAAAGCCAAGACTTGCTCTTCTTTCATCAAGTCGGCGATGGCATCGGTCAACTGGATTTCACCGCCTGCGCCGCGTCCGGTGTTCTTGATTTTGTCGAAAATCGCTGGCGTTAAGATGTAACGCCCAACCACGGCGAGGTTGGACGGCGCGACATCCGGTTTCGGTTTTTCCACAATGTGTTCGATAGCCGCATACTTGCCTTTGGATTCGCCTATCCGCACGATGCCGTATTTGTCGGTATCTTTCGGGGCTACCCGTTCCACGCCCAATATCGAGGACTGGGTTTGTTCATATAAATCCACCATTTGCTTCATGCAACCGCGTTCGCCGTCGTAAATCAGGTCGTCCGGCAAGATGACGGCAAACGGCTCGTCGCCGACCGCTGGCAGGGCGCAATACACGGCGTGGCCCAAGCCCAGTGCCTCGGATTGGCGGATAAATACGCACTTGAGTTGGGGGGGAATAATGCTGCGGAGCTCCTCCAGGAGGGCGGTCTTGTTCCGGGCTTCGAGTTCCTTTTCCATCTCGTAAGCCTTATCGTAATGATCCATAATGGAATTTTTACTGCGTCCGGTAATAAAAATCATCGTGTCGATACCCGCCGCAATGGATTCTTCCACGGCATATTGCATCAAGGGCTTGTCCACTATCGGCAGCATTTCTTTGGGGACGGCCTTGGTGGCGGGCAAAAAGCGTGTGCCCAAACCGGCAACGGGGAAAACGACTTTGGTAACTTTTTTGGTCATTGGGTTTCCTAAGTGACTAAGTGAATGATTAACAAATGATTTCGTTAGGTTTTTGGCGTGCTATTCCATATAGCCAACCAACTTGTCCATGCGTTTAATTCTAGCATTCCCCATGATAAACGCTTATGTTTTTGGTCTGCTTAAAGTGGAAAAATAGCAAGTTTTCACCATTTGGTAAGGGCTAGTTGGTTGCACGATTAAATCGTTTCCATAACCGAACTTTATGGCTGGACATTCAGTCACTAGCTTACTATGATGCTTTCAGCACTTTTCGTGTGTGCCTCGATAATAATATCCACTGACAACCACCCTGAGGAGATTTTTATGTTAGCCAATCAACAAGCAGCACCCCTATTCAGGTCGTTCAATCAAAACAACCAACTCGTCAGTCTGGCGGACTATCCAGGTGAAAAGAATGTCGTCCTCTACTTCTACCCCAAAGACGACACCCCCGGCTGCACCATAGAAGCCAATGATTTTACGGCACTTGCCAGCGAATTCGCCGCATTGGATACCGTCGTCATCGGCGTAAGCAAGGATACATGCGAAAGCCATACCGCGTTTATCGACAAATTCGGCCTGAAAGTGGACTTATTGGCGGATACGTCGGGCGAATTGTGCGAACTCTATAATGTCTGGCGCGAGCGCGAGAAAAATGGGGTGAAAAGCATGCACGTCCTGCGTTCGACCTTCATCATCGACAAACAAGGTAAGTTGGTTGACGTGGAATATGGGGTTAATCATGAAGGCCATGCCCAGGCCGTGCTGGAAAAGGTAAGGGGCTTGCAATCTTAAGCCGTTAAGGACTTAGCCCTATATAACCCATATCTTTAAGTTAACGAATAAAACTCCCTCTCCTGCTGCAGAGGGTTGGGGTGAGGAGATTAAACATAAACTGGTTTAATCCCCCTCATCCTAACCTTCTCCCTCAAGGGAGAAGGGACTAGCCAGCTAACCCGTTTAACGCCATTGTCGCATAACGGCAATGCAACATATCAGTAACAAAAGGAAATCATGCCAATCACAGGAATAAACCACATCAACATTGAAGTTACTGCCGAACAATTGCCCAAGGTCAAGGCGTTTTATGAGGATGTGATGGGCTTGAAGCCCGGCTTTCGAGCGAAATCAAAACGCGATGGCGCATGGTTATACGCGCAAGACCAGCCTGTGATCCATCTATCCGTCACCGAAGACTTGATGAATGAAGCGGACAAGATCCACTTCAACCATGTGGCTTTTGCGTGCAACGGGCTGGCGCAATTCAAGCGCGACCTGGATATTCAACAAATCCAGTACACGCTCGAACAACGGTCTTTGGCGGATAGGGAAATGACCCAGATTTTTTTCTACGATCCCGTCGGCATCAAGATAGAACTTAATTTTGCGGGTGAGACTTTGCCGTAAGAAAACCCTGATGAAATTGATTCCTCTCATGACTTACCACGAACGGAATGTAAAATACGACGAACAAAACCAACCCGACCGTTCGTCCTGGGTTTGTCGAAGGGCTTATTCGGAGATGACTTATTTACTATAGGAAATCAACATGATACCTGAACAGACATTGAACTTGACGGGCAAAGTCGCCCTGATTAGCGGCGCTGCCGTTGGCATAGGCCGTGCATGTGCGTTGGCATTAGGCAAAGCGGGCGCGTTTATCGGCCTTAATTACCACAGCAGCAAAGATGCCGCCGAGAGCCTGTATGCGGAATTGACTGCACTCAACATCAAATCCCTGTTGTTACCCGCCGACCTGACCGACGAAGACCAAGCCAATGCCGTCGTCGATAAGCTAGTTGCCGAAACCGGACGGCTAGACATCCTGGTGAACAACAGCGGCGGATTGGTCAAACGCGCCAAAATTGAAGAAACCACCTTGGAAAATTGGCGCAAATCTCTGGACATTAACCTGACCAGCGCGTTTTTGGTGACTAAACACGCCATCCCGCACCTTCGGGCAACAGGGAGCGGGCGCATTGTCAATTTGCTGTCATTGTCCGTGCAGACGGGCGGAGCCAACGGCGCAGGCGCGTATGCTGCGCCCAAAGGCGGCCTGATGGTATTCACCCACACCTTGGCAAAAGAACTCGCCCCGCATGTCCGCACCAACTCCGTCATGCCCGGCACGGTAGAAACCCAGCACCACGAAATCCATTCCACCCCGGAAATGTTGGAAAACTACCGCAAGCAAACGCCGCTCGGACGCAACACCATGGCGGAAGAAGTCGCCAGTTCGGTACTGTTCCTGGCGAGCGATATGTCGTCGCATATCAATGGGGCGTTAATTGATATTAGTGGAGGAAGGTTTTTGCGGTAAATATTCAATTGAGGAATACGGATAAATGCAAGTAACAAAATACTTAACTTCAGAAGTAGCCAAATTAACCGCTCAAAAATGGATTAACGATACTTGCCGTGCAGGAAATGATTTGCTTCCGAACATAATGTTTGAGGATGATGATTATTTAGTATTTAACCTTGTTTCTCGACGATATTTGGAGACCAAAGATGATATGTATATCATAATTGGGAATAACCCAAATATTCTAGATAAGCGGGATGGCCGCGTCTTCGGTACGTGGTATTCGTATGCTCAGCCTTTTCAAGAAAGAATAAATGAGATTCTTAAGAATCAACGAGCAGAAATTAAGCGGGAATTAGAAGTGCGGCAATTTTTTCCCGGATATGACATGCAAAAATCATATAAGATTTTTATAAAGGAGATCTATAATTTTGAAGGCTTACTTAATTTGCTTGATTCACTCAAGTTATCTTACACAATTCCCGAAATTGAAAGTGGTAACATATGGCGTATACCTAAAGCGTATGACAAGAAATTACTCCACAAACGGCTAACTGAGCCAACGCCCATTACTTTCTGTAGTTTCTATTTTGAGAATTTCCATGAACTTGTAACTGTTAATAGTGATAGCAAACTTTGTGAAATCGATATTGAAGAATTTCAGTCAAAAAATCAACGTAAAGCTCATGATCCATCAAAAGCTAAGCCCGAAGATTTAGAGCCAGTATGGTAATTTTGGGAAATCAGAGAAGATAAATGCGAGAAGCGCAGCTCGGTAGGATGCGGTGAGGTACGAACCGCATCAATCGCGAACGATACGGTTCACTGCGTTTACCACATCCTACCTGTTATCAGCATTCATCAGAAAAAGCCTTAGCCTTGGCAAGCAACTCCTGACCGCGTCCGGCTTTGCCCTGTCCGCGTTGGGCGCGGACTTCAAACTGTGTCTTTAGGTCAAATTCGGCCAGGATGAGGGTGGTTATTTCATCCAGCAGATAGTTCACGCTTACGCCCTTACTTTTAGCAAGGGCTTTTAAACGTTGATGTTTTTGGTCAGACAATCTTAAGGTTAGCGCACTCATACATTATCTCTTTGTAAAAACGCTTCGGGGTCAGCAGCCGAGTAGGATATATTTTATGCACCAGAAACGATTAATCAAATCTCTATCGAATTCACTGATGCTTCGAGCCATAAACCTTGGTGCGTAAAACGCCCCTACTTAGAGAACGATGTGGGTTATAATCGTGCTTATTGTCGTTATTTTATCACCCTGAATGGCCCAGTTTTTTGCAATCCACCCTGAAAATCCGCAGTTACGCTTAATCCACCGTGCGGTGGAAATTATCCAAAAAGGCGGGGTGATTGTTTATCCAACGGATGTTTCTTACGCGCTGGCTTGTCACATCGGCGATAAGCAAGCACTCGATAATATTCGGCGGATCAGGCAATTGGACGACAAGCACGATTTTACCTTGATTTGTACGGATTTGACCCAGGTATCCACGTTCACCAAAATGGGCAATAATGCCCACCGCTTGATTAAAGCCTTAACGCCGGGGCCATTTACCTTTATCCTGGATGCCACCCGTGAGGTACCTCGCCGCTTGCAACACCCGAAGAAAAAGACCATCGGTATCCGCATCCCCGACCATCCTGTCGCGCAATTGCTGGTTAAGGAATTGCAAGAGCCCTTATTCAGCTCGACGTTACATTTACCAGGGGATGAGGAAGGCCTAAGCGACCCTTACGAAATCCGTGAACGCCTAGAACACGAATTGGAATTGGTGATTGATGCTGGCATTATCCCGTGCGAGGAAACGACGATCATCGCATTTTCCGACCATAGCCCGGAAATCGTCAGGCAAGGCAAGGGTATTGCGACCATGTTGAATTGACAGGAACAATAAGTACAATGAATGAATTAACCTTGATGCAACGGATCGCTGTCTGGATACTGCCAGTCATTTTTGCGATTACCGTGCATGAGACGGCGCACGGTTGGGTGGCAAAAAAATATGGCGATAGTACGGCGGACAGGCTGGGTCGATTGACATTAAACCCCATCAAGCATATTGACCCGCTCGGTACGATTATAATTCCTGGCTTGTTGTTGCTGACAGGTACCGGATTCATTTTTGGCTGGGCAAAGCCCGTGCCTGTCGATGCCCGTAACTTCAAGAAACCGCTGCATGATATGGCGATAGTCGCCTTGGCGGGGCCTGTTTCAAACATACTCATGGCTATCGGCTGGGCATTGCTCGCGCGCATCGGCGTAAACATAGGGACAAATGCAGAATATATCTCTTTACCGTTTATTTACACAGGCATAGCGGGGATTTCCATTAACCTCGTGTTAGCCTTGATTAACTTGTTGCCGATMCCGCCTTTGGATGGCAGCCGTATCCTGACTGGCCTATTGCCGCACCGATTGGCTTGGCAATATAACCAATTGGAACGGTATGGCTTCATAATTTTGCTACTATTGCTGTATACCAAAATCTTGAATACCATCCTCGCTTATCCTATGTATATTGCCCAAAACCTGTTTTTATCGTTAGCTGGGTTGAATTAAATCCTTATTGTGCCCTTAACCATTGACTTATTTTATTGAAATAATGCAATGAATATGCCCGAAAGCATTCTCGAACGACCGCCAGTGCCGCCAGCGTATGCGATAGTCAATGGTGCGCCGTTCAACCAGTTACCGGAAGATTTGTATATACCGCCGGATGCGTTGGAAGTGTTCCTGGAATTGTTTGAAGGGCCGCTGGATTTGTTGCTGTACTTGATACGGCGGCAAAATCTCGACATTATTAACATACCCATTGCCCAGATTACCCACCAGTACATTAGCTATATCCAGGTGATGGATAGCCTGAAAATGGAACTGGCGGCGGAATACTTGGTGATGGCGGCATGGCTGGCGGAAATCAAGTCCCGGATGCTGCTGCCCCGGCAGCAGGAAGCCGAAGACGAGGAAGACGATCCCAGGGCAACCCTGATTCGTCGGTTACAGGAATACGAGTGTATCAAGAGCGTAGCCGAGGAAATCGACCTGATGCCACGACTGGAGCGCGACATTTTTGCCGCCGTGGTTGACGTATCCAAACTGGACATCGAACCAACACTACCGGACATCCAACTGAAAGAAATGCTGCTGGCATTCCAGGATGTCTTGAAACGGGTTGAACAACTCAGCCACCACCATATCACCAAAGAGCCATTATCCGTCCGTGAACGAATGTCAACCATTTTGGAAAACCTTAAAGGAGCGGATAGTCTCCTTTTTTCGCAACTTTTCCTCAGAAAAGAAGGACGACAAGGGGTCGTCGTTTCGTTTCTGGCAATCCTCGAACTCAGCAAAGAACGACTCATCGACATTTTCCAGTCCGAGCCTTACGCAGAGTTGCGAGTCAGGACCGCCGGTGCAGCAAGCTTTGGTGGAAACTAGCCCAGTCATTGAAATCCTGGACGTTAACATGGAAATAAAACGCATCGTTGAAGCTATCCTGTTTGCCGCCAACCGTCCGATGACGGTCAAGCAAATTCAACAAGTCTTCCCGGAAATTGAACAACCGGAAACCATTGAAATACTCGGTGCTATCGAATCCATCACTGAGGATTATCGGGATCGTCCCATCGAACTCAAGAAAGTCGCCAGTGGTTATCGTTTTCAGGTCAGGCAGGAATTGGCGCGCTGGGTAACGCGTTTATTTGAGGAAAAACCGCCGCGCTACTCCCGCGCCTTGCTGGAAACTTTGGCGATTATCGCCTACCGTCAACCCGTGACGCGCGGCGATATTGAAGACATACGCGGCGTTAGCGTCAGCACCAGCATCATCCAAACCCTGCTGGAACGCGACTGGATCAAAGTGGTTGCCCACAAGGAAGCACCCGGTCGGCCTGGCTTATACGGCACGACAAAACAGTTTTTGGATTACTTTAATATCACCACCCTAAACGATCTACCGACCTTACAAGAGATACAAGACCTTGATTTGCCGTTAGATACCCCGCAGCACATCCCACAGGAAGAGAGTGAAGAACAAACCACCGACGAACAAGACGACAAGCCACAGGCGACTACCGACGACCAAGAAGATATTGGCGAGGAACTTGGCGAATCCGCAACCGTCTGAGCCGACGAGCACAAGGAACAGCGACATGACGGATAGCGACGGCCTGGGCGAACGTATCCAAAAAGTGCTGGCACGGGGCGGCCTTGGTTCCAGGCGGGAAATTGAACGCTGGATAGAGGAAGGCCGCTTGAAGCTCAACGGTGCGACCGTTACTTTAGGCACACGCATCAAAGCTGGCGACTACTTGACTGTCAATGACCGCGTCGTGCATTGGGAAAAATTCTCCGTGCAACCCACGCGTGTGTTGCTTTACCATAAACCCACGGGTGAAGTGGTTTCCCGCCGTGATCCGGAGGGCCGTCCGGTCGTGTTCACGCAATTGCCGAGTTTGGTCGCCTCGCGATGGATAGCCGTCGGCAGGCTTGACATCAACACATCGGGCTTGTTGCTGGTCACCAATAACGGCGAACTGGCCAATAAACTGATGCACCCCTCCACCCAAGTCGAACGCGAATATGCCGTACGGGTGTTAGGCGAGATTCCCGATGCCGTCATCGAACGGTTGAAGCAAGGCGTGGAGTTGGAAGACGGCATCGCCAAGTTTGACGACATCCGGTTTTATGCCGGTGAAGGCGCCAATAAGTGGTATTACGTGACCGTCAAGGAAGGGCGTAACCGCTTGGTCAGGCGCTTGTGGGAATCACAAAATGTCGTGGTTAGCCGTTTGATGCGGGTGCGCTACGGGCCCGTGGTGTTGCCGGAGCGGTTAAAATCCCATTCCTTCTACGAATTGGATGCGAAAGAGCTAGCCCTTCTTTTTGAATTTGCGGGGATGAAAGGGGACGGGACTTATCCGCCCTTTAAACCTGACACCAACAAAACCAACGAGTAGCGAATGGGCGAATATTTTCTGTCACTCAGCAGAAATTATTCGGCTTTCTCCCCGTCTTCCAAAAGATAAAGGTCTTCTATCAATGTCCTTTCCCCCGGCGTTAACCAGATTCGCTGGGCATTTTCTCCCTTGTCTACAGGTTTTGCTTGCAAAATCCGACGGTCGCTGGTTTTTCGTCGCTCACTCTTGATGTTTTTTCCTTCCGGCATCTGATTTTTGGGTGATCGACGTCGTTTTTTACGTAAATCAGTTACATTCAAGTTCATAACATCTCAACCTATTCCGCCCTATGTCTAAGTCTAGCTGAAAAAAAGTTTATTGCCGAAAGCCAAGCGTACGACACAAAAAAATCATAAAAGTGCCGCCTATAAGATTACGATAATGAACCTGCCAAAGCCTTAAGCGCATCGGCGCCTTGATTAAACAATGGCCAGCCATCCCCCACCAGCACCGTCTTTATACCGGGCAAAGCAGCGAGCCGTTTTACGGATTGTTTCGCCAGTGCGATATCGGTAAGTTTGGCTTCGGGCAACATGCATAGCTCACCCCCCACATGGGAACGGATTAAATCGCCCGTAATCAAAGTGCTTTGCTCCAAAACCAGCGCAAGTTCACCCGGTGTTTTTGAACCGTTTAATTCATGCACAAGCAACCCCGGCACAATTTCCTCTTTGTCATGCAGCCAATGGCCGCAAACAATTGGAAAACTATCCTTTTCTCGGGCGGGGCCGTACAAGGCGGCACCCGTCACTTTGGCGATATGGAAAGCATCCCGACAATGATCGCTATTAGTGACGACAATATATTTCGCTCCGCCCAATTGCCGCAAATGGTTTTGGTCGTGCGCCGACAAAGGCAAAGGGTCGATCAGC
This sequence comes from Methyloglobulus morosus KoM1, assembly GCF_000496735.2. GTDB lineage: Bacteria > Pseudomonadota > Gammaproteobacteria > Methylococcales > Methylomonadaceae > Methyloglobulus > Methyloglobulus morosus. The sequence continues at coordinate 35,455 of NZ_AYLO01000051.1, forward strand.
ACGTTGCCTTCCGTACGCACCCAAAGCACACTGTGAAAATCCAGGTTGCGCTCGACGTTAAATTCCGACCAGCCAAACAAATCTTTTCTATGCAACTGTTTCATAAAATCTTCTACTCCCACGCTGTAATATAGGACGCCTATGATGCTTAACTGTTGTTTGGCATCAATTCCGTTGTTTTGTAAATACGGTTAAACTTTTAAACCACGCGCTAGTTTGGCTAATTCACCAAATCCACTTTGACCAAAATATGCAGGTTGTTTTGCCTGGATTGGCGGTTATAGGAAAATGTCGTGTTCCCAGCACTTTGTCCGCTTTCGTCAACGCCGCCCAAATCGACCCATTCGCCCAGGTTGGCCCGGATCGTTGTCTGGGCCTCTTGCGACTGTATTTGGCCTTGCCCGTTGAACCTGTCTGACCATGGCGACACGTCCATCACGACTTGTTGACCTACCAGCCTTGGCGTAACCTCAAAACCAGTCGAGGCTTCAACCAATTGGGTTGACTGGGTAACAGCGGGGTAACCATAACCGCCAGGGTTGACTTGATAATTGGTAATCGGATAAGTATTGCCGACCTTTATGTGGGCGGTTTCGCCTTCTAATGTCCTGATCGTTTGGGTGTTTTGATTGTCGTGCGTACTGTTGATTTTTGAATTTTGGCCATAAATACGGCCTTGCAATGGATTGCGGTCATTGCCCACATTATATCTAGGGCCTGAAGCGTTAGGTAAGGGCGTATCGATATCGAAACCGATCCCCGCATTTAACTGCTCGGCAGTGGCATTCCTGCTTTGGATGACGGTGATTAAAAGGTTATTGACCGGATTATCCAGCTTGCGAATAAGATTAGTGATAGTTTGCAAACGCTCAGGAGTCGTCTTTACGATAATCGAATCACCATTGGCGACGATTTGATCCGTGCTTTCCAGCAAGGGAATGAGCAAGGGCTGAAATTCGGAGGCAGGACGATTGTAAACGGTGATGATTTCAACTACAGATTCCGCCAGGGATATTGTCGGAATGATAAGCATCAAAAGCAGCACCGGTAAAGTTGGCTTTTTCATAACACACCCAATCGTTTCATCAAACCTGCTATCAGATTAGCCTATAAATTCCGATAAAGCATTAAATACTGCTCCGCGCTGTGCCGCCAGGAAAAATCTTTTTTCATGGCATTGGTTTGGATTGTGGCCCAGGCCTTTTTGTCGCTATACAGGATCATGGCACGTTTGATGGCTTCCAACAGCGAGCTGGCGCTGGCTTCATTGAAGACAAAACCCGTTGCCGTTCGGTCGGCAATAGTTTCGGGCAAGGTATCGACCACGGTATCGGCCAACCCGCCGGTTTTCCTGACAATCGGCAATGTACCGTAACGTTGGCTGTACATTTGGTTCAGTCCGCATGGTTCAAACCGCGACGGCATAAGGAAAACATCAGAACCTGCTTCAATTAAATGCGCCAATGGTTCGTCGTAACCTAAAGTGATGGCCATCTTGTCAGGGTAGACATGGGCAAGATTCTGCAAGCGCTGCTCATAAACTTTGTCGCCTGAACCAAGCAATACCAATTGCATAGGCATGGATAGCATATCAGGCAGGCAGTCGATAATCAGGTCGATACCTTTTTGCTCGACCAGCCGCCCGATCAAGCCAAACAGGGGGACATGATCATTGACTGGTAAGGCAAACTTACGTTGTATCTCGGACTTGTTATATTGCTTATCGGCTAACGATGCAATACGGTAATGCTGGGGAATCAACGGGTCGGTTTCAGGGCTCCATACCTCAAGGTCAATGCCATTGAGTATGCCTCTCAGGACATCCTTCCTGTGCAGTAGCAGCCCCTCCAAACCACAGCCGTATGCTGACGTTTGGATTTCCAATGCATAGGTTGGGCTGACGGTGGTGATATGATCGGCATAAACCAAGCCGCCTTTGATGAAGGACAGCATGTGGTAAAACTCCAAGCCTTCTGGATGCCACAATTGGCCCGGCAGGCTTAATCCTTGGATACTTTCTGCCGGGAACAAGCCTTGGTATGCCAAATTGTGGATGGTGAACACGGAAGCGGGAGAGTCGACCTCCAACGACAACAAAGCCGGCACCAAACCACTTTGCCAGTCGTTACAATGGACAATATCGGGTTGCCAATCCAGGTTAGCCCTGTTCATGGCCACCTCAACCGCAATCCGACAAAACAGGGCGAAGCGGTCGGCATTGTCCGGCCAGGAATTTCCCAGCCCATCTAAGTAAGGGTTGCCTGGACGATGATAGAATTCAGGATAATCGACCAGCCAGACGGTTATCTCGCTGTCCGGCAACTGCGTTTCAAGCAGGTTGACGTCACGGTTATCCACGCGCAACGAACATAAAAAACGCACCTCCTTATCCGACTTAATGCCCTGATAGTTAGGCAATATCAAGCGCACGTCCTGGGACAGTTCAGCAAGGGCTTTGGGCAAGCTACCAGACACATCGGCAAGTCCTCCTGTTTTTATCAGGGGATGGGCTTCACTGGAAACAAACAATATTTTTTTCATAGATGATTCTTGACGATCATTTAATTAACATGCATGGCGGATAATCCCGCCATCATCGTAATAATGGGGTTGTTAAAGTTTCAGGATGATCGCACCCAAAGGCGGCAAAGAAACACAAATCGAATGGGCCTGGTTCATCCAGGGGACAGGCTCAGACAACACTTCGCCATTGCCGACATTGCTGCCGTCGTAATACTTGGAATCCGAATTGAATATCTCCGTGTAAACACCCGCTTTAGGCACCCCGATACGATAAAATTCGCGGGGGACGGGCGTAAAATTGAGGATAACACAGATATCCTCATGCTCGCTTTTACGGCGGTAACTGATGATGGATTGCTGCACGTCATGGCAATCGATCCATTCAAAACCGCGATGGTCAAAATCAAAGCGATGCAATGCCGGATGCGCTTTATAAAGGTAGTTTAAGTCTTTCACCAGTGCTTGTATGCCTTGGTGATGCGGATAATCGAGTACATACCAATCCAATGCCTTATTAAAGCTCCATTCCGTCCCTTGACCGAACTCGCAGCCCATAAACAATAATTTCTTGCCGGGATAGGTAAACATGAATGTGTACAAGAGCCGTAAATTGGCGAAACGTTGCCAGTCATCACCGGGCATCTTATTCAGTAAAGAACCTTTGCCGTGAACCACCTCATCATGGGAAAACGGTAGGGTAAAATTTTCGGTAAACGCATACAGCATACCGAACGTGAGCTGGTCGTGATGGTACTTTCGATGCACGGATTCCTGGCTCATATAGGACAGCACGTCATGCATCCAACCCATATTCCATTTCATGGAAAAGCCCAAACCTCCTGTCCAGGTTGGACGGGTAACTTGCGGCCAGGACGTGGATTCTTCCGCCATGATGACCGTACCGGGATGCTGGTCGTGGGTAACCGAATTCAATTCCCTTAAAAAATCAATTGCTTCCAGATTTTCATTGCCGCCATAACAGTTAGGCAGCCAGTCCCCATCGTTACGGGAATAATCCAGGTACAACATGGACGCAACCGCATCCACCCGCAAGCCGTCAAGATGGAATTCTTCCAGCCAGAAAATGGCGCTGGCCAGCAAGAAGTTTTTGACCTCATTGCGGCCATAGTTATAAATCAACGTACCCCAGTCACGGTGTTCGCCCTTGCGGGGGTCTTCGTGTTCGTATAAAGCGCTACCATCAAACCGGGCAAGGGCAAAGGCATCCTTGGGAAAATGCGCAGGGACCCAGTCCAGGATCACGCCTATGCCATTTAGGTGGAAGGTATCGACAAAATACCGGAAATCGTCGGGCGAACCAAAGCGACTGGTCGGGGCAAAATAGCCCGTAGTCTGGTAACCCCAGGAAGCGTCCAGTGGATGCTCGGTGATGGGCAGTAATTCGATATGCGTAAAGCCCAGTCGTTTGACGTATTCAACGAGTTGGCTTGCGACTTCGCGGTAATTGTAGAACTGCCCTTGATTATCTAGTCGCCAAGAACCGAGATGGACTTCATAGATCGACATTGGTTCATGTAGCCAATGGTTGCCAGTCCGTTTGGCAAGCCATTGTCCGTCCTCCCAAGCATAAACGCCCTCTTTGACCACAATAGATGACGTATTCGGGCGAAGTTCAAACTGTTGTCCGAAGGGATCGGTTTTCACCAATATTTCATTGCTGAAACGATTCAATATTTCGAATTTATACAGGCAACCTTCGGTTAAGCCCGGAACGAACAATTCCCAGAGCCCGCCGCCGCCCAAGCTACGCATGGGGTGACATCGACCGTCCCAGTGGTTGAAGTCGCCAACCACACTGACACGTCCGGCGTTAGGCGCCCAGACAGTGAACAGGACACCATCAATTCCGTCGGCTGTGTGTAGATGGCCTCCCAGCTTTTGGTAAATATGCCAATGCCTACCTTCTCCAAACAGGTGCTGGTCAAATTCCGGCAATTGCACTTGAAAATCGTAGGGATCGTAATCGATATGGCTAATGCCATTTTTATCGAGCCATGCAAGTTGATAATGTTGTGGCAGCAATTCTTTGTCGACGGCGTATTCAAAAAAATCGGTGCCTTCTATGCGTTGCACAAGGGCATTATCGTGATAGAGCTTAACGTTTTCAGCATAAGGCAGGAAAACCTTGATATACGTTTGGTTGTTTTTTTGATGCCGGCCTAACACTGAAAAAGGATCGTGGTGTCTGGCTTCGGCAATTTTGATGGATTCCGCGTCCAGCTGGTAGTCGTTTGTGTTTTTCACCGTCTGATCTCCTTAGTGTAGTAAAATCAATTTCAAGTTATGGTAACAAAGAAAGGCCTTAGTCATTGAACGAAAAATAGTATCTACGGGTTTCAGGTGCTGAAAAATGCCCGGATATTTCTCGTCCATCCTATGCTCAACCCAACCTGCAATAAGATGGCGTACCAAATTCGAGATACTGAAATACTTAAAAGCCATGTTTGATGCCGCATGAAAAAACGATAACAGGTTATTGCAGCCTAAATGTAGGCAATGAATTACAATATGACTTGATTTAAAGCCAGATACCCTTATGCAAAAAAAAGAGTACGAAATAAAACCTGGAAATTGTTATCCCTTTGGTTGCAAACATTACGGCGGCGGCGCTAACTTTTCTATCTTTAGCCGATATGCGACAGATGTCGAATTGTTGCTGTTCGAAACCGCCGAAGACGTAGAACCTTTTTTGGTAATATCGTTGCAGAAGAAAATCAATCGCACTTTTTATTACTGGCACGTCTTTATTGTCGCGTTACCTTTAGGCACTTGGTATAACTGGCGTATCGACGGCGCCAACTTAACCCGCGAAAACGGCTTTAGCTTCGATAAAGAAAAGCACCTGATCGACCCTTGGGCACGGACGGTCAGCCAGAAAAACTGGAGCCGCAAAGCGGGCTGCAAACCGGGCGATAACAGCCGTACCGCAATGCGCTGTTGTGTCGTGGACGATCGCTATGACTGGGAAGGCGACCTCCCGATGCGCATCAGTAGTGAAAAATCGATTATTTACGAATTGCATGTCGGCGGCTTTACGCGGCATTCATCCGCAAAAGTGGCTCATCCAGGCACGTTTTCCGGCTTGATTGAAAAAATTCCTTATCTACAGCAATTGGGTATTACCCATGTTGAACTGTTGCCTGTTATGGCTTTCGATGAACAAGATGTTCCTCGTAATACCTACGACCTGGGGTTAAAAAATTATTGGGGCTACAGTACGCACAGTTTCTTCAGCCCCCATCCCGGCTATTGCGTAACGCCCGAAGAAGGCACTCATATCCAGGAATTTCGCGACTTAGTCAAAGCCTTACATAAGGCAGGAATCGGCATTATCATGGATGTGGTTTTCAACCACACTGCCGAATCCGGCGCGATAGGGCCCATAATCAATTTTAAGGGGATAGGCGGAAAAATTTTTTATCACCACGACAAATTTGATAAGACCATTTTTATCGATTACACCGGCTGCGGTAATACGGTCAACGCCAATCATCCCCTGGTGGCAAGCTTTATCATCAGTTGCCTGGAATATTGGGTCAATGAAATGCATGTCGATGGCTTCCGCTTTGATTTGGCTAGCGCATTGACCCGGGGTGAGCATGGCGAAGTCCTTGAAGACCCTCCAGTATTGTGGGGAATCGAATTGTCGGAGCAACTTTTTAAGACCAAGTTAATTGCCGAGGCATGGGACGCGGCTGGACTGTATCAAGTCGGCAGTTTCCCCGGTTACCGCTGGGGGGAATGGAACGGGAGGTATCGCGATGTCATTAGGCGCTTTGTGCGTGGCGATGCGGGCCTATTATCGGAAGTCGCCACCCGCATTTGTGGCAGCAGTGACCTCTATGAACATCAGGGGCGTTTGCCTATTAGCAGCATTAATTTTGTCACCTGTCATGACGGATTTACCTTATATGACTTGTTCAGTTACAACGAAAAAAAGAATCTAGCCAATGGCGAAAACAACCTAGATGGCTGTAACGAAAATTACAGTTACAACTGCGGCATAGAGGGGGATACCGAAGACAGCAGTATTTTGCAACTAAGAAAACAACAGGCAAAAAATGTTTTTGCGATTTTGTTGCTCAGTCAGGGCGTTCCCATGTTACTTGCTGGCGACGAGTTTTTAAATAGTCAAATGGGTAACAATAATGCCTATTGCCAGGATAATGGGCTATCCTGGCTGGACTGGGATACGGCGGCGCAAAATGCCGATATGGTCAATTTTGTCCAACAGATGATCGCACTTCGTAAAAGGCACCCTTCGATCATGAGAAGGCAGTTTCTGACAGGCAACAATGTTGAAGGCAAAAATATCAAAGACATAAGCTGGCATGGGACACAGATAGATCAGCCTCAATGGAACGAACCGGAAACTAGGCTATTGGCTTATACCTTGGCTGGAATGCATGCCGATGAAGCGGATTTGCATATCGTAATGAATATGTCGGATGAAAAAGCGTCGGTAGATGTGCCATTGATCAGCGGTAAAGAATGGTGCCTGGCTGTTGACACGTCATTGCCGTCATTTCACGAGGTTATTCCCCCTCGACACCAACAGTTGATAAAAAATCAAACCTATACTGTAAATTCTAAAACGATTGTTGTCCTCGAAAACAGGGGCTCTCATTCAAATTTGTTTGTGCCATAAACGGCTTGTGTTTTTAAAGCTAAACCGTAATAGTGAACACGGGTATCAGGTTAACCATCGAATTGACCCGATGGGTTATGGATTTTGGGTTATTTTTTGTATGCCTTGTTGTAACGGGTTGTTGTATTGTCATTTTATCAAGCAGGATGGCTGATAAAACCTAATGCGCCGGTATTGAGTATTCTCACGATTTTGGCCACTCATTTTCATAAGCTGACCACTAAAACCTTTATTGACCGCTGATTTCATACTGACCAGTCAAATCAGCGATTGCCAGAATACGGCCAAAAGCGATCCGCCGTTAACCAAGGCACTTGCATCCGCACCTCCCCTAAAGCAGTCATATAGTAAACTTGTTTAACCTCTTTTCAATGATTCGAAGCCACAGCAGTTTAATATCATCCACTGATTAACAACTATAGAGTACAAGGAGATCGTCGACCGAGCCAACATGCGTCTTAGATAAAGCTTCGATTTTTGAGTACTGCATAGGTACAACTCCGCTACAAACAAGGCATGAGACGATGTTGGGCTCTTGAATGCCTGTAAAGCGTTGTAGCCGCTCAAGACTTCGTTCGAGGATAGAAACGCGGATCAAGTGCTTTTTTAAACTATCAGGCTTTCCATCAACATCTGCACCTTGAAAACTGGAAAGCAATGCCGCAATCTCTGAATAGTTTCGAGCCAACGACAGGTCTTTACACTCAATTACCAAAACGTCTTGTCGATCCGGCCTCCAAGCAAGGACATCGACATCACCGAAGTCCTGTACCGTCTTTTGGTTGAGTAGTTCTGGAATTTCAATGTTTTCCCGAATTTGCCAGCCAGCATCCAACAAACGTTGCGCAACCTCGGCGTTGAAGCTATGCCCCTCGCTAGCCTTTCCCCACCAAGTATTTTTCATTTCGTCGGACTGAAAAAAGGACTGGCCAAAGCGGCCACTATAAGCTCCATCAACGACATAAGCAAAACCATTTCGGAGTGCAGCAGGGGCAATAAGCAATAGTGGATCATCGCTTTCGTCTACTTTCAGAATCGGACGAGTCGCGAATGACAACCTTCTGCCGAACCGCCATGGATAGATGTCTTTCATCGCAAAGCCTTTCGATGGTTTATCCCAGCGGTGACGAGTTTTAAGCGAAAATTGCTCAAGGAACTTTGCTGCAGCATCTCCTGAAACTTGGTCTGAGCAAACCAAAGAAAAATATTCGCGTTGTGAAATACTAAAGATTGCGGAATGATCGGTGATGCCTTTATTTTCTAAGGCATCAATTATGTTACGGGCCTCATCCAAGTCAAATCCCACCTCGACTTTCCAGATGCGCCAGAATTCTTCGTCAATTTGGCCTTTACTTGTGGAAGTAAACACCGGTTCATCGTAATTCTTTTTTTGCAAAGGGGCGTTGGCGATGAATTTCTCACCTATCACGCGCGACAACATTGGCTGAACAACCAGCTCCCCAAAATCATCACGAAACAATATGTCGCCAAGAGAGGAGATTGTAAGTTCAGGAGATAGCGCGTTATAGTGAATCGCATCAGAGAGGCCTCCGATGCGAACAAGCAAGGAAGCCCGCGCAATCAATTTGCTCAATTCGATGTCCGATAGTTGTGCTCCATCGTTAAAAGGGCATACGCACACGGCCATCTCAATCAATACGCGGCTCGCAATGCCAGCACCGGCAAACTTCGATGTCTGCTTCACGTATCTCTGAATAGTCGTATCAACTTGGCCATGAAGCCCGATTATCGCAGCTGATGTTCTCCTCCAGTGATTTTCTTCCACACTCGCTTTTTCACTGTTAGCTAATAACCGCTTTAGTGTCGAAATACGCTCGACGGAAATAAGCATTTCGCAGATTTCTGCTAGCAAAACATCGACGACTTTTCCGAGAAAGCTGGTACAGGCTTCCCGCCCTTCAATTTTGTTGCCGTGCACTCGATCATGGACACGCCACCCCAGACCTATTTTCGCGGCTGCATCGTCAATCTCGTCAATGATGACAAGCTTTTCCGGTAGTGTATCATGCACATAGTCAATGAAGTGGTGAGCATGAATAACATGGAAACTACGGGCTTCCTGATTTTGAACGACATTCCTCGTAATCTCTTCGGCGTCTCCATCGATATCTGTCACGTTTAAAAGGTGCAGGAAGGCACGCGAAACATTGAGGACAAATAGCCGCTCTGCGACATTCTCTGCAATGCCAAAACCGCTTATAAAACCGGCTTTGAAGACCGCCTTAATGGCATTTGGCTCCTCCTCATGCTCGTTGACTACGCAGAATTGAGTAAGGTCATCGAGCTTAGGTTTTTGTCCAGGCTCGTTAGGCGGATCAATATCTTGAAACTCAACATGCACTTTTAAATTTGTTGCCTTTGTCAGATGCCCTGCGTACCTATCGAGTTTGCTGCCGATACGATGCAGCCATTCGTTTGCCATCTCCCATAGCCGGAAGGTAATTTCTCTATCGGAGATATTCGGCGTTTCTAGTGAAAGCCATAGCTGGAACTTACCTTCATAGACGGACATAAACTTCCCATCCAGCGCATGGCCCATTGAAGCATAGAGTCGCCGAGCACTCTCGCTGGTAAAAAATGGGTTAGGCCCTAAATGCTGAACATCGTGCCAGACACCGGTATTATCGACTGCGCGATGGCGATCATAGCCAAGGTCGGCCTCAGCTCGCACTCCCTTAAGAAGGTTAATAGGAAGACTGAGCATCAAAGGCTGCTCGGGCGAGACTTCCTCGTCTAAGAGCTGGGCGTGCGGCACAAAGTGTCCGTCATTGCTGCGCACCCAGCCTATGAGGTTCAGTATGCCGTTCGGGTTGAAAATACGCACTCCAGTCTTCGTCACGGCCTCAAGTCCATCTTGAATGCGCCAGAAATAGCTGGGATTCATATCACCAAGCCAACTAAGGCGAACGAGGTCGGCTGCGGACATGCTTTCGAAACGCCATTTGGGATGATTCACCTCTATTTCTTGAGTAACATAGCCTTTCCCCCAACCGCAGCCGACCAGGATTATCAAGCCTTCTTTAAAATCGGGGCGTTTCGAAAATTGCTCTATCGCGCTGCTGATTGATTCCTGCAAAGCGTCTGTAAGCGCGCCTTCGTCTTGATACTCAGACTTAAAACCGCCATCGGCATGCGTTTCCACGGAAGTCAGAAACAAGTGGTAAGAAATGAAATAACCTCGATCGACCTCAATTGCGAATATAGACAAGCGATGCGGGCCTAATTTTTTCCATAAGACGGGGGATCGCATCTGGCCACCCAGCAGTGGCGTATTGAAGAATATCGCTGAATAGTTCTTTGCAAGCGCACTATTGAAAGCATCAACCTGCTCAATTTTAATGATATGCGATATGACAAAATCTCTGGCCGCAACAGATAGTGCTGAGGGTAAGGCAACAGAGAGGTGTGTGTTTGATTGGAGTATAAGCGGACAGCGATCCAAGTCGCTGCATCCAATTTGTTCCGCGACTAGGCCGTTTTTCATCTGGTGATCAAAAAGGAATGGTGCAATATCGGCTTTAGTAATTCCTCTCTCACTAAGCACCTCAAATGAGATGGTAACCCGTGAGATTAGAGCATTTCGTCCAGGAAGTTTGCGAGGAGAAAGTGCTGTATGTCGCTCATCCGATCCAAGCTGATAACGGCTCAATTCGGCATTTTCACAAACAATTTCAGATATCATGAGAAGTGCGCGAAAGCTTCTTTTAATCCGCCCGAATCTCCCGGAATCAGGCATTGTTGAAACGACTTCCAAAACACATTGCGTGTAGAAGCCAGCTGCTTCCCAGACGCCTTCAACAAGACGATAGTTTCCGTTGCGGTCAGTTACGAGTGATACAAAGACATCTTCCGCCGGGTCTTCACCCACTACGCATCGAGATTTTCCAATTTGGAAAAACCAGCGCACCGCATTATCAATCTTAGGTTTCTTCCGACCTTTACAGAAAATCACAGCCAATGCGACCAGTATTTCAAGCCTGATACACTGCGTTTGGTATTCTGGGAGTGTCAAAAGACCTGCCAGAAGCGGAATGCTAATGTTGGGATCGTAGTGGGATAGATCACGGACGAGTGCCTTGTTGTCGTCTGCAATCTCTTGGATGGTTACAGATAGTGAAGCCCATCGCGTTTGCTCATCAAAAAATGACTTAAGTGTTTTCCAGTCGATATTCGCATCATCATGTGACATTAGAATTTTTTCTCCTTGATTTTTAGTTGATGGTGCGAATATAGCGGATGCAATTTTGAAAACAGGCCGGTATCACGTAAAAGCGAATTGCCGCAATAGACCAAACAGCGGTCATTAAAGCACATCACCTTAAAGACAGATAAGGGTCGATAGCTCCACTTGCGGTCAACATGAGAATGAGCGGTCAGTATGATTTTACTGGTCAGCCTAAATAGTTTTTGGTTTTAACGGCAACCGATCGATGGTTTTATCGTTACGGGTTTTGCAAGAATTTCCTTAAGCCGGACATTAGCCCGTATGCAATATGTGAAATACCTGTGTACAGGAAAAACACAGGAATGCGGTCATCGATAGCAACATCGTTGATCTTTCCATAAAAAGCCAGTGAACCCATCATCATAATCAAGAAATATCCCACAAAGAGCATCATCTTGGGCTGTTTGGTGACCAAACAATACCCACAGACCACTATTTCTGTCATTGCTAGGTAGAGCAGGGCAATCCTTAGATTATTGTGCATGACGCCAAAAAGATCTTCATTGAACTTGAAAATACTGTAATTCTCAGTAATCGCGGATAGGCCTCCGTAGACCAAGACCAACACCGAGATATAAAAATTGGCATCCACAAAAAATTTTACCACTTGCATGATTTTAGTCTCGATTTCGCTCATAAACTACCTTAAAAAGAAGCATCTCCCAAACACGTTGGGAGGGCTATAGAGGAGGGCATTAGGATAAAAGGCATATTCACTAGGCGTTTATCTCATCTGTTTGGATGTTTGCCGATCTTGCAATTGGCAATACGACGAATTTGATTGCGTTCGCATTCATATTTAATGTTAGCCACAACTTACGGCTCAAGTGTCATCTTGTCAAAATATATTTAAACAATACTTGAACAGGCACTTAAAAACCAGTGAAAATCCACCTAGAGGGCAGAAATGATTATGCAAAACAAGGGAAGCTGTTTTTTATGTGTTTGCCGAATCCAATGCCTTGTAACATTGCCTGGCTACTTGGCTTTCACGGCTATGGTCGACCATTGGTGCCGGGTACAGGCTGCCTGAATATCTACTGTACCAGTTATGGATAGCGTTTACTGGCATGCTTGTGAGTTCGGGTATCCAGCGATAGATATAACGGCAGTCTGGATCAAACTTTTGTTGTTGTAACCAAGGGTTGAAAATCCTGAAATACGGTTGGGCATCGCAGCCCGTTGAAGCGGACCATTGCCAGTTACCATTGTTAACGCAAGGATCATAATCGATAAGGTGCTGGGCAAAATAACGTTCGCCCCAGCGCCAACTGATGTGCAGGTCTTTAGTCAGGAACGATGCTGCGACCATCCGTACGCGATTGTGCATGAAACCGGTTGTGTTCAGCTCGCGCATCCCTGCATCGACCAGAGGAAATCCTGTATTACCCTCAGACCATCGTCGAAAAGCATCCTGATCGTCTTTCCAGACGAGCTTGTCGTATCGGCTATGAAAAGCCTTGCCAAATACGTGCGGGAAATGGAAAGCGATATGGGTGAAAAAGTCTCGCCAGTATAATTGCCTAAGCAAAGGGTGTTCTGGCCCCAATTGTTGGATTATCGCAGAATAGGCTTCTCGTATTGAACAAGTTCCAAATTTTAAGTGTGCCGACAGTCGGCTGCTGGCGTCCTGCGCAGGGTAATCGCGCAATGCTTGATAATCAACGTGCTTGGCTAACGCGTTTAATAAGGCAATGGCCAGTTGACGACCGCCGGTCATGCCATTTACAAGCGTTTCGGTTGGAGGGAAAACCGATAGGTCGATGTTAATTTTCTCCTCAATATGGATAAAATTTGCCCTTGCTAATGGAGTGGGCAGGGCGACTGGGAATAGTCGGGCATTGTTGTAAAAGGCGGTGAAAACTTGGTAAGGGCTGCCGTCACTTTTAAGCGCTTGTTCGGGTTCTATCAGCAAACAATCGGGGACAACGTGAAAGTCTATGTTTAAGTCTTGGCAAACTTGAGCCAATTCGCCATCGCGCATACGGCTGAATGGCGTGTAATCACGGTTAATGAACACCGCTTGTATCCGATATTGTTGGGCAGCCTGTTTTATGACCGTGATAGGCAGGTCGACATAAAACGCAAGCTTGAAACCTAGGGACAGAAATTCATTTTGGAGATCCCTTAACGATTGCCGCATAAAATGCAAAGCGGGCTTACTTTGGTAGGGATGGGGTTGAATTTGCCTAGGGTCAAAAATGAAGCAGGGAAGGACAGCGGAAGAACAGCTTATCGCCTGATTGAGCGCGCTGTTGTCATGAATCCGCAGGTCACGCCTAAAAATGAATAAGGAGGTCGTGTACCGGTTTTTATGCATAGGTGGCCTGACTATTTACATAAAACCACTACCCCAACAAAACATGCAGTTTTCGTAATTGCGTCCTGATAGCTTCGATGCGCTTACGGTTGACGCCAAAATCGCTGTGTCCCCGGCGCGATGCTGAACGTATATGAATCAATCCTGCCTTCGCATCAAGGATAGCGTCGATATCATCGACAAATTGCAACACTAAACTGGTTGCTTCGGCATGGAGCGTGTTTTCCGTCTCGTGGGTCAGGATCATACGGTCATGCGTTATGATGGCTTTACGTAATGCTTGCCAGGCCAGCGTTGGGTCGCCAGAAATCTTAAAAGGCGCAATATAATGCCCTTCATCCAGTGCTTGGCTGGATACGCAGTTCGGCGTATCTTTACAAGGCGGCAACTTCTTTATGGCAGGCGTGTTGGCGTACGTTGTCATACTGGCAATCGTTACGAGAATAAAAAAAATGAGATTAAGTTTCATAAGTAGATTGTTTAGGTACTAATTTACGGTTGAATTTGTCCATGTCAAGGAAAGATTGAACGTATAAAATTATGTCCATGGTCATTCAAGCCATTAATGCTATATTACCTATTGCTGCTTAATCGCTCAAACACATTCTTTCAAGCCTGGCCAGACTCAGGGTGATGCAAACTATATTTTCGGCGGCATCGAATGTGTTGGTAGAGAACAGTCCATCAAGACGATTTCGGCTTAACGCATTGCCGATCCAACGGGAATAGCCGTAACACGGATTCAAGGTGGTGGACGTACCTTGATGCTTGGATTGATAGACGCTCAACACGTATATTATGTTTGTGACCGTCCGCAGATATTGATCCTCACTAGCGTCCGCGATTTAGGCAGGCCGATATTCGGGCTAAAGCGGTATCGACAGGTTTCGTGCCATGCCTTCGGATTTGGTCGGCGAGCACATTTATTTCCCAAACTGGCGGTCACGGCGACTTCCGCCTTCCGAATAAGTTGCCGGTTCCGTCCGCTCGATGTCACCCAACATACGATTTCCGAGTTAAACCACCTCCGGCTTTGCAGAGGGTGATTTAACTGTCGGTTTCAACTATATAATCTGGGTTGACCAACAAGGACAATGCGGCTTAATGCCCGACAGCCACTTTCGACCCTTTCGTTTGGCCGATTTCAGACAATGTTTGATTGAACCAGGCGGCATCGATATCGAACGGTTTGCCGCCTTTGATGCGCGGGAATTCAATCGCCCTTAGCACATTGCCGCGATCCTCGTCGTGACCGATAACTCCAGATTCGCGACGGAAAGCACATTCGACGGCGAGGTCGGCACAGGACTTGATAAGGCGGATATCTTCCACGTTGGAAGCGGCGGCCCGTGCAAAATAACCGGATTTTTGCACTAAAGTTTTTTCTGCGCCGATCATTTGCGCGAATTGTTCGCCAAACCATTTGCCGGGGTTGACGGCATCCAACTTGACGTGACCGAAGGCATCGCGCGGAACTTCTTGCCCTTTGGCCTGCATTTCCGCGACGATGGATTCAACGCCAGCACCTTCGGAAATAAAGATATTGACGCAATCCACTTTGTCCATGACCGCACGTAGGCGTTTAGCTTCCGCGTCCAAGTCAATCGCCATTTCGGGGATAAATACACCGTGGACTTCGTAAGTATCCCGTCCCAGCCCCAGTTCGGGCAGCCATTCGGCACGATCCAACAACTTGCGATATTCCAGTGCAGTTGCCGCCGTAAGCCAGCCGCAACTGCGTCCCATGACTTCATGTACGATCAACATGCGTGGATTGGAGTTATTTTCCGCAACGACATTCCAGAAATAGCGTGCGCCCTGTTCCGCAGCCGTCCATGCGCCCAGTGATTGCTTGATTGGGAAAACGTCGTTATCGACGGTTTTGGGCAAGCCGATGACAGTCAAGCCATAGCTGTTGCTTGCTAGGAACGCGGCTAGATCGGCGGCAGCGGTGTTGGTGTCGTCACCGCCGATGGTGTGCAGGATGTCCACGCCGTCTTTAACCAATTGGTCGGCGGCGACTTTTTGTGGATCTTCCCCTTCTTTGACAAGGCCGCGTTTCACGCAGTCTTTGACGTTAGTGAGTTTGACACGGCTGTTGCCGATGATTGAACCGCCGAATTTATGTAACAGGCCGGCTTTCTCGCGTATTTCTGACGTAACCTTATAGGAATCGCCTAATAACAAGCCTTTATAACCGCTGCGGTAGCAAATAATTTCAATCGAAGGGTCGATTTCGCTGTAACGCTCGATAAGGCTGCCGATGGCGGAGTTAAGGCACGGGGCTAAACCACCGGCAGTGAGAATGGCGACTTTTTTGGGTTTATTCATGATAATTCTTCGTGTGTTTTATGGTTAAATTTTAAGTATCCGCAGCGGCATAGGGTATTTCAGGGTATGTCTTGCGCTGCGTAAGGGTGCGCGAATTTTACCATAGTTAAAACTGAATCTTTTCATTTGTTCGTTTGTTTTTGCTACGAAATGACCTGTTTAACGTACTTGTCACATGCATTTATTAAACTTGGATACGAAACATCCGCACGTTGTATAATTTCATCCTACTATTTTTTCAGAATAAAAAACGTACCGATAAACGATGGACAAACCGGAAAAACGCTCAATTCGCCGACGCGGTATCTATTTATTGCCCAACTTACTGACCACAGGTGCATTGTTTTCGGGCTTCTATGCCGTTACTTCGGCCATCGGCGGTCGCTTCGAGACTGCCGTAATCGCTATTTTTATTGCCATGATACTGGATGGTTTGGATGGTCGTGTCGCCCGTCTGACCAATACCCAGAGCGAATTCGGCGTACAGTATGATAGCTTGTCTGACATGACTTCATTCGGTGTCGCGCCTGCTTTGGTCATGTACCTTTGGGCGTTCGCCAGCTTCGGTAAAGCAGGCTTGTTTGCTGCTTTTGTCCACACGGCGGGTGGGGCTTTGCGCTTGGCGCGGTTTAATGCCCAAGTAGGCACGGACGATAAACGCTATTTTCAAGGCTTACCCAGTCCGGCGGCGGCGGCAGTTCTTGCTGGATTTATCTGGATGTCACTCGAGCATGGCTATGATATTAGCGTAGTCAAATATCCAGCGCTCGTGCTGACAATCTGTACAGGTTTGTTGATGGTGAGCAATTTTCGTTATTCCAGCTTTAAGGAAGCGCACTTAAAAGGGAAGGTGACTTTTTTTGTGGCGATTGCCGTTATGCTGGGGCTTGCATTTGTGATGGCGAAGCCGGAAGTGATGTTGTTTTTAATATTTTTGGCTTACGCCGTTTCAGGGCCTGTCGTTACCTTGATTATGCGTAAACGGCGATTACAAGCGCGCAAATTGTAGAATATGCTTGTGGCTTGAAGACTAATCAGTTATATTTTCATCATGTTTACCCATCACACCAAACAAGGCAAAAGCCACTATCTAAAAGTCAGCTTCGCGGTTGCAAAACTGTGCGCCTGTTTGTACCTGCTTCTGGAAATCCTGCCCTAGCGGGCATCGGATTCCTTTTTCACAAAATACAACCCTTTTTCTCTTCGGCTATTAGTTTGGTAGCTGATTGCCATCCATTGATGGAGACAATATGAAAGACCATTTGATTATTTTTGACACCACCTTGCGGGATGGTGAGCAAAGTCCCGGCGCATCCATGACGCGCGATGAAAAAATCCGCATTGCCAAGGCGTTGGAGCGATTGAAAGTGGACGTGATAGAAGCTGGATTTCCTGCCGCCAGTGTCGGCGATTTTGAGGCCGTCCTAGCCGTCGCCAATATCATAAAAGACAGTACGGTATGCGGTTTGGCGCGCGCGTTGGATAAAGACATCGACCAAGCAGGTGCGGCATTAAAAGGCGCGGCGAGATCGAGAATTCACACCTTTATCGCCACTTCGCCCATCCACATGCAAATGAAATTGCACATGCAACCGGAGCAGGTTATCGAATATGCGGTTAAAGCAGTCAAACGCGCCCGACAATTTACCGATGACGTTGAATTTTCGCCGGAAGACGCTGGCCGCTCGGAAGAAGACTTTTTGTGTCGGATTCTTGAGGCTGTCATTGATGCAGGTGCGACGACGTTGAATATTCCCGATACCGTCGGTTACAGTGTGCCGCAGCAATTCGGTGCGACGATAGCTAACTTGATCCAGCGTATACCCAATTCCGATAAGGCCATTTTTTCGGTACATTGTCATAATGATTTGGGGTTGGCAGTGGCGAATTCTTTGGCTGCCGTAATGAACGGTGCAAGGCAAGTTGAATGCACTATCAATGGCTTGGGCGAGCGTGCAGGCAATGCCTCGCTGGAAGAAGTTGTCATGTCCGTACGTACCCGACACGACGTGTTTGCTTGCCAAACACGTGTCGACAGCCGCGAAATTTTGACCTGTTCAAAGTTGGTATCGTCCATCACCGGCTTTCCCGTGCAACCCAATAAGGCCATCGTCGGCGCGAACGCGTTTGCCCACGAGGCGGGCATCCACCAGGATGGGGTTTTGAAAAGCCGCGAGACTTACGAAATCATGCGGGCCGAAGACGTGGGTTGGTCCGCCAACCGGATGGTGTTGGGCAAACATTCCGGCAGGAACGCTTTCAAAAGTCGGATGACCGAGTTGGGTGTGGAATTTCAATCAGAAGAGGACTTGAACGAAGCCTTTTCGCGTTTCAAGCAACTCGCAGACAAAAAGCACGAAATTTTTGATGAAGACTTGCAAGCGTTGATTTCTGAAGTCGGCTTTGAAGCGGAAGACGAGCACGTCAAGCTTGTCGCCTTGAAAGTCTGCTCGGAAACCGGGGAAATCCCCAATGCCAAGGTCACCTTGCGGATAGCCAACAAAGAAGTGACGGGCAATGCGGAAGGCGGTGGTGCGGTCGATGCCAGCCTGAAAGCGATAGAAAAACTGGTGGCGACCGATGCGGTCTTGGCGTTATATTCGGTCAATAACATTACCAATGGCACCGATTCCCAGGGCGAAGTCACTGTTCGCTTGGAAAAGGGGGGGCGTATTGTCAATGGCCTGGGTGCGGATACCGATATTGTTATTGCTTCTGCAAAAGCTTATGTCAATGCGGTAAACAAGTTGCTGAGTCCTGAGCGTAGGCATCCCCAGAAAGGGGAAGTTTGATTATTTAGGTTCAAGGCTCAAGGTTTTAGGCGAAATCTGACTGTGAAATTGTATTTGAAAATACCCAAAATAAAGGGTATCTGCACACGTTAAAAAAGCCGTCATTCTGGCAGGGATCGCCGGATATTTTACTGGCTATTTTCACCTATGAAAAAAGATGAATAATTTGCAAGAGCTATGTGCTGTTCTGAACTCGTAAGATGCGCCAAATGTAGGATGTGCCGAGGCACGAGGCGCATCTGTCGAGGAAACAATTTCCACGCTAACTAACGATGCGCTTCACTCCGCTCAGCACAACCCATCTGTCCTGGGGCCACATTCCCAAGCGCAGAGAGTGCGGGACGGCGTAAATTTTGATCTCTCTTGATAGCCTAGAGCATTAGGAATTGGGCTACGACTTCCGTTTCCAAAGGGGGGAGGTCAATAAACTGAAAACCGACCTTAAAGCCTTTCTCGGCATGGCTGAAAACGCTATGTGCGACTTGTACTTGGATATTGAGGACAGTTTTATCTTGAGGGTGCAAAGGAAGGGATAGCCGAACCATACAGGACGTACCAGGCAATAGGTTTACGTCGGCAATAGCCCCCAAACCGCCTTTGCTGATATCGGTTGTGCGGACCAGGATTGACGGGCGGTCAGGAAACAGCAAATGGGCATTGCGTCGCATTGCTTTGCGAGCATGTTTGCGGCGGTTTGAGCTTGGGAAGTTCATGCCTACAACGCTACCCGCCGCTTTTTAGTAAAGCGCTACGGCGTTGAAATGTGAAAATGGCGGCGAGCTTGCTGATAGGGGATTCGCCAGTGAAATACCGCAGATCTGGGTTATTCGACGTCGAAACAAGTGTTTGGAATTCGACTTTCAATATTTTCCAAAAAACCCCATATATTTGTCTTGTTAAGTTTCTCGACACAAACCTTCGGGATTTTTCCATTTCTTTAGGTATCAAGTAGAGATAAAATGAGTTTTGAATAGTCATGTCCTATGATTTTTTGATTTAAATTAGATAAATATCGAGGGTTTGTGTCTGTCCCAACTGGGATGCCATACAAAACCCGTAACAAAACACACCCTCACTTGCTCGAACCAGGCTAAGTTTCAATTGTCGGGGATTGAAATCTTGGGCTTCGGGCAGTGTCAAAACCCAGCAAATAGGGATTTCGAAATATTATTCCACTTAATGCTTACTTTTTAGGGATAAAGTCTGAGCATTAGCCCCTTCATATACAGAAATTTCAGTTAAATATTCTCATAAATGGCCACTTAATAAAATTAGCCCAACATTTTGAGACTGCCTGGATACGAAAACGTAGTGCAGCGTTCAAGGTGAGTTGACAAATTTCGTAAGTGTCATATATCGCTCGCTTAGGGATATACGAATGGCACCAAAAATCACATCTGTTAAATTATAGACGATCTCTCTATTAGTGTTAGGGTAGGCTGCGCTAAAAAATAGGGGATGCACATTGTTCGTGTATCCTCGATTGATCGATCTCCCCTTCGAGAGGTTGACGATGTAAGGTTTTGAACAAAATGTAGCGTATCAATCGCAAAAGATGCCCGCCCATAGCTGCGGGGGGATGTGCCCCTTACCGAATAAATGTTTTGTTTGTATTTTTATGGTTTCCAAGCAGAGGGTATGGAAACCATAAATAAAACTTACAGCGTGGCAGGCTGGATTCCGTACGCTTCATCCAGGCTGCCAGCACAAAGCTTGTTAGGCTGAGAAATTAGCCGCAGCAAAGTCCCAGTTAACTAAAGCCCAGAACGCTTCCAGATAAGCTGGGCGGGCGTTGCGGTAATCGACGTAATAAGCGTGTTCCCAAACGTCGCAGGTCAACAAGGGCGTATAGCCTTCTGTCAGCGGGCAACCGGCATTGCTGGTGCTAACCAAGGCCAATTTGCCTTCGGGGGTTTTGACCAGCCAAGCCCAACCCGAACCGAATGTGGTCGCTGCGCATTTGGTGAACGCTTCCTTGAAATCCGCAAACGATCCGAATTCGGCATTGATGGCATCCGCCAATGCGCCTTTCGGTTCGCCGCCGCCGTCGGGCGACAAGCTGTTCCAGTAGAAAGTATGGTTCCAAATTTGTGCGGCATTGTTAAAGATACCGCCAGAGGATTTTAGGATGATTTCTTCCAGCGGCAGTCCTTCGAATTCAGTGCCAGGAACCAGGTTATTCAGGTTAGTGACATAAGTTTGGTGATGTTTGCCATAGTGGTAATCTAAGGTTTCTTCGGAAATGTGGGGAACCAATCTATTTTTGCCGTAAGGTAATGGGGGTAGTTCAAAAGCCATTTTGTCTCCAGGGTTAAATTAAACGCATAAACAAATTCCTTTAGCCGGAATTATAATTACCGATTATTCTACAATGCTTTGCAAGCTGAAATAGCTGCTTATGAGTAAACACTTTATTTAGAAATAGTAGGTAATAAGGTTTTTCGCGTACTTTTTAGCGGTCTTAATATCCCGGTTAGTAAGCAGAAAAGGCGATTTTCAATTAATATAGTCGACTAAATTTCTTTAAACCGGTTAAATTTTTTACGCATTTATATCTCAATGAGCATCAAATCAGACAAATGGATACGCCGGATGGCGCAGCAACACGGCATGATTGAACCTTTTGAATCGGGCCAAGTCCGGGATTCCGAACAAGGGCGGGTGATTTCCTACGGGACGTCGAGTTACGGTTATGACGTACGCTGCTCGGATGAATTCAAGATCTTTACCAATATCAATTCTGCGGTGGTTGATCCCAAAAATTTTGACCCGAACAGCTTTGTGGATGTAAAAGCGGATGTCTGCATCATCCCCCCTAACTCTTTCGCCTTGGCGCGGACAGTGGAGTTTTTCCGAATTCCGCGTGATGTGCTAACCGTATGTTTGGGCAAATCGACTTATGCCCGCTGCGGGATTATCGTGAACGTGACCCCGCTGGAGCCGGAATGGGAAGGCCATGTGACCCTGGAATTTTCCAATACGACTACGCTACCGGCAAAAATCTATGCCAATGAAGGCGTGGCGCAAATGTTGTTTTTTGGCAGTGATGAGGTTTGCGAAACGTCTTATAAAGATCGGGGCGGGAAATATCAGGGGCAGACGGGCGTGACTTTGCCTAAAGCCTAGCCTATGTTCGAATATCTCATGATCCCTTCGCAAGGCCATAGTCCGCAATACGGGCTTTCATCGTGATAAAACAAGGGATTGTAAAAGTAGCTGCCGACCTCTCCTGTAGGAGAGTTCAGGGGTAAAGAGAATATACATGACTATGACAAAACGAATTTCCCTAATAGCTTGCGTGCTGATTTTATGTGTCGGCTGCGACCAAACAACCAAGTCAGTTGCCGAATCATTCCTGTCTGAAACCCCCATGCGGTCGTTTTTGGGCGATACTTTACGGCTTCAACTTGCCCATAACTCCGGTGCGTTTTTGGGTTTGGGCGCGTCATTGCCTGTAGCCGCCAGAACGGCGTTTTTCTCGGTTGGGGTAAGTGGCCTGTTGCTTGTTTTGCTGGGTTATACCTTATTTGCCAAGTCGGTCTCAGCTTTGGAAGTATTGGCTTATAGCCTATTGTTGGCAGGCGGTGTGGGCAACCTGATTGACCGTGTCGTTTACGGTTATGCCGTCGATTTCATGAATATCGGGATTGGCCCGTTGCGTACGGGGATTTTCAATGTTGCCGATATAGCCGTTTCCGCTGGGGTGCTTATTCTTATTGAAGATTCGTTACGTGGACGAAACCAAAGCGTGTAGGCCGGATTGACAAACACCGTTATCATACGTAAATGCTGGGTTTTGTTGCTCAATAAAGCCTGTAAAATTTTTGTATAAAAGTTATGTCGCAACCCCAACAAACAACGTCTGAAAAGTTTATCCTGGTATTCAGCTTGTTGGGTATTGGCACGTATTTGGTTTTACAATATGGTTTAAAGTTACCGGATGAAACCTTTACGGTAACGCTGAATGCCAACCTGGCCTCGGCAGTTGCCGATCTCTATCAAGGTCAATTAAGTTTCCCTCTTTACTTGGTGCAATCGCCCTTGTACCTAGTGTTGCTTGTGGGCGGGGTTCCACTAGTACTCCAGATCGTCGCTAAATTTATGCGAGGTGACTTTGGTGCCGACTTGCTGGCGGGAACGTCGATAGTCACTGCCGTATTATTGGGCGAACATCTGGCCGGAAGCTTGGTGATATTAATGCTTGCCAGCGGCGAGGTGCTGGAAACCTACGCAGTACGGAAAGCGTCGTCAGTACTGGAAGCATTGGCAAAACGTATGCCGTCCATCGCCCACAAGCAAATGGAGGAAGGCGTAAGGGACATTCCAACCGAGAAAATAAACATTGGCGATACCTTATTGGTCCTCCCGCATGAAATTTGCCCTGTGGATGGCACGGTGCTGGACGGTGTCGGCTCCATGGATGAATCCTACTTGACCGGAGAGCCTTATCTGATGGAAAAAACCAGCGGATCACAGGTGATGTCGGGCGCAATCAACGGCGATTCGGCCTTGACCATCCGTGCAGACAAGTTGGTCGTCGATTCGCGCTATGCCAAAATTACCGAAGTCATGCGCGCATCCGAACAGCATCGGCCTAAACTCAGGCGTTTGGGTGACCAGCTCGGTGCGTTATACACGCCATTGGCTTTGCTTATTGCCATTGTCAGTTGGTGGTACTACGGTGATGTGGTGCGATTTTTAGCGGTGCTGGTCATTGCTACCCCCTGTCCCTTATTAATCGGCATTCCAGTCGTGATTATCAGTTCTATCTCGTTGGCGGCTAAACGTGAAATTATCATTAAGAATCCGGCTGTCCTGGAAACCATCGGTCAATGTACGACGGCGATTTTCGATAAAACGGGCACGCTCACCTATGGTCGCCCATCGCTGACAAAGCTAATTCCTAGCGGTACCCATAATGAAGGAACTGTGCTGACCTTAATCGGTAGCCTGGAACGCTATTCGAGGCATCCACTATCCAACTCGATCGTAAAAGCGGCAGAAAAAGCGGGTTTGCCTGTACTTACCGTAAGAAATATCAAGGAGTTGGCTGGTGAAGGCGTGATCGGTGAAGTGGACGGAAAAAAAGTCCAGGTGACTAGCCGAAAAAAAATACTGGAGCGCCAACCGGATATTGCCCGCTTATTGCCGCCTGTCAGCGGTGGTTTGGAATGCGTTGTGCTGATTGACGGCAACTACGCCGCCCTGTTGCAATTCAGGGATGAAGTCCGCACAGATAGTTCTTCTTTTATCAATCATTTGAAACCTAACCATGCCTTCGGCAAGGTCATGATTGTGTCGGGCGACAGGGAATCTGAAGTGCGCTATCTGGCAGAGGAAGTCGGCATCAAACATGTGTTTTTTAGTCAAAGCCCTGAGCAAAAACTGGCAATAGTCCGCACGGAAACGGAGCGCGCAAAAACGGTCTACCTAGGCGATGGCATCAACGATGCTCCCGCACTGACCGCTGCAACCATCGGCATTGCCTTCGGGCAGAACAGCGACATCACGGGCGAATCCGCCGATGCGGTCATCATGGACAGCTCGCTGCTTAAAGTCGATGAGCTTTTCCACATCGGCGAACGTATGCGCAAAATCGCCTTGCAAAGCGCGATAGGTGGCATGGCATTGAGTCTGGTCGGGATGGGTTTTGCCGGTTTGGGCTATCTTTCGCCCGTCGCTGGCGCGATCACACAGGAACTAATTGATGTGATTGCCATTTTAAATGCATTCAGGGCGGCAATCCCGCCAAAAACATTATCGGATTATCAGCAATAATAGATGAATAACCCCATATTAACCAGCATTTCCCTGCTAATTTGCAGCAACGTATTTATGACTTTCGCCTGGTACGCACACCTAAAAGAACTGCATAGCAAACCCTGGTTTATCGCTGCGCTGGTCAGTTGGGGCATAGCCTTATTCGAGTACCTGTTTCAAGTGCCAGGTAATCGCATAGGCTATACGGTGTTGAGTGTCGGGCAATTGAAAGTGATGCAAGAAGTCATTACCTTATCCGTTTTTGTGCCATTTTCTGTGTTTTACCTGCGCGAACCGTTAAAGCTGGATTATTTGTGGGCGGGTTTATGTCTTTTGATGGCGGTGTATTTTATGTTTAGGGAGAAAATGTAGTGTGATGTTGCGTGTACAATTGCCCATTGGCTTCAAATCTTATTGCATCTCTGCCTTCCCCTTGTGGCATCATAGACACCTCCAACTTATTAAATTCCAGCCACAAATTAATAGTGCCAAGCAAGCCAATCCTTTCACCGCTGCCTTATTTTCCTGATAGCGCAGCGCTGTTTTCTGCCATCGCGGATCAAACCTGGGCTGTTTTTATCGACAGCGGATATCCGCATAGCGATCAAGGTCGATATGACATTATCGCCGCAGAGCCCATGACTACTTTGGTCACGCATGGCGAAAGCACCCAGATCATCCGAAACGGTTCTTCGATAGACTCTTGCGATGATCCGTTTGATTTAGTGAAACATGAATTGCTTGCTTATTCGCATGAAGGCTTTGCAGGATTGCCGTTTAGCGGCGGTGCTATCGGCTATTTTTCTTATGATTTAGCGCGTCGCCTGGAAAAATTACCTGTGATTGCGGACGATGCGGAACATATCCCTGAAATGGCGGTGGGCATTTACAACTGGGCGGTGGTGATCGATCATCAGCTCCGGCAGAGTTTTTTGGTGGGGCAGGGATGTGATGAGGGGCATTGGCAGGCACTAATCCAGCAATTCAGCGTATTGCAAATTAAAGGTCAAACGAACCGCTTTTCGGTAACCAGCGCGGTCAAATCCAATATGGATAAACTTTTTTACACTCGCGCTTTTGATAAGATTAAACATTACCTGAAAGAAGGCGATTGTTATCAGGTCAATCTTTCACAGCGTTTTGTGGCTGATTGTGAAGGCGAGCCTTGGATTGCCTATCAACTGTTGCGGGAAATGAATGCCGCGCCCTTTAGTGCATACTTGAACTTTCCGGAAGCGAAAATATTAAGCTCATCGCCGGAACGTTTTTTAAAGTTGGAAAATGGTTGCGTTGAAACAAAACCCATCAAAGGAACGAGGCCGAGGAAAGCTTACCCTGCGTCGGACTGGCATCAAATTGACCAACTCCGGTACAGCCCTAAAGACCGGGCGGAGAACCTGATGATTGTCGATTTATTGCGTAACGACCTAAGCAAGACGTGCAAGACGGGTTCGGTAAAAGTGCCGAATTTATTTGCGGTGGAAAGTTATGCCACCGTGCATCATCTGGTGAGTACGGTCACGGGCATCTTAGCGGACGGAAAGCACGCGTTGGATTTGCTCAAAAGTTGTTTTCCGGGCGGTTCGATTACCGGCGCACCCAAAATACGGGCAATGGAAGTCATCGAAGAATTGGAGCTGAATCGGCGCGGTGTCTATTGCGGTTCTATCGGTTATATCGGTTTCGACGGTAACATGGACAGCAATATCGCCATCCGCACCTTGGTGCATTCCAACGGCGCGATACGGTTTTGGGCGGGCGGCGGCATTGTCAATGACTCCAATCTTGATGAAGAGTACCAAGAGTGTTTTGATAAGGCGGCGGCATTATTAAGTTTATTAAATAAGCTAAGCGGTACATGATTGTTATCAAACTGGGCGGCAGCTTGACAACATCGGGTAAGCTGCAACCTTGTCTCGACAAGATTGACGAAGATTATCAGGGCAGGGCGGTGGTTATTGTCCCAGGGGGAGGCGAATTGGCCGATCAAGTCAGGAAAATGCAGCGGCAATGGCAATTTGGGGACAGGTTCGCACATCGCATGGCAATTCTTGCCATGCAGCAAATGGCCTTATTGTTCAAGGCACTCAAGCCGTGCTTTACAATGGCGGAATCAATCCCGGAATTACGGGTACGGACTGCCCAACCGGGTGTCTCCATTTGGTCGCCTAATGTGCTTGAGTTGGATAAAGCCAATATTTCGTCAACCTGGGATATGACATCGGACAGTTTGGCGGCTTGGCTGGCTAAAACGCTAACGGCTGATGAACTTATCCTGGTTAAATCTGTTACTATTGATGCTGATTGGGATGTGCTGAAACTTGTGCAAAATCAGATTGTCGATGTTTCTTTTCCTGAGTATATCCAGCAAGCAAATTTCAGCCTAAACATAGTCAATGCAGAAAAATTCATATCCTAATTCAGGAAGTATCCGATCAAAAAGCCTAAGAAAAACTACTTTCGGTTTTTTTAGGCGGATTTTGTCCAAACTGTTCAGGAATTTTTATTACACCGCCAAAGAAACTATCGGCGAACACAAGCGCGACATCGTGGTATACCAAGTGGAACAGGCCTGCACCAGCTTGCAAGAAACCCGACATGAATTTGAAGATGCGTTGGGTAAGTTCAGGTCGTTGGTGCAGGTTAATGAATCGACTTTGGAGCATAAGTACAATATGCTCAACAGGCAATACTTGTTTTGCCGCGCCAAATCCGATTCGGTAAGCGACCGGATACGGGCGATAGAAGAAGTCAGCCACGCCTTGTTTGCGGAATGGGAAAGCGAGCTAAATGAATATTCCGACCGAAATCTCCGTAACAACAGCAAACGGCAGTTGAAGGTGGCAAAACAGAATTACACGCGGCTAATCAAGACCATGCGCTTAGCTGAGTCGCGGATTCAGCCGGTGTTGTTGGCATTTAAGGATCAAGTGTTATACCTGAAACACAATCTGAATGCCCGTGCCATTTCCGCGTTACAACACGAATTTATCGAGATTGGCATTGATATTTCGCAGTTGATCCATGCGATGGAACTGACTATTTTGGAAGCCAGCCAGTTCGTGTCGCTGCTGTCCAACAATCAGAAAACCTTACCGTTGCGGGGCTCTTAAATCATAGAGTATCGTTGTATTGGGTGAGTCGTAATTCCGTTTGGTATCGACGACATGCTTTTTGTCTTGGTCCATACGTTCCTTGTCGTATTTCGCGATCATTTCTTCCCAGGTATTGTACTTTTCATAGCCCTTGAAGCCGGATGTTTTGCGCTGTTGGTAAATTTCCTTGCCCATATCGATAATTTCAAAGGGTGATTTTCCGTCGACGGCATCCAGGAATGCGTCTTCGGAGCTATTGGCATCCCGTATCGTCCAAAATGCGACCTCAAATTCAATCCTGTTGTCGGGCGGAAGTTTTTCTTTCATCATTTTGACTGAGCGATAGGCCGTCCGTGCCGTATGGCCGTTGATCCCGCTTTTGCCGCAGGCAGTAAACGCTAAACATAAGATAATAAAAAAAATCAGGGGTAATTGTTTCATTAAAGGCCTCTTGTGCTGTATCCGTGCCATGATGGGGTGGTCACGGCTATTATTGCTGTTATTATATGACGCTAATTTTAAGGTGCTGCTATGGTTTGTTGCCCAAGCATTTGAAGTTTGGGTTATTTAACTTATGGCTGATGCGTATTTGCACAATACAAACGGTTAAATCCATTAAAAGGTAAGTCAATTATAAACTTAAGCAAACCTGTCATGCTGGAATTTATACAATTACTAAAACAGCGTTACCAGTCAGTATTAAGCCAACAGCGCGATGAGTCAAATAAATCAAGCTATCAGCAACGCATAGATGACCTGATCCTGACGGAAGCCTTTCTCCGTAAAGGGCAAATGCTTAAAAATTCAGCCGATTATCCCTTGCAGATAGCCGTCATCGGGCCAACCCAGGCGGGTAAAAGCTCGTTGGTAAATGCCTTGCTGAACAGCAGCGTCGCCAGTGTTAGCCCATTGGCCGGCTATACCATGCACCCGCAAGGCTTTTGCAACGGTGTGGCGATGTCGGCGTGTGGCGGCTTGCAGTGGTATTTTGGCCGTTTTCAGCAAATGCAGCAAAGCCAGTTACCCAAAGACCGACTGGATTGCTATTCATTGACCGAAAATACCACCGATTCCCCTTTTTTGCCTGATAGCGTGTTATGGGATACGCCCGATTTCGATTCCATCGACTCGGCGAATTACCGGGAAGGGGTTATTCGAACGGTAGCCTTGGCCGATATGGTGATCCTGGTGGTCAGCAAAGAAAAATACGCCGACCAATCCGTCTGGGACATCATGGCGGATATTGAAGCTTTGCAGCAGCCGACCCTCATTTGCCTCAACAAGCTGAGCGAAGGCTCTGAGACTTTATTAATCAATTCCTTAAAAGATAAATGGCAACAGACTAGGAAAGACGGATTTCCTGAAGCCGTCCCCTTGTATTATCAAAAACAGAGCGGCAAGCCACAATGGCCGGATAACCAACAACTGCAACGGTTGGCAAGGCAAATCAACCGCAAGACGCAGCCCCGATTGGAGCAGGAATTGCTGCAAAAATATTGGCAATCCTGGCTAGAACCCGTACTGGCTGAACATTCCTCACTCAGGGATTGGCACGGCTTGGTCGATCAAGTTATCCAGCAAGGCTTGGACAGTTACCGGCGCGATTACCTGGATCATCCCCATCATTACGAAACCTTTCAGCATGCCTTGGCAGAGCTGTTGAATTTGCTGGAGATTCCGGGTGTGGCTGGGATTTTGGCCAATACCCGGCGAATGTTGACCTGGCCCATACGAAAAATGATGAGCATCGGCAAAAAGCGCCTTCATATTGCCGATAGCAGCCAGGAAATTACCTTGCTCAACCAGATCGCCGAACACGTCTTGATCCAGATGGCGGACAAGCTGCTGAACCAAGCTGAGCAAAATCGCCAAAGCCAATGGTGGAAGGAGTTCAGCCGCTTACTTCGCACCCAACGGGCCAATATCCTGCAAGACTTTGGTGATGCTGCCCAGCAATATCACTTGGCATTCCAGGAAGAAGTCGAAAATACTGCCAGTCAACTGTTCAATAAATTACAGGAACAACCTACCTTGCTGAATAGCTTGCGCGCAACGCGCGTGACTGCCGATGCCGCCGTTATCGCCCTGGCCTTACATACGGGCGGCATTGGGGTGCACGATTTGATTATTGCTCCCGCCATGTTGACGGTCACCTCCTTGTTGGCAGAAAGTGCGCTGGGCACTTACATGAGTCGAGTGGAAAAGGAGCTTAAGCAACGCCAACTGGCCGCCGTTAAACAGGCGTTATTTACCGATAGCATGAAACTTAAGCTGCTGGAATTGTCCAGCCAATTATCCTCGGTCACTTATTTCAACATTTCTCCTGAGCAGCTACAGCAAGCTGAATCACAACTCACAGACTTACGTCATGGCTTACGATTACTCTGATCTCATAGAACTTACAAGGCGTTGGGCTGAACAAGCGGTATTGGCCGGGTGGATAAACGCGGAGACGGCGCAAACCTTATGTGATTTTGATGCCAGGACACCCGAAGCCTTGTTCAACCCTAACGGCTCAAGGCCGCTCATCGTCGCGTTCATGGGTGGTACGGGTGTGGGCAAAAGCTCCTTACTGAACCGTCTGGCCGGCAAGGCGATTGCCAAAGCGGGGATCGAAAGGCCGAC
Source organism: Methyloglobulus morosus KoM1 (assembly GCF_000496735.2). Classification (GTDB taxonomy): domain Bacteria; phylum Pseudomonadota; class Gammaproteobacteria; order Methylococcales; family Methylomonadaceae; genus Methyloglobulus; species Methyloglobulus morosus. Next base: position 65,816 of record NZ_AYLO01000051.1, read on the forward strand.
TTCACGGGAAGTCACCTTATTCCATCATCAAGGCATTGCGATCCAGCATTTGCCGGAAAATTTACCTATCGAGAAAATCAGGATTGCCCAGCACGACGACGAGACCAAAAAAAATATCGTCTGGATCGATATGCCCGATTTTGACAGCACCGAGCAAAGCAACAAAGTCTTGGTGTTTGAGTGGCTGCCGCACATCGACGTGCTGATTTATGTGGTCAGCCCAGAACGCTACCGGGATGAAAAAGCTTGGCGGCTATTGATGTCGGAAGGCAATCGCCATGCCTGGTTATTCGTGCTAAACCAATGGGATAGGGGGCAGCAAGCGCAATACGAAGATTTCAAGCAGCAGTTAGGGAAAGCAGGATTTGTCGAACCGATCATCTTCAAGACCGTATGCGGTGAATCTTCTTATCCTGATGAGTTTGCCGATTTGCAATCAACTATTTTATCGTTGTCAAACAAGCATGTGGTTGCAGAATTGGAGCAGCGCGGCATCCAAGTCCGCAAGGACGAGTTAAGGGAAAAGCTCCAAAATACCCTGCAAAAGCTGGGATCATCGGCTGCGTTCAAAAAAGCGGGGGAATTTTGGGAAGCTCAATGGAGAATAACATCAGGCCAATTACATCAAGGCTTTGTTTGGCCGATGCAGAAATTGGCCGCTTATTATGCCGATCATGCGGCGGATTTAATCGGCAATCTCGCGAACGATACCAACCCATCGGCGACTGCCTTATGGGACAACTGGGCGCAAGCCCGCTTTGGCGATGCCCTGGACGAGTTCGTCGTCAACGTCGATGCGCTGGGTTTGCCCATTGCCCCATTGAAAAACCAATTGGCTGCCGTGCGCGTCAAAGCGCCCAAGATCGTGCATGCCCAAAGCGAATTGCACGTCCGTGAAGCTTTGGCGCATCCCGGCAACGCATTGCAACGTGCATTTTTGAAATTCGTCAGGGTTTGCGAAATCATCCTGCCTTTAGCGGCCATTGCTTGGGTGGGCGATGAGATATTCGTCGGTTATTACCAAAGCAACGAAACCCATGACCACTATCTTGGCGTAGATTTTGCGATCCACAGCAGTTTGTTAATCTTGATAAGCTGGCTCATTCCCTGGTATATCTTGAAAAAACTCAAGCCATCGCTGGAGAAAAGCGCCTTACGCGGCTTAACCAAAGGCTTGGACAATGCCATCCACACGATTGATGGTGAAGTCATGTCCGTTGTAGAAAATATCGCCAATCAACATGCCGCGCAATTAAAGGAGATTGTGCAGATCAGCGAGGAATGTTGCACGGGGGATAGCTACAAACCGGAGAAGGCAAGCAGTGATAATCCGCTGACACGGATGTTGATAAATTGAAACTAGGCACTAGGTACAAGGTACAAGGTACAAGGTACAAGGTACAGGGCGAAAAACAGCGTACACTTTTTAGCCTTTAGCCCCACCTCTGCGGCGCATATTCCAGAACAAATTGAATTATCTTGGTAATGCTTGGTCAAACGCATTAGAATACCAACCAAGGGGGCGACATGGCTTCGACGTGGGTAGCGAAACCTTGAGTGCATGCCGAGGACTGTACACCTCGTAAATCCTACAGAAAAAAAGTATTCGCAAACGACGAAAACTACTCAGTGGCTTTAGCAGCTTAAAACCTGCACCACTTCTCTGACTGGCTGTGCTTATGCGGCCAGAGTTTGATGCAACCTTCGGGGTGCAAAGGACGCTCAGGGATCATCTTACATAAGATCGCGCCAGGACTTTGTTCGGAGTCTAAAGCGCTAAACCCAATCGAAATCGCTGGTGGTTTTCTTGGCCCGACGGGTAGCCATCAGCTAAATCAAAGCGCGGGATAAGCATGTAGACCTTGTGGCGGAGTGCTTGCGGACGGGGGTTCAATTCCCCCCGCCTCCACCAAATTAAGCTTTAACAAGATACAATAGAAACCAAAAACCCGCATGTTACAAGCATGGCGGGTTTTTTTATTGTCCAATAAAATGCATTGGGCGTATTGGCATAGCGTCATAATAGACGGTATAAATGCGGTATATCGATAATTTGAAAATCTTATACCGTCATAACGAATGCCAAAGCCACGGGTAAGCCTTTCAAGATGTCAGGCGGAAAAGGCATTCCAACGGTTCAAGATACTTCCCTAGCAAATTCAGGTCAATTAGACCAATCGGATAGGTCTATAGGTATTACGCGTAGCATTCACTTAGGCACATGATCAAAAAGGGTCAGATGGCTTCCTGCGGCGGCGAAGCTTTGTCAGCAGCATGATAGCTTTATTTGTTGGCGGCTTAATGAGGTGACCTGTTTGTATTTTTCTGGCTTGAATTAATTAACGCAACAGAACCTCAATAGACATAGTTTTGATAGTTTAGTCTATAATTTTAGTCTTACTGGTATTAGTGTATAGGAGGGGGTATGGCGTTCGACGAAGGTTGCAGTTGTAGGGTTTGGGCTATTGACGGGTGGGTTGGAGATGCGCAGGCTGATCAAGTTAACGGTGATATTGTGGAGATTGGAACCATGCTATTGCAGGAAGGATTTAACGGCACGCTGAATGAGAAAGTTGCCCAATTCTTGCCAAGTCGGCGTTCTGAAACCCTTGATCTGCCGTGCATTATATACGGAGAATTTGAATATGTGACAGATGTGACACCAACGCACATGTGGTTGGAATATCAAAATTTTATATATGACACGATCCCTGGTTTTCCATTGGTGCGTCTTCCAGCGACCCCGACTAACCGCAGGGGGCCTGGATGTGTGGATGGGTCGTATCCTGCAAATGTAATCGGAAGCGTGAATTATACTTTATCACAGGCTCAATTGGACATCATAACTGGAGCGGTATGGGTACCTTATGCTGCTGGCAAACCTGGTGAGCATAGGTACATGCCATAGCTTGGATTGTGTCGTATATTTTATAAAAGCTTGTGAGCGGCTTTTTGCGGGCAAAATTATCCTGGCAGCGATAATTTTTATAAGCCGGAGCGTTGCCTACTGAGATAGGCAGTTCGATGCCGTCGAACATTGCCAGTGCGGGATGAAGGCCTCAACACCCGAGTAATTGGCTTGGCTTTTGCCCATAACGATCTTATGGAGGAAACCGTTCAATAGACATCAGCTCATCTGTAGCATGAGCAAGAAAATCGATTGCCATGACAATGCTGCATTCAAAACTGGGCTATCTCAGCCCGAACGCTTTTGAAGCTAAAAAACTCGCTTGGCAAGGTGTCCGTGAAATCTTGGCAAGGTCAGCAAGTAAGTATTTTGAATGTCGGGCATCATTGTTCATGACAGCGTTCGATATCGTATTCTTAAATTCTACCTGAGGAATTATTATGGCGCGTAGTCTGCTATTTCGAAAACTTGTTTTTGCCCTTCAAGCAGCCAGAAGGGAAAACTTGGCGGCACAAAATTTACCTCCGCCATTACCGGAAAGCGCAACTGATTGGACACGGCGAAAATTCATCAAGACAACGGCGGCGGTTGGGGCGGCGGGCTTAGCGGGGGGATGCGGCATCACTTTCCCTTCCGATGCAGGTGCGGTACCGCCCGCTCCCAGCATTGCCATTATAGGTGCGGGTATTGCGGGGCTGAATGCGGCGTACCAACTCAAAAAGGCAGGATATTTCGCTACCGTTTATGAAGCCCGGTCACGGATAGGGGGGCGTATGCTGTCCGCAGATATGGGCAATGGCCTTATTGTCGATTTAGGGGCGGAACTCATCAATACCGACCACGCCGATATGCTTGAATTGGTGAAAGAGCTCGATATTGAACTGTTTAACCGGGCTGAAGACGTGAAAGGTTTGCCTTTCCCTAAGGAAGCTTATTACTTTGATGGCGAGAGCGTCAGTGAATCAGAATTGGCCGATGATTTACGTCAAATCGCTGCCCAAATGTCTGCAGACGCAACCCTGCTCGATCAAGACTGGGATACCTACGCCCCTCAGTTTGATCGTCTTTCTGTGACAGATTACTTGATGTTACATGCGGATAAGATCAACAAGCCCTATATTTTCAAGTTGTTTAGGGATGTGGTGCATACAGAATTTGGGGTTGAACCTCATAAATCATCATCGATACAATTAATTCTAGTCCTGCCTGTCATTAAGGGGCAATCCGTTGAACTGTTGAGTTATAGTGACGAAGTTTACTCCGTTGTCGGCGGCAGTGCCCAAATCACGGATGCGTTGGGCAAGAAGTTGACGGGACAGATCCAGTTGGGCATGGAGCTTACGGAAATCACAAAAAACAAGTCAAGGTTTAGGCTCGTTTTCGCTAATCAGCCGCCTATTGAGGCGGACATCGTGATCGTCGCTATCCCTTTCCCCGTCTTGAATAGAATTTTGTTGGACGTAAAGTTGCCAACGCTACTGCGCCGATTTATCAACGAAGCCAAGCTGGGTTCAAATGAAAAAGTTATTGGTGGCTTCAATAACCGTTTTTGGCGACAACTACAAGGATTTACCAGTGCCGCATGGAGTGATTTGGGCTTTTCTGAAGTATGGGACGCCACGCAGCGGCAGTCGTCGCGCCTTGACGGTGCGCTTAATTTTTTCTTGGGCGGCGACCAGGCTAGGCAGTTGGCAGACACGCCTAATATCACCGCGCTCGGTAAGCAATTTGTGTCCAGGCTAAATCATTTTATCCCAGGCGCTTCAGATGCCGCGACAGGTCGATTCGTTCACACGGGATGGACGAAGAGCCCTTTGACGACAGGTGGTTATGCCAATTTTAAACCGGGGCAGTTAACCCAGTTCGGAAGTTTACTGTGGGTTGAATCCGATATGCCTAATGAACGTCAACAAGTCCACGTTGGTAATTTGTTATTTGCTGGCGAGCACTTAAGCGACGCTTTTTATGGCTTTATGAACGGAGGAGCCCAAACCGGGCGTTTGGCTGCGAATTTGGTATTAGAAAAAGTAGCAGTAACAACCGTTGGTCATCGTTCTTAGTGTCAATTTCTAGGGAATTGTAAATATCATGACGATGGAACAGTCCCTTTCATCCGGTTAGTTTGTAGTATTAGAAAGAATAACGGAAATTGACCATGCAAGAACCCGATAAATCCTATTTCCCAAAAGATTTTATCGAGACGGTAGAAGGGCTGTGCTTTGCCGTTGTTAAGCAGGGGAAGGAACACAGCAACGGAGAGGATAAAGTATTATGCTTCCTGCGTTACGTTTGGCAGGTTAGCTATGGCCATTGGCAAAAAGTTGCCACTGAGCAAGCAAACGCTTATTTAAAAGCCGATTACCCAGGCTATTTGTATTATTCAATGGCATTGGATGCCCAACTCCACGCGGTGACGGCGGAAAAAATCGTCCAACACCATAAACCAAGGCAACGCTTACAGCAGGTTCTGTCTGAACAGTCCCGAGATGCGGTCGAGCAGGATTTGGCCGATGTGTGCCGACTATTCCAACAAAATGGCCTGGACTTAGCGCAAGTGGGCGTAACCGGGTCGTTATTGATAGGCGTTCAGCAGCAAAGCTCAGACATTGACCTCGTGTTTTATGATCGTGGACAATTTCACAAGGCTCAGGCAATCACCGCCGATCTCATCGGCAAACAGCAATTGGATAACCTGGGCGAGAAGGATTGGCAAGAAGCCTATCGCCGTCGTTCCTGTACGTTAACCTTGGAAGAATACATTTGGCACGAACGTCGAAAATTCAATAAGGGGCTAATTAATGGGCGAAAATTCGACCTGAATTTTGTTGATGAACAGAGCCGGCCTGAGCAAGCCACATTTCAGAAATGCGGCGAGATTACCATTCAGGGCAAAATAATCGAAGATTTTTACGGGTTCGATTACCCCGCTATTTACACAATCGACCATGAAACCATCCCTATGGTTGTTTGCTTTATTGCGACTTATACAGGACAGGCCGTCGTGGGTGAAACAGTTGAAGTTTCCGGCTTATTGGAGCAAGCGGAAAATGGCATTAAGCGAATCGTCGTTGGATCCAGCCGGGAAGCCCCTGGGGAATATATCAAGGTGATTACATGCCCAAATTGACCGATTTTGCCGCTTTTATCTTTGACCTGGACGGTTTGGTGTTAGACACTGAGCCGACTTATTTTGCGGCATGGCAAAAAACTGTTGAGACGATGGGTTTTCAGCTTGAGCCGGCGTTATTCAGGACTTTATCGGGGTTCCACTATCAAGGGGTCAAAACCCAGTTACAGGCGTGGTTGGGACAAGAATTTGATTTGCAGGCCTTCGACCAATTGGGCAAGGAAATCTGGCGGCATCATGTTCACGAACAGGGAATCCAGGTCAAACCTGGCGTTATCGCGTTGCTGGATTATGCCCGACAGCAAGGGATTCCTATTTGTTTGGCAACCAATAGCCTTAAGCCTTATGCCCAAGAATGCCTTGCCGTCGCAGGGTTGACGCACCGATTTCCAACGATGGTGACGGGCAGCGATGTAGAAAGGGCTAAGCCAGCACCGGATATTTTCCTGAAGGCGGCCGAAAAGATGCAGGTTGATATTCGTCACTGCGTGATATTTGAAGACTCGCCTACGGGCGTCGCCGCCGCCGTAGCAACGGATGCCTATACCGTATACGTACCCTCGATATTTCCAGTTGACGGACAAGCCGTAGAAATGAGCAACTGCGTGTTGGATGACCTGACACAGGTTTTTGAAACCTTACCTCCTCGGGCGCTTAAGGGGATATAATTGCGGCTTAGCATGTAAAACTAAATCCAGCGCTACAGGCTGGATTAAGGCACGAACCCCAGCATTACTGGATACTCGCTGGATTCATCAACACCAACCTATAAGCTGATCCGGATTGTGAAACCTTACCCGCTCGAACACCTATCAGGCTATAATTGCCCACAAGCCAGCGATTTTAAATCTAGTCATTTAATGCTTCCCGTTTCCAAAATTTCCGTTACCGCTCCAGCAAGGCTGCACATGGGTTTTCTCGACCTAAGCGGCTCGCTAGGTCGGCAGTTTGGCAGCATTGGCATTGCCTTGAACGAAATTAACACGTGCTTAACCTTAAGCAAAGCCGATCAACGCCAAATCACCGGGCCTTCCGCCCAACGTGCTGACCGCTGTCTGACCCAGTTATGTCAGGCAATGTCCGTGTCCGACCAAGTCAGCATCCATATTGAATCGGCCATACCGGAACATGTCGGGTTAGGTTCGGGGACACAAATGGCGCTGGCTATCGGTTCGGCATTGGATGCTTATTATGGGCTGGGGTTGAAGGTGCGCGACATTGCATCTGTCATGGACAGGGGCTTACGTTCCGGTATCGGCATCGGCGTATTTGAACACGGCGGGTTAGTTGTTGATGGCGGTCGTGGAGAAAAAACGATCACGCCGCCTGTGCTTGTCCATCTGGAAGTTCCAGCCGATTGGCGATTCATTCTGGTTTTTGATCGAGGGCAAGGTTTGCACGGCGACCAGGAAATCGCCGCCTTCGAAGCCTTGCCGACTTTTCCGCAACAAGAAGCAGAACACTTGTGTTACCAAATCATGATGCAAGCCTTGCCCGCCGTTGCAGAAGGCGATTTGCAACTCTTCGGTCAGGTCATTTCGCATTTGCAAATAGCCGTCGGCAACCACTTCGCGCCCACCCAAGGCGGCATTTACGCCAGCAAGGAAGTGGGCAAGGCGATGGCATGGTTGACGAAGCAAGGCGCGGTGGGTATTGGGCAAACCTCTTGGGGGCCGACGGGCTTTTGCGCGGTTGAAAATTCAGAGATTGCTAGCTCCCTTGTCAATCAAGCTAAAGCCCAATTTTCAGATTGGGTGAATTTGGATTTTATGGCGGTGAGCGCGAATAACCAGAAAGGCACGTCAAGATTGGTGCTAGCAAGCGATTAGTAACCATAACTTTTGCCACCGGAGATTGTTTATCGTGATGATGCAATAGCGCGACGGGGTGAGCAAAAACTTATGTTTAGGGTATGACGTTGCTTGATAATCAATCACGAAGCCAGGCGCATCCAATGCAAGCCATTATCTTGCTTTTCGGTCTAGTTGTTTTGGTGGGTGTTGGGGTTTATCAGACGATCCCGCCCAAGCCTGCTTCGCTGGATACACCTGAATCGGCTTTTTCATCGGTCCGCGCCATGCCTCATGTACGGCAGATTGGATCAAAGCCGCATCCGACGGGTTCGCATGAAAATGCTGAAGTCCGACAATATCTAATAAGCCAGATAAAATTATTGGGCATTACGCCGGAAATACAATCGGCGGTTGTCGTCAATCCTAAGAATAAAAAAGCGGTACAAATCCATAATATAATGGTCAAGCTTCCTGGAAGCAATCCTGGCAAGGCATTGTTGCTGTCAGCCCATTACGATTCCGTGGCTACAGGGCCGGGTGCCGCAGACGATGGTGCATCGGTTGCGGCAATCTTGGAAACGCTGAGAGCCTTAAAATTGCAACCCGCACTACAAAATGACCTGATTTGCCTTTTTACCGATAGTGAAGAAAGCGGGTTGCTAGGGGCGCACGCGTTTGTCGAGTTACATCCCTGGGCAAAGCAAATCGGAATGGCGCTGAATTTTGAATACCGTGGCAACAGCGGTGCGTTTATGATGTTTGAAACCAGTGACGGCAACGGTAAATTGATAGAAGGGCTTGCCGAGTCGGTCGCGTTCGTTATGAGCAATTCCTTAATGTACGAGGTTTACAAGCGCTTGCCAAATGATACCGATTTCAGCGTCTTTAAACACGCGGGCATTCCAGGGATGAATTTTGCCGCAATTGAAGGGCACAAGGCTTACCACACTCCCTTGGATCGCCCGGAATTCTTGAGTCAAAGTACGTTGCAGCATGAAGGGGCTATCATGATGGCCTTAGTCAAGTATTTTGGCAATCAACCATTAGGAGACCTAAAAGCCGAAAATCGGATGTATTTCGATTTTCCCGGCCTAGGCATTATCCATTACCCCATGAGCTGGACAATTCCCTTGTGCAGCTTGCTAGCAAGCCTATTTGCCGCACTGTACGTAATCCACCATAAGGCGAAAACCATCAGGATAATGCAGCCGTTAATTTCGGCATTTTCTTATCTTTTGCTGGTTTTTGGTTTGTATTGGGTTAATGGCGGCCTTTGGGCTGCCATTCGTAGCTTTCATCCCGATTACCAGGCCTTTGCTTATGACGATAACTTTGCGAGTTATTGTTATTTAGGCGGATTTCTTTTTTTAAACAGTGCGATAGTGTGCGGTTTTTATCTTTCTGCAACGAGATGGCTGAAGCCTGCGGAACTCATTCTGGGAGCGGCGGCTATCTGGTTGCTGTTGGCATGCTGTACGCTGAATAACGGTGCAAATTTCTTGTTCACTTGGCCTTTGTTTGCCTTTCTAGCTTCATTCGGCCTGATAAGATTGTCATTTTTCAAAGCGCATCCGGATTTTACCGCCCTGGTCTTGCTGATCGGCAGTGCGCCAGGGTTATTGATATTTACGCCGCTAATCAAGAATTTATTTGTGGGTCTGACTCCCCATTACATGGCCATCGTATTGATTTTTTTAAATTTGTTGTTAGGTTTATTGGTTCCGGTACTGGCTGCAATAACCACAAACAAAAAAGGCTTTATCCCAACATGCACATTATCCTGATAGTTTTAGTTATCTTGATCATTGTGATCGTGACGTTCATCAGAAATTTTAAAAGCTACGTGATCGGCACTTGCCATTCCCTGTATCGTATAAACTCAGTATTTTTAATTTCACAGGGCGATACCCCTAAATCCCGTCATACCAACAATCTATGCCAAAACGAAGTGGCCAGTGTTCGCCTATTAAATTGATAATATTATGATATTTAATGAAAATAATAAAAAAGGATAGTTCCCTATCAACGGCCTCTAGGTATTTACACGTATAGACTTTTCCATTAATTGAAGTTAGATTTTGATTACCTATAACAAAAATATATCTGTATTTACTATTCTGAGGTTCTCAAGTGTTCAAAATATCTATTGTCGAAAGCCAGTCGATAATCAGGGAAGGGTTATCCGCACTGCTAAGTAAACAAGTTGGATTTGATATTATAAGTAGCCACGTTGACTTTATTGGGCTTTTGCGGGAAGCGGATTCCTTGCAGCCAGATGTTGTGTTTATTGGACTGAATACAGTTGGCGTGAATGAAATTAGGGCGATCGAAAAAATAAAAATGCAGTTTGCAAACGTAAAGATACTTATCTTTTCGACCAATTACCACGAAGAATGCATCCGGTGCGCTTTCCGGGCTGGCGTTCATGGTTATCTCCACAAGGACTCAACACCAACTCAACTTTGTAATGCCGTTAAGACCGTCACCAAAGGCCGGTTCTACCTCTCGACGACAATCCTGCCGATAGTGCTTAATTGTTTTGTGCATTGCGTCAATCGCTCCCATTCAGCTGGCAACACAAATCCCACTATCCGTACATGAATAGTTAAATCCTATTTCCAAAAGTTATGCAAGAATAAGACGCTGTTTGGTTAAAAAATCAAATGTATTTTGTATCTGCCTGTTGATAGCAGGCTAAGTAAAGAAATTATCACTTATTAAAAGATCAATCGGGGATTGATGGCATGGTATGGCTTCCGAAAGCCGTATTAAGATAGTTAGTGTGGCTTAAAAATGTTTCTTGTTATTCTTGTTAAGGGCATTTTGCAAAAAGCCATTATCTACAGCTATTCAACATCCATTTATGGGCAAATACATAATCCGACAAATGCCCCTTTCCCATCATTGCCACTGCCACAAATGTTGATTTCAATCGCCAGCGCCCTGCTATTAATGAGTGCCATTCACCTTGTTAATATGATGGATGAATGAGGGTATTATGGCCTCGTTGCAAGGCAAAACGTGTAACCCTATTAATTTGGGTAGCCGGATTGATAGGCTTAAAACGGCCGAGAATTATCTGGTAGAATACGAAACTGGTTAATTGCGCTAAAGCCTATGCTACGTAAAATACTAATCGCCAATCGCGGCGAAATCGCCGTCCGCATTATCCGTGCCTGTGCAGAAATGGGCATACGGTCAGTCGCAATTTATTCGGAAGTGGATCGTTTTGCCTTGCACGTCAAAAAGGCGGATGAATCTTATTGTATCGGCACAGAACCCTTGGCAGGTTATCTCAACGTTTACGCCCTCGTAGATTTGGCGGCGGCGACAGGTTGCGACGCAGTGCATCCGGGCTATGGTTTCTTGTCCGAAAACGCGCAGTTTGCACGGGCATGCAAGGAACGTGGGTTAATCTTTATTGGTCCGGATGCCGACGTTATCCAGCGTATGGGAGACAAGACCGAAGCCAGGAATGCCATGATTAGCGCAGGTATTCCGGTAACGCCGGGTACGGCAAATCTTGCCAACGTTGAAGAAGCACTAACGGCTGCCGAAAAGATTGGTTATCCGATAATGTTGAAAGCCACATCAGGAGGCGGTGGCCGAGGCATAAGGCGTTGCGACAATGCCGATGACTTGCGGCGCAATTATGACCGCGTCATATCTGAAGCCACCAAAGCCTTCGGCAGTGCGGATGTCTTCCTGGAAAAGTGCGTCGTCAATCCGCGCCATATTGAAGTCCAGGTGTTGGCCGACCATCACGGCAACACCATCCACCTGTACGAGCGGGATTGCTCCATCCAAAGGCGAAACCAGAAACTCATCGAAATTGCGCCATCACCGCAATTGGATGAAGCACAACGGCAATATATTGGCGGTTTGGCAGTGCTGGCTGCCAAGGCGGTGGGTTACACCAATGCCGGGACGGTCGAGTTTTTGCTGGACAGCAACGACCGCTTTTATTTCATGGAAATGAACACGCGGGTGCAGGTTGAACACACCATCACCGAGACGATCACGGGCGTGGATATTGTCGAGGAGCAAATCCGTGTCGCCGCTGGCTTGGCCTTGCGCTGCAAACAGGAAGACATCAGCCGGCGCGGCTACGCCATCCAATTCCGCATCAATGCTGAAGACCCGCAGAATGGCTTTCTGCCAAGCTTCGGGCATATTTCCCGGTATTACGCGCCGGGTGGTCCGGGGGTTCGCACCGATACCGCGATTTATACGGGGTATGATATTCCGCCGTATTACGATTCCATGTTGGCGAAATTGATTGTCAGCGCCATCACTTGGGAAGATACCATTAAGCGCGGCGAACGTGCCTTAAGGGATATGGGCTTGTTTGGCATTAAAACGACCATTCCTTATTATCTGGAAATCTTACGGCATCCTGAATTCCGTCTAGGACGTTTTAATACCGGATTTATTGAGCAGAATCCAGCATTGGTCAATTATTCCAATAAGCCTCGTCCTGAAGTATTGGCGAGCGTGATTGCCGCCGTGATGGCGGCGCATACGGGGTTGTAAGGTTCTAGTTGATTCCCGTTCGTGGTGAACCTGTCGAATCGAGAATGAAATCAACTTAACCACTTTTTATGCACCGTCATTCCTGTATCGCCTGCCGGAATGAGGGATAAGTTAAGGCGCTTGGCATGAGTCTTTCGACAAGGTTAACGGAATTAATGTACAAGATATCATCTCAATCCGATCCCTACTCACTTCGGTTAAAATAAGCCCACCTTAAAGAAACCCAATTACGCTATGACTAACCAACAAGTTAAAATCACCGACGTTATTCTCCGCGATGCCCACCAATCCCTGATCGCAACCCGCCTGCGGACGGAAGATATGCTGCCGGGCTGTGCGATGCTCGACGACATCGGCTATTGGTCATTAGAATGCTGGGGCGGGGCGACATTTGATGCGTGTTTGCGGTTTTTGAAGGAAGATCCGTGGGAACGCTTGGGCAAACTCAAGGCCGCCTTGCCCAAGACCCGCTTGCAAATGCTGGTGCGTGGGCAAAACCTGTTAGGTTACCGTCATTACTCGGATGACGTAGTGCGCGCGTTTATCCATAAGGCGGCGGAAAACGGCATGGATGTGTTCCGCATCTTCGATGCCTTGAACGATGTCCGCAATTTGCGGACGGCGATCGAGGCAACCAAAGAAAGCGGCAAGCACGCGCAAGGTACGATCTGCTATACCACCAGCCCCGTCCATGATGTCCATAGTTTTGTTACGTTGGGTAAGGCGCTGGCAAACTTGGGTTGTGATTCCATCGCCATCAAAGACATGGCGGGCTTGCTGATGCCTTATGCCGCCAGTGAATTGGTCAAAGCCTTAAAAGATGCCGTTGATTTGCCTTTGCACTTGCATTCCCACGCGACCTCCGGTTTGGCGGAAATGTGCCAGATGAAGGCGATAGAAGCGGGCTGCCAGCACATTGACACGGCCTTGTCGTCCTGGTCGGGCGGCACTAGCCATCCGCCGACCGAAAGTTTGGTGATCGCGTTAAAAGGTAGCCCTTACGATACTGGCCTGGATTTGGATAAGTTGCAATCGGCGAACCACTATTTTGCCGAGATAAGGAAAAAATATCGCCGTTTTGAAAGCGAATTTACGGGCATCGATACCCAAGTGCATGTGTTTCAGGTGCCGGGCGGCATGATTTCCAACCTGGCAAACCAGCTAAAGGAACGCAATGCTTTGGATCGCATAGGCGAAGTCTATAAGGAAATCCCCGAAGTCCGCAAGGATTTGGGCTATCCACCCCTGGTCACGCCCACGTCGCAAATTGTCGGTACGCAAGCTGTGCTCAACGTGTTGACAGGCAAACGCTATGAAACCATCACCAATGAGGTGAAGCGTTACCTGCAAGGCGGTTATGGCAAAGCGCCCGCGCCCGTGAGTGCGGCCTTGCAGAAAAAAGCCATCGGCGATGAAGACGTGATGGACTGCCGCCCTGCCGATTTATTGAAGCCTGAATTGGATAAGCTACGTCAGGAAATTGGCGAACTGGCGCACAATGACGAAGACGTGTTGAGTTATGCGATGTTCCCCGAAGTCGGGAAGCTATTCCTGGAGCAACGTGCAGCCGGAAACTTAGTGCCGGAGCCATTGGTTATTGAATCAAGGGCGGACGATGCCATAAAAAAAGCACCCACCGAATTCAATGTCGCCCTGCATGGCGAAAGCTATCATGTCAAAGTCACCGGAGCAGGCCCCAAAAACCAGATGCTTAGACATTTTTATTTCATGGTCGATGGCGTACCGGAAGAAATCGTTGTCGAAACCTTGGATGAAATCGTGTTGGAAGGCGGCACCCAAGGCGCAGTAAAAGGCACGATTTCCAGCAAACGGCGCAAACCTACCTCTCCCGGGGACGTGGTCGTCAGTATGCCGTGCAACGTGCTGGAAGTGCTGGTCAAGGTTGGGCAATCCGTGTCGGCAGGGCAGGCAGTCATGATTACCGAAGCCATGAAAATGGAAACCGAGATCACCGCCCCTATTGCCGGTGTAGTGAAAGCCGTTCATGTCGTCAAGGGTGAGCCTGCTAATCCGGATGAAGTGTTGGTGGAGATCGGCGTTTAAGCTAATAACGAGAATAATCTTGATAAATTTTTTAATTTTCTGCGGTGTTTTTGGACTAAGTCTTGTTCTCTCTTTTATGCTTTATATTTTTGCTATGAGCATTGGAGGAACAGTACTAGCTACTATTACGGGCGGATTATTGGTTATGTTGTACCTCTGGATTTTTTTCGATTCGAACGAAAAAGAGAGGCAAGGCGACGGTAGATGGGGTGAAATCGCAATAGTGAAGTTAACTATGTATGTTTTTGTGGTGATATGCGCTTCTTTGCTGTACGAGTTTGCTAAAAAAAACAAAGAATAAAAAATTGAATCATAGGGCAGACTTACGCCGTGCCTCAAACAAAAAGAGCGATATAAGCCTAATCATATTGCGCGGCTAATCCGCCACGGAATGTGACTTACCGCTTGTTAAATAAATGAAAACCAACATACAGACTGCCAATCAAGAGACAATCCAACTAGCCGCGGAATTATTGCATCAAGGCAAACTGGTCGCCATCCCCACCGAAACCGTCTACGGCTTAGGTGCGGATGCTAAAAATCCGGAAGCCGTCAAGCGTATTTTTGCCGCTAAAGGCCGTCCTGCCGATCATCCGTTGATTGTCCATATCCTGGATAAGGCGGCGCTTGAAGAGTGGGCAATTGAAATCCCAGAGATTGCCTGGAAACTGGCGGATCGTTTCTGGCCTGGGCCTTTGACTATCGTGCTAAAGAAACACCCTGATGTGCCGATGGAAGTCACGGGCGGACAAAACACCGTTGCCTTACGCGTCCCTAACCATCCCGTTACTTTAAGCGTATTACGGGCTTTTGGCGGTGGCATCGCCGCACCGTCCGCCAACCGTTATTGCCGGATTAGCCCCACACTAGCCAGCCATGTCGAAGAAGAACTGGGTGATAAGGTCGATATGATTTTGGATGGTGGCGCGTGCCAAGTGGGTTTGGAATCCACGATTGTGGATTTGAGTGGAACGCAACCCAGATTGCTTAGGCCAGGGCAAATTAGCAAATCCGAGATTGAAGAGTTGCTGCAAGTGAAACTGCTATTGCCTGAGAATAATGAGCAAATTCATGCACCGGGGATGATGGAAGTGCATTATGCGCCAGATACAACAACCATACTTTGCACCGTTGAACAAATTGAGAAAATTCAACAAGGCGTTGTTTATCGGCATAAATACAACTTAGGTGTAATGGCTTATGATAGCGAGATTAAAGCTGACACAAATTCCTATGTTGTCAAAATGCCAAAACATGCTAATGACTATGCTCATGTTTTGTATAGCATTTTTCGTGAACTGGATAATCCAAGTGTTGATATAATCTTGGTCGAACAACCACCCCAAACAGAAGAATGGCGAGCAGTGAATGATCGTATAGGAAAAGCGGCAAAACTTTTCTCTGACGTAGCGGAATCAGGCAATATCGACAAGAATATCCTTGATGGGTTGCTTCAATTACTAATTTGGTCTTAGTTTGTGTTTATAAGCTAGAACTTAAATTACTGGAATAAAACATAATTTAACTAAAGGCTACCTCTTGATAAATAAAGTCATCCGCATCGCCACCCGCAAAAGCCCGCTCGCCTTATGGCAAGCAGAACATGTCGCGGCATTACTTGAAAGTACCTTTCCCGGCCTAAAAACCGAACTCGTCAAAATGACCACCCAAGGCGATAAAATCCTGGATGCGCCGCTGGCCAAAATCGGCGGTAAGGGATTGTTCGTCAAGGAATTGGAGATCGGTATGCTGGAAGGGGCGGCGGATATTGCCGTGCATTCCATGAAGGATGTGCCTGTCGAATTCCCGGAAGGGTTGCACTTAGGGGCGATATTAAGCAGGGAAGATCCCACGGATGCCTTTGTTTCCAACCGTTATGCGGCATTAACGGATTTGCCGCCAAACGCCCGAATAGGTACGTCCAGCCTGCGAAGGCAATGCCAGATTAAGGCGTTATATCCCCATGCGGAAATCCTGACCTTGCGGGGCAACGTCAATACGCGCTTGGCTAAACTGGATGCTGGCGATTACGATGCCATTATTTTAGCTTCGGCTGGGTTGAAACGGTTGGGTTTTTCCGAACGGATAGCGCAATGCCTGGATACCCAGGTTAGCTTGCCCGCCATAGGGCAGGGGGCTATTGGCATTGAATGCCGAGTTGACGACAAGGAACTTAATGACATCTTGGCCCAGTTACACGATAACGATACCGGAATTTGTGTCATTGCAGAACGTGCGATGAACGCCCGATTAAGCGGCGGTTGCCAAGTGCCTATCGCGGGTTTTGCTGAAATTCGAGATAACCAGTTATTCATGCGCGGCCTGGTCGGCAGTCCTGATGGCAGGCAAATCTATCGCAGCGAACACAGCGGTAAACTAGTAGACGCTGAAAGCATAGGTAAAACTATCGCGGAGGATTTGTTGTCGCAGGGTGCAGATCAAGTTTTGCAGGCACTTCATCTGTGAGCAATGCCTTGAAAGGGTTGCATGTCCTGGTCACGCGGCCAGCACATCAGGCAGAAAACCTATGTCAACTCATTGAGCAACAGGGCGGTGTAGCCGTCCGTTTTCCAACACTGGAAATTGTTGGAATGGAAAGCCATTCGGGTAATCTGCCCGATAATCTGGCCCTAGCAACCAAATACCTTTCCGAGTTGTCCAATTGCCAATGGCTCATATTTACGAGCGCAAACGCAGTAAATTTTGCGCTTAAAGCGAATGGTGGCAAAATAGCGGAGCTTAAGGCCGCTCAATTAGCGGCAATTGGGCAGGCAACAGCCAAGGCATTAGAATTGGTCGGTTTGAAGGTTGATTTAATACCGGCAACGGGTTGCGATAGTGAAGCTTTACTTGCGATGCCCCAATTGCAGCAGGTCGATGGCCAGGATATTTTGATAGTCCGGGGGCAGGGAGGTCGTGACGAATTGGCAAATGTCCTTCGTAGTCGGGGCGCAAATGTCGGCTACTGGGAAGTCTACCGGCGGGTTATGCCGGATATCGACATTACCGAGGTCATTGGCTTGCTGGAAAAGGTTTTGTTAGACGTAATTATTGTCACCAGTTTTGAAGCATTACGGAATTTGCTTGCTATGCTGGGCGCAAACTATAAAAAAAAGCTGGCAATGCTACCGTTAGTGGTCATTAGCGAAAGGATCGGCAAACTGGCAGCCGAACTAGGATTTACGCAAATCGCCGTGACTGAAAGCCCTAAAGATCAGGCAATTCTTGATACGGTCATTTCATTAAGCGGGCGCGGCAATACACGAGAGCAGGAATAAACGGGGAATAGAGTGGCAGAATTGAGTGAACAACCAGAACAAGTAGCCGTCATCAAACCAAATGACGACAAACCCCAATCGTCCCCTAAATCTAATGGTGGACTTTGGTTTGGCATCACTATGCTGCTTATATTTAGTATAGCGGGTGCGGGGTTTTATTTTTTTACGCAACTGCGCGACAAACAAGAAGGTTTGGGTGGCGAAGTCAAAGGTGAACTCACCCGGCAAGTCAATGATTATCAAGCCCAATTGACCGCTATTCAGTCACAAGTAGCCGCGCTGCAATCCGAAATTGCCGGAAAAGAAGACCATTTTAATAAGACGCTTGCCGATTTTTCTGGCTTGCACACGCAAAAAATGGAAGCGACGCGCAAAGAACTCAGCGACAAAGTCCTGCAAGTGCAGCGGCAACTGGGCAAAACCCGTGGCGATTGGTTGGTTGCGGATGCCGAATATCTGCTCAGTGTTGCCAACGAACGGTTGCATTTGGTGGGCGACATCAACACCACCCGCGTTGCGCTCGAGGCGGCTGACCAAAGGCTACGTGAAAGTGGCGATACCGGCACCATTAAAATACGTGAACAAATTGCCAAAGAATTGTCGCAAATTCAAGATATTAATGTACCCGATTTGGTGGGTTTGTACACATCAATACAAACCTTGGAAAGCGAAGTTGCCAAGTTGGCCTTGGTACTGCCTTATTCAGGAAAACCCCTGACCCCTCCAGGGGAAGCCTCAAACTCCAGTGCAGTCAGCGAAGATTCCAATGATTTGCTCAATGCCGCCATCCAGGAATTGGAGGGCATCGTCACCATCAAGCATTCCGATAAGCCTGTCAAAGAAATACTGACCAAGGAACAGGCCGAATTCATCCGTGAACAGCTTAAAGTCAAATTGGAAATGGTGAAAATGGCTTTGGTCCAGCAAAATGACGCCTTATATCAAGCCGCGTTGGCCGACCTCAAAATCGATGTAGGCCAACATTTTACAGTTAACGATGCGGCCAAGAAGTTTGCCGATGAGATATCGCGCCTACAAACAATCAAACTCCGCAGCCAATTGCCTGACATCAGCCTGTCGTTAAAGATGCTTCGTGATGTGACTAAGCTAAGAATTGAAACAGACAAGGCTTTGGCTACTGATGAGGAACCGGTGACACAAGAAAAACCAGCAGAACCATTAGATTCTAAAGAGCCAACCACAAAACCTTCAGAACCCATAAAACCTGTCGATTCTCGTCCATCAGAAACCGCACCCCCAAAGCAAAAGTGAGCGCATCATGAAAAACGGGCTATTTTTCTTTGGGTCATTGCTGATTACATTGGCTACCGTGTTTTTGGTTAAACACTGGTTGGGGACGTTTGAAAACCCCGGGTATGTTTTAATCGGGATTGGCGGTTGGTCGATGGAAACATCGCTTATCGTGTTCTTAACGAGCCTGATTGTCGGTTTTTTTGTCCTGTATATGTTTTTCAGGTGGCTGGGTTGGTTGCTTCGCTTGCCCTGGCAATTAAAAAACCGTAGCCGAAACATCAAGTTTAATCGCTCACAAGACGCATTAATTGCCGGCTTGGTGGGATCAGCGGAAGGAAAATGGGAGCAAGCTGAAAAAGTCCTGGTTAAACATGCCTCGCATAGCGGTGCGCCATTAATCCATTATTTGACCGCCGCCAAAGCGGCGCAATCGCGCGGCGCCTATGACAAACGGGACGAATACCTGAAGAAAGCGGCATCCCATGCCCCGGGTTCTGACGTGGCCATCGGTTTGACCCAAGCCGAATTGCATTTTTCAGCAAACCAGTTTGAACAAGCCTTAGAGACGCTGACCAAACTGCACTCCATCGACGCAACGCATGCCAGTGTCTTAAAACTCATGCACCAAACTTATCAACGCCTGGGTGATTGGCAAGGTTTGCGCAAGCTATTGCCCACCTTGAACAAAAATAAAGTGTTGATGGAAACCGACATAAAGAAGCTGGAAATTGACGCATTTGGCGGCTTGTTGAAGCAGTCCATCAATCAAGGCAATACCGATGCAATGAGGTTGCTGTGGACCGAAATCCCTCCACATATAAAAAAGACCCCCGGTGTTGCCGCAATTTATTTTGCAGCCATGATTAAGGCTGGTTTGGGGCCCGAAATCGAAAATGAATTGGTTGAGACGCTCACCATCAATTGGGATGAAACGCTGTTGCTGCTATTCGGTAGCTTGCAGTCGAGCGACGTTTTGAAACAGATTGACATTGCCGAATCTTTATTGCCGTATCATAAAAATGATGTCGTTTTGTTGACAATCCTTGGCAAGCTGAGCCTTAAATGTCGGGATTACGAAAAAGCCGAAGATTACCTATCCAAGAGTTTAGCCATTGATCCCACTGTGCAGGCTTATCGTTTGCTGGGAGAGTTGTACACTGCCCAAGGCGAAGAGCACAAAGGAAACATGGCGTACAAGCAAGGCTTGGAGCTTGCGTCAAGCGGAGTTGTCAGTCAGATTGATGCGGCCGTGCTGCATTCTTAAATTTTTTTGAGGGTTTCTTGATTTAGATCAAATTAGCCCTGATATTTTTGGTTATATTTGTACGTTGGAGTATTGCAAGAAAAGGATTCTGAACACATTAGACGTTGTTTTGACCTTTAAGGGACAGATGGCGTTTTAAGGTAATCGACGATGTGCTTTTTATCTTGAAAATCGCATTTTTGTTTACCGATCAGCAAATATAATTGAGGAAATACATGAATTTTAAGTACATTTTGGCAGTCTTGCTGTTGTCCTTGTCCGCATCGGGCGTAGCCATTGCAGCCGGTTCACCAATCCAAGAAGACTACACCACCTTAATAGCACTGGGCGAAAAGATGTTGGCGGCGAGCAAGGCATCCGATGCCACCACGTTTTCGGCTGCCGCTACAGAAGCGTCCGACGTGGCAAAAGATCAAGGTAACAAGGGCAATTCCCCCCGTTTACAACGGATAAGCTCCAAAATTAAACAAGCCAAAAGATCAGTAAAAACGGGGGACTTCCCTCAGTCTACCGCGCTGATTGAAGAGGCGTTAGTGGAAATGAAGAAAACCAATCCGGCACCCCAATGGGGCGGAAATGTTCCTACTGAATAAATAATGGGTATCCGTAGTTGGGGCGGGCCGTTGAATGCTGCTTAACTCTACACCCATTGGCCCCTAGTAAAAAACCCAGACTGAGTCTGGGTTTTTTTTTTATGAAGACCGCCTCTCTTATGTTTTGAATCCAAATCAGGCGGCATCATTAGCCTACGATTGTTTCCGAAAAAAACTGTTTACCCCCCCTCCGTCTCGGGCATTTTTTGCCCCTGTTGATTTGCATATCTCGTTGAGCAAGTTTTGCAAAACGACATTGTCATATCGAGCATAGCACCGACCTTTTAGAATTAAGGCATTGTCGGCATTATTTCTTTTAATCTATACAATAGATTACCGTTATAGCGGGGCTGGTGATTCCGCTTAGTCTCATGCAATCAAAAAACTCTATTTTTTTTGATTTAAATCAAATTGCCTTGCTTTGTTTTGTGATACCGCTAAATTATGGACTATTGCTTAAAAAAAGGGTATTCTAATTGGACCTAAGTTTGTGGTTTGGTCTTAGGAACACAAAGCTTTTAAGGTTTTGGTAACTACGATGGCAGGAATGTTTTGGTTGACTTGAACATTCCGGCGTTTTTTGTATTTGTCGCACGGCAAATAGGTACATGAGGAAATTTAATGAATTTTAAACATATATTGGCGGCTTTGATGCTGTCTTTATTTTCAATGAGTGCGGTTCACGCTGCTGGTCAACCGATCCATGAAGATTTTACAACACTTTTAGGCCTTTCCGATAAAATGTTGGAAGCAGCTAAAGCCAAAGACGTTACCGCTTTCACCACCGCTGCTTCGGAAGCATCTGATGTCGCAAAAGACCAAGGCAATAAAGGAAATTCTCCACGCTTGCAACGTGTCAGTACTGCATTCAAGAAAGCCAAGAAAGCTGCTAAGACAGGTAAATTCGAAGAAGCAACCACTATAATTGATGCTGCTGTACTGGAAATGAAAAAACCCGACGTAAAACCAACCTTTGGTGGTACAACTGAAGGCGGCGGACGTAAAGGTGTGTTTGGCGAGTTTTAAGCCGTAGCTTATTAACGCTCATGGCTGGAGTTTTTTGACCTATAGCTATGTATTACAAAGATCTGCGATCAAAATTCGGAAACCCAGCTATTTGCTGGGTTTTTTGTTTCCGTGATTTTATTGATTGAATTCGCTTTTGTTGTTCAGTGAAATAAAGAATCCCATAGCTCATCTATTTTTAGCTTGATTGCTTTTGGCATTTCAATCGGTGTTCCCCATTCTCTGCTTGTTTCCCCTGGCCATTTGTTGGTCGCATCAAAGCCTACCTTTGAGCCCAACCCCGATACAGGTGAGGCGAAATCGAGATAATCAATCGGCGTGTTTTCCAGTATGGTTAAGTCTCGAGCTGGATCCATTCGGGTTGTGATAGCCCAAATCACGTCCTCCCAATTACGGACATTGATATCCTCATCGACCACGATGACGAATTTAGTGTACATGAATTGCCGGAGATAAGACCAAGTCCCTAACATGACCCGCTTGGCATGTCCGGCATATTGCTTCTTCATGCTGATGACCGCCATCCGATACGAACAGCCTTCGGGGGGCAGGTAAAAATCGATTATTTCCGGGAATTGCTTTTGCAGGATAGGGATGAAGACTTCGTTTAAAGCGACACCTAAAATGGCCGGTTCATCAGGAGGCCGTCCGGTATACGTGCTGTGATAGATGGGATTGCGGCGTTGAGTAATCTTTTCTATTGTAAATACCGGAAATTCATCGACCTCGTTGTAGTATCCCGTGTGGTCGCCGAAAGGCCCTTCCTTTGCAGTTTCACCCGGATAAATAAAGCCCTCCAGGACAATTTCGGCACTGGCAGGCACTTGCAGGTCGTTAGTCAAGCATTTTGCCACTTCTGTTTTGCTGCCGCGCAACAGCCCGGCAAAAGCATATTCTGACAAGGTGTCCGGCACTGGCGTTACCGCACCGAGGATGGTGGCGGGATCGGCGCCCAACGCCACTGCAACGGGAAAAGGCTGGTCAGGATAAGCCTGTTGCCATTCCTTAAAGTCCAGTGCCCCGCCCCGATGCGCCAGCCAACGCATGATGACCTTGTTTTTTGCGATGACTTGCTGGCGGTAGATCCCTAAGTTTTGCCGTTGCTTATTTGGGCCTTTAGTAATCACTAGGGGCCACGTAATTAAGGGTGCGGCATCCCCTGGCCAGCAGGTTTGTATGGGATAACGGCTTAGGTCGATTTCGTCACCTTCCAGCATGGTTTCCTGGCAAGCGGGGTTGGTCACGACTTTAGGTGTCATGTTGAGGACTTGCTTGAACACTGGAATTTTCTCAAACGCATCTTTCATGCCCTTGGGTGGTTCGGGTTCTTTTAGGTAAGCCAGCAATTCCCCTATTCCGCGCAATTCGCTGATGTCCTTAGCGCCCATGCCCATTGCCACTCGTTTGGTCGTGCCAAACAGGTTACAAAGGATCGGGATGTTCGAATTTTTTGGATTTTCAAATAGCAGGGCCGGGCCGCCCTGTTTAAGGACGCGGTCGCAGATTTCAGTTATTTCAAGGTAGGGATCAACTTCAACGGTGACGCGCTTTAATTCCCCTCGTTTTTCCAGTTGCTCGATAAAATCCCGCAAATCCTTGTATTTCACGCCGCGACACCGATACCGTTGTGCCTGAGCAGTGCGTCGATGGTGGGTTTGCGGCCACGGAATTTGACGTACAATTCCATCGCATCCTGGCTGCCGCCACGTTCCAAGATATTCGACAAGAAGGCATTCCCCGATTCCTGGTCAAAAATGCCTTTTTCCTCAAACAAGGAAAACGCGTCGCTGGATAGGACTTCCGCCCATTTGTAGCTGTAGTAGCCCGCAGCATAACCACCCGCAAAAATATGTGAGAAACTGTGCGGAAAACGGTTGAATTTGGGTGGTTGGACGACGGCAACTTGAGACCTTACCTTTTCTAACGTTTCATATATCCTGCCGCCCAGTGCGGGATCGTAATCCAGGTGAATCTTGAAATCGAACAGGCTGAATTCGAGTTGCCTGACCATTATCATGCCGGCCTGGAAGTTTTTTGCAGCCAGCATTTTGCCGAATAAGCTGTCAGTGAGCGTTTCGCCCGTTTGGTAATGACCGGAAACCAGTTGCAGCGATTCTTTTTCCCAGCACCAATTTTCCATGAACTGGCTGGGCAGTTCCACCGCATCCCATTCCACGCCGTTGATGCCGGATACGCCAAGATAGTCGATTTTTGTCAGCATGTGCTGGAGGCCATGACCGAATTCATGGAATAAGGTGGTGACTTCATCGTGTGTCAAGAGAGCGGGATCATTTCCGGTCGGCGGGGTAAAGTTACAGGTGAGGTAGGCGACGGGTGTTTGCACCGAACCGGCAGATTTTTTTCTGCCCACGCAATCATCCATCCATGCCCCGCCGCGCTTTTTCGGACGAGCGTATAAGTCGAGATAAAATTGGCCGCGCAATTGTTTATCCTTATCATGGATTTGGAAAAAACGTACATCAGGATGCCAACTGTCAAAATCACTCAATTCAGTAATAATCAACCCGTAAAGTTTTTCTACAACGGTAAACAAGCCTGGCAAAACGCGGGTAACGGGAAAATAGGCTTTAACTTCTTCTTGCGACAACTGGTAAAAATGCTGGCGCATTTTCTCGGAATAATAACCCAAATCCCAAGACTGCAAGTCTTTGATGTTATAGTGTTCATCAGCAAACGCCTTTAAATCGTCCAAATCCTTACGGGCTTGGGGTAGGGATTTTTCGGCCAAGTCTTCCAGAAAATGTATGACATCTTGGGGTTTTTCCGCCATTTTGGTGGCAAGGGAAAGTTCGGCATAATTGCTGTAGCCCAGTAATTTTGCCTTTTCGTGGCGTAATGCCAAGATACGTTCCATGAGTTCGGTGTTGTCCCATTGCCCGGCATGGGGGCCTTGGTCAGATGCACGCGTATTATAGGCTTCGTAATGTTCGCGCCTAAGTTCCCGGTTGTCGGCATTCATCATTACGGCATGGTAAGATGGAAATTGCAGGGTAATCATCCAGCCTTCCTGTCCGGCTTGTTCCGCCGTTTGCCTGGCCTGAGCCAAAGCGGAAGCAGGCAATCCTGCCAAGTCTGCTTTATCCGTAATCAATTTGCTCCAGGCATTGGTAGCATCAAGGAGATTTTCCTCATAATTGCTGGCGAGTTGCGATAGTTCCTGGCTGATTTCCTTAAAACGCTGTTTTTTCGCTTTATCCAGGGCAATACCGGACAGCTTGAAATCCCTTAAGGCATTGTTGATGATTTTCTGTTGGGCATCTGTCAACGTAGGATATTCGGGGCCGTCGGCAATAAAGCGGTACGCATTAAATAAGGCTTCATTTTGACCCATTTCGGTTGAATATACGCTCAATTTTGGGAGGCACGCATTGTAGGCGGCCAGCATTTCCTTGGTGTTGACCACCGAATTCAAATGGCTGACTGGTGACCAAGCCCTGTTGAGCCTGTCGTCTGCGCTTTCCAGCGGTTCAATCAGATTTTCCCAAGTATAGTTGTTGCTGGCCTGTAGCCGCTCCTCTACTACTGCACGGGCTTCTGCCAGGAGTCGGTCGATAGCGGGTTCAACATATTCGGGTTTTATTTGGGAAAATAAGGGGAGGGTAGACTCAGCTAATAAAGGGTTATTCATAGTCGGGTTCAGGTAAGGAAGTGGTGTTTGGCAGGCTCAATAATGCGCTAAAAAATCTGTTAAATGTAGTTGGTTAATTAGGATATCAGTAACTTGGCAACCGGCAAGTTACTAAGGTTCATCCAATTCAACAGGGATTTGTTTGGTAAGGTTTAATGTTCATGGCTTCATGATTGTTTCTTTGTTATTCGTCGATTCCAGATAAAGCCCTGTTTGGGAAGCCATATCGTGCCAGCTACGTTGGTTTTTATCAACAAGCACCCATAGAAAGCCCAAACCTAAAACACCCCAAGAAAACAGGGAGACAATAAACCGTACGAAGGCTTGCCGCCATGTGATAGGTTCGTAATTATCGTTTAGAACCCTTATTTTCCATGCCCTTAACCCCAGCGTTTGACCGCCGTGCGTCCAAAACCAGCCATAAAATAGGAAACTGACAAAAACTAAATAAGCTGGATACAGGAATTGCTCTCGGCTGAAAGCGATTCCTGCGTTAAAAGGGAGAATTAACAGCGTTGCGAAAAACAATACCCCTAACAGCAGCAAGGCATCGTAGACAATTATGGCCAAATAGCGAAAAAAACTGGGTTTTGGCTTCAAGCTTTGGGTTTGGCCTTTGGTTTTGCCTTTGCTTTGGGTTTCGTTTCGGTTGCGGATGGCGCAGGTGTGGACACAGCAGCTGTTGCGGCAACTTTGGGTGCTGCGGCGGGTTCGGCTACCGCTTTTGCGGCAGTGGCTACTGGTGCCGGTTTGACTCCCGTTTTGGGCATCAAGTTAAAAATAGCCAGTTTTTGCCCGAAATACATAGACATGGCCACTAAGCCGCCTACCATTAGGAGGGAAAATAAGACCGGTGGCCTGTGCAGCAGCAAAATGGCGAAATCGACAATAAAAATGCTCCCCAGAAAAGGTTGGTCGAGCAAGGCGGCTTGGAATTTTTTTATAGTGTCAATCCAGTTATTCATATTATCGGCCTTGAATTTGATGGTTGATTAGGATGTTTTGTTGTTATTGTAAATCACTTGCGGTGGAAATTTGTTAAAATCCAACTTGATTTTACACTATCCAAGCGAGTTCTGTAAAAGAAAACCCGCCAGCGAATTGGGACTATGCCTTGCAAAATGCTATGATTGGCGCGAATAAAAACAACACCAGGGATAAAAGGTCATTTTAAACTTTATCAAAAAAATTATTGGCGGCACTAAGGCTAACAGTGTGCCGACAAAAGCAAAGATCAGGTTGTACGAACGATCTGAGCATTGTATTTCGCGCAGCCAAATTAGCGACAATGCATTGAAGGTATTGTATAAACTGAAAAAAGAAGGCTATGACGCTTATCTTGTGGGTGGGTGCGTACGCGACCTGTTGTTGGGGCGCGAGCCGAAGGATTTCGATGTGGCCACCAACGCCGACCCAGATGAGGTCAGAAAAATCTTCCGAAATTGCCGTTTGATCGGGCGACGGTTTCGTCTGGCGCACGTCCATTTTGGCAAAGAAGTCATCGAAGTCGCCACTTTTCGCGGTAACGGTGACGTGCAGGACGAAAAACAAATGCTCAATAAGGAAGGGCGGTTGCTTCGGGACAATGTCTACGGCACGATTGAGGAAGATGTCTGGCGCAGGGATTTTACTGTCAATGCGTTGTACTACAACATCAAGGATTATTCCGTCGTCGATTACGTGGGCGGGATGGAAGACCACAAGGCGGGCACGATACGGCTGATCGGTGATCCTGAAACCCGGTTTCGAGAAGATCCTGTACGGATGCTTAGGGCGGTGCGCTTTGCCGTCAAGCTGGGCTTCAATATGCATCCCGATTGTCAAGCCGCGATCCACGCCAATGCCCCTTTGCTCGACAGCATTCCGCCCGCACGCTTGTACGACGAGGTCTTGAAGCTCTTTATGGTCGGCTACGCCGTACAAACCTTTGAAATGCTGAGGCATTATGGCTTATTCCAGGTGTTGTTCCCAGCGACGGAAAGAAGCCTCGCGGTTGAACAGGATGGATTCCCTAAATTGTTTTTAATTAAGGCGTTACAAAATTCAGACAACCGGATTACAGAAGGCAAGACGGTGACGGCTTATTTTTTGTTGTCGGCGTTCTTGTGGGAGCCGGTGCAGACCCTTGTCAGGAACTTACTCTCCCAAGGTGTGCCTGAATTCATGGCCTATCAGGATGCTGCTAACGAAGTCGTTTCCAGGCAACTGAAGCTAACGGCAATGCCGCGGTTTATTACGACCGCCATGCGTGAAGTTTGGAGCTTGCAACCTAAGTTTAATGCCCGCGTGGGTTCAAAACCGAACCGGCTGTTGAGCCATCCCCGTTTTCGGGCAGCTTATGATTTCTTATTGTTACGCGCTGAAACGGGTGGCGCTGATCCTGAATTGGCTGAATGGTGGACAAAATACCAGAATGCCAATGAAAACGAGCAACGAAAGATGACCCAGCCGGGACGGAATAACCAGAAAAAATCAGGATTTAAAAGGAATTTGCGGCGGTCTAGCCAAAACAGGCCAAAGGCAACAGAATCCTAGCGTTTCCGTTCCCGAGATGAATAATCCGAAAGATCCCCAAACGGTTGCGTATATCGGTATGGGCAGCAACCTGGAATCGCCTGTTGCCCAAATTAAATCGGCGCGTTTGGCGATTTCTGCACTGACTCATGTAAAGGAACTCGCATTCTCGAGCCTGTACGTCAGCTCTCCTATGGGTCCGCAAGAGCAACCCGATTATATAAATGCGGTAATGGCCGTGGCAACCTGTTTATCCCCCTTGGATTTATTGCATGCCCTGCAAGCGATTGAGTTGGAACATGGGCGGGTAAGGGGTGTCCAACGCTGGGGAGCGAGGACATTGGATTTGGATTTGCTCCTGTATGGCGACCGGCAAATTGATACAGAGGAATTGGTCGTGCCGCATAAGGGCATAGCCGAACGGGCTTTTGTCCTTTATCCCTTGAGCGAATGTGCGCCGGAATTGAATATCCCGGGTCATGGCGACCTGTCGTATTTACTTCCCCATTGTCCGATTGCAGGCTTACGGCGGTTAAACGAAGATGAATCAGCTAATTGACAAACCCTTGTCGATCAACGATATAACGACTATGAAACGCAAAGGCGAAAAAATATCATGCCTGACCGCTTACGATGCCAGTTTTGCCGCCGTCATTGATAAGGTCGGCATTGATATTTTATTGGTAGGCGATTCTTTGGGCATGGTCGTCCAAGGCTACGGCACCACAATACCCGTCACGATTGAACAGATGGTATACCATACCCAATGCGTCAGCCGGGTGCGGAAAAGGGCTTACATCATCGCCGACATGCCATTTATGACCTATTCCAACCTTGATGATGCCGCCAGGAATGCCGCGCAATTGCTCCAAGCGGGTGGCGCACACATGGTAAAACTGGAAGGCGCCAGGGTTGACTGCGTCCGTTTTCTGGTCGAGCAAGGTATTCCCGTTTGCGGACATTTGGGCTTGTTGCCACAATCCATCCATCAGCTTGGGGCGTACAGCGTCCAGGGAAAAGAGCCGGAAGCTGCCCAAAAACTTCGTGATGATGCCCAGAAATTGCAGGAATTGGGTGCGGGTATGTTGGTTTTGGAATGTGTGCCTGCCGCGCTTGCCAAACAAATCAGCGCTGAGTTGACCATTCCCGTGATCGGTATTGGCGCAGGCATTGGTTGCGATGGTCAAGTGCTGGTCTTGTATGACATGCTCAATATTGGCGTTAATAAGCGACCCCGGTTTTCCAAAAACTTCATGACAGGATTTAAGTGCGTTGAAGAAGCCATTACGGCCTATCATCTCGCCGTCAAGAGTGCTGAATTTCCAGGGTTGGAACACAGTTTTTAGCCGGTCATGCAGGTAACCGATACGATTATTAATGTGCGGAATGCCGTCAAGACATGGCGAATGGCTGGTGCACGTATCGCTTTTGTTCCCACAATGGGCAATTTACACATTGGGCACTTGAAATTGGTCGAAGAAGCCCAAAAATCTGCGGATCGGGTCGCTGTCAGTATTTTTGTCAATCCCACCCAGTTCGGTGTAGGCGAGGATTTTGAGGCTTATCCACGTACAGAAGCTGAAGACAAGCAAAAATTGGATGATGCCGGCGTTGATTTGCTCTTCTTGCCCAGTGTTGGCGAGATGTATGGTAACGATGCAAAAACTGTCGTCAGCGTAAAAAACCTTTCTAATTTGCACTGTGGGGCATCAAGGCCTGGGCATTTTGACGGTGTTGCAACAGTCGTTTGCAAATTTTTAAATATAGTGCAACCTGACATAGGTTTTTTGGGTCAAAAGGATTTTCAACAGTTAGCTGTTATTCGCAAGATGGTTAATGATTTGAACATCCCTGTTGAAATAAGGCCCGTGGAGACCGTCCGGGAAAGTAGCGGATTGGCGCTGAGTTCAAGAAACGGCTATCTAAGCCCAGAAGAATTACGGGTTGCGCCAAAGTTGTATCAGGCCTTGTGCGCCGCCCGTGACGGGATTTTGATGGGCAAAAAGGGTTATTCGGCATTAGAGGACGAAGCCGTGATTTATTTGCAAGAGGCTGGTTTTGTGCCGGATTACTTCAGCGTGTGCCGGGTGGGTGATTTGTTGAAAGCCGATAAGCAAGACACCGATTTGGTTGTGTTGGCAGCGGCGAAGCTGGGGCGGACACGTCTTATTGACAATATCCGTGTTTCTACTGCAAGATAGGTACAATCGTAATGTTCGGGTTGTATAATGTTGATATGAAAATCGATATAAGAGATAATTTGCGGTTCACTTTTGAGGGTTAGATCGTATAGATATGCAAACTACCATGCTGAAAGCAAAGCTGCACAGAGTCACGGTAACCCGTTCTGAACTGGGTTATGAGGGTTCGTGCGCGATTGACGGCTACATTTTGGATTTGGCAGGGATCAAGGAATACGAGCAGATCCAGATTTACAACATCAACAATGGTGAGCGTTTTACCACCTACGCTATTCGCGCCGAAAATGGTTCAGGGACGGTTTCCGTCAATGGTGCCGCCGCCCGTTTGGCTTGTCCCGGCGATTTGGTGATTATCTGCTCTTATGTCATCCTCGACCAAAAAGAATTGGCGACGTATAAACCTGTGCTGATTTACTTCAATGACAAAAACGAGATCATTCGTTCAGCCTCTTCCATCCCTGTCCAAGCGGCCTAAGGTTTCTTTCGCAATAAAGGTCCTTAGCTAAGGATAATGCCGGACAGTGATTTGTCCGGCATGTCGCAACGATCAAGATTACTTGGCGTTTTGCAAAGCCGCAATGCGCTCTTCCAGTGGCGGATGAGTCATAAACAGCTTTTGGATTCCGCCACCGTTAATGCCGAATGCGGCAAATTGTCCTGGCAGTTCTTCCGCTTCATGACCGCGTTGCAAGGCGCGCAGGGCGCTAATCATCTTTTCCCGTCCTGCCAAGTTCGCCCCACCTGCGTCGGCATGGAATTCGCGGTAGCGTGAGAACCAGCAGACCAGCATAGAAGCCAGGAATCCCAAAGCGATTTGGGCAATCATTTGTACAATGTAATAGCCCATGCCAACGCCGCTGCGTTCATTATTGCCTGATAAAGCGCGATCTACGACGTGACCAATAATCGTGGCAAAGAAATATACAAAGGTATTGAGTACGCCCTGCATCAAGGCCATCGTAACCATATCGCCGTTGGCGACGTGGGTTATTTCGTGCCCGACCACGGCTTCCACCTCGTCGGGGGTCATACTTTGCAACAAGCCCGTGCTGACGGCGACGAGTGCGCTATTCCTGTTCATGCCTGTCGCAAAGGCATTGGCGACTGGTGCTTGGAATATTCCCACTTCCGGCATACCGATACCTGCTTTTTGGGCTTGTTTGTTAACGACATCGACCAGCCATTTTTCGGTCTGGTTTTGGGGTTGGGCGATGACTTGTACTCCCATTGAAGCTTTCGCCATCGTTTTCGACATTGCCAGTGAAATGACTGAGCCGGTTATGCCGATGACCGCTGACATCATCAATAACGCCCCTAAGTCAATTCCCGTTCCTTGTGCGTTAAGGTAATTGCCCAAGCCCAGTAGGTTAAATAGGATGCTAATAACGATCATTACAGCGACGTTAGTAGCTAAAAACAATAAAATTCGCATCATGGTGTGGCCTCTTGTGTTGTGATGTAATGCCTTTTATGGGGGCTGAATGGATAAATTCAACGCCTGTTAGAATGATAATATAGGCATAAGTTTAGTTAAGGAGAAATTTCATGACACAAACCAAAACCCTGTTCCTTACGCTGCTTTTATGTAACATAGGTTTAGGCTTTGCACAACCTGAAAGCCATCAAGACTTGTTGAATAAACTACAGGTTCCAGAAGGATTCAAGATTTCTGTCTTTGCCGATAAGCTGCCGAATGCGCGTAGCCTGGCACTAGGTGATAACGGCATTGTGTTTGTTGGCACAGGCGCTGCCGGTAACGTCTATGCTGTTGAAGACGCCAATCACGATGGCATTGCCGATAAAAATACGACCATTGCCAGCGATTTGTACATGCCGAATGGTGTGGCTTATAAGGATGGCACTTTGTATGTGGCTGAAATCAACCGTATCCTCCGGTTTGACGAAATTTCCAAAAACTTGGATCACCCGCCCAACCCTGTTGTTGTTTATGATAAGTTTCCATCCGATAAACACCACGGCTGGAAATACCTGCGCTTTGGGCCGGACGGCAAACTTTACACGGCCATTGGTGCCCCGTGCAATATTTGTCAGCCGGACAAGCCATATGCGTCGCTCGTTAGATTAAAACCGGACGGCACGGGTTTTGAAATCATTGCCACGGGTATCCGAAATACCGTGGGATTTGACTGGCAACCTGAAACAAATGCCCTGTTTTTCAATGAAAATGGTCGGGATTATCTGGGCGATGACTTGCCGCCTGAAGAATTGAACCAATGGTCGAAAGTAGGCGAACATTTCGGTTATCCCTATTGTCATGCTGGCGAACTTCCTGACCCTCAGTTTGGTGCAGGTAAAAACTGTAAAGAATTTGTTGCGCCGGTCTGGAAATATAAAGCCCATGTCGCCCCATTGGGATTACGGTTTTATCGCGGCAAGCAATTTCCAACGGGCTATAAAAACCAATTATTGGTCGCCCAACACGGTTCCTGGAACCGCAGCAAACCGGATGGTTATCGCATTGCGTTGGTCCGCTTCGAGCAAAATAAGCCGGTTTCCGAAGAAGTGCTTATCGACGGGTGGTTAACCCAAGATGGCAATGTATTAGGCCGACCCGTGGATATTCTGGAATTGCCGGAAGGTAGCTTGTTGATTTCCGACGACCAATTAGGGCTTATTTACAAGCTTGAATACAAGGGCAAAAAATGAAAAAAGAATTTGAAATCATTAAAAGGGACGTGATGTATGACGGCTTTTACCAGATGGAAAAATATTACATCAAACACACCTTGTTTGGTGGGGGGTGGAGCGGAGAATTTACCCGTGAGTTATTTCGCCGCACCAATTGTGTCGCCGTCTTGTTGTACGATCCCGTTGCCGATAAGGTCGTGCTGATTGAGCAATTCCGCATCGGAGCCGCCATCACCGTCAACACGGAACGCGCCTGGTTAGTGGAAATTGTCGGCGGCGCGATTGATGAAGGGGAAACCGCCGAAGAAGTAGCCCGCCGTGAATCGCAAGAAGAAGCGGGTTGCGACATTCTGGAGCTGACCTTAATCAACCGCTTCTACACGACCCCCGGCGGCTCATCAGAGCTAATCAGCCTGTTTTACGGCAGGGTAGATAGCACACAGGTTGGCGGTATCCACGGGTTGGACCATGAAGATGAGGACATCCTGGTCTACGCCGTCCCTTTCGACGAGGTGTACCGGATGCTGGAAGTAGGCGAGATTGAATCCGGCATCGCGATTGTTGCTATCCAGTGGTTGGCGTTGCATCGGGAGTCTTTACGGGAAGGGCAATCCTAAGTATTAATTTCTACAGGTAGGGTGGGCAGGCGGTTTTGCCCACCCTTTTCAGACGGTTGCGGTGTTCCGTGCGGTCATCGCAAAGAGTGCCGTTCATTCCGTGGGCACGAACAGCATATGCCCGCCCAGGCTGGCTTTGAATACCAAATTAAGTTAAAGCTTGACCAAGATCAAAACATAAAAATTAGTCGTGGATATATTGGCATTGTCATAATGAACGAGATGGGCAATGAAAATTTTAAGTTTATTTTTAATACCAGTTTTTGCCGTTATTACAACTACTTCTTACGCCAAGAACATCAAATATGTCGACATAAACCAACGGGTTAACCAAAGTCAAATTAAATCGAATAGCGATGAATCCGCAGATCCGAAATATGCCGCATACTTAGTTGACGGGACTACCTCGGCTTCAAAACTTGCCGCACAAAGAAGCCATACGGTTGCGGGAAAGGATGAACGGAATTTTGCCATTTTTTCGGGTATAACGGCTATCTTGATCGTTTACTTTTTCTCGCAATTTGAATTTTTTGATAAATAAGGCATGTCAGGATATTACCATGACCGAAGCACATTCCCCTTAACAGTTGTTCCATTAGTCAAGTAGGGTGCGTTTTACGCACCAAAATCATCGGTGTTATAAAAGGACATCACCGGATAAGATTTGGTGCATGGAATGCCCTAGTGTGCCCGGCATGGGCTAAAACTTGTTATCTGGAAGGAGATAACCGGAAGCAGTGACGACAGCCGTAGCGAAACGTAAGGATCAAGTGCGAAGCCAATGGAATGCCCAAGGAAGCATGCCATTGGTGGAGCGCATCAAGCGCTGGCAAGACTATGTCCGGGGTTGGTGGAACTACTTTAGTATCTGCCAACAAGGGCGGGGCAGATTGAATGCGCTGAAGCTTTTGAAAGCCAAGCCCTATCACCTAAAGCAAGCGAGCGGCTCAGTGGGGACATGGCGTTTAGCGCTTAGCCCTATGCTGCAAGCCGTGCTGGACAACGCACGGCTTCGGCAATGGGGTTTATTTGTACTATCAGATTTTGCGACGATTTGAGTCGATGGGTTCACCGCCGGATGCGGAAAACCGCGTGTCCGGTGATGTGGGAGGGATAACGGGCGCAATCCTGTTATCTCAACCCGATCGACTTGTAACGGAAACTGATTGATTATTTCACCCATGGTTCGACTAGCGCACCATGGGTGGGTTCAACAACTTAAAAATTACCTGACTTTAGTGTCCCCAATGCTTCTGTCACAGCACGAAGATCCTGCATGACCCATGTGGGTTGGTATTCCGAGGCCTTCAGGTCGGCTTCCGTCGAAACCCCGCCCAAGACCATCAGGCTACGGATTCCTGTACGTATTGCGCCTAGAATGTCGGTTTCCAGCTTATCGCCGATAGCGATCGTTTCTGAAAGGTCGGCACCTAACCGGGAGATAGCTTGTTGGTACATGATGGGCTCGGGCTTGCCGATAATCGTTGGGCTTACTCCGGTTGCCGTTTGTAATGCTGCCAGTATTGCGCCATTGCCGTGAATAAGGCCAAGCTCAGTGGGCAGGGTGTTGTCGTCATTGGTGCCGATAAATTGTGCCCCCGCACGAATATTTAGCGTTGCCGTCGCCAGCTTATCCCAGGTTAAGGTGTGGTCTTTTCCGCAAACGACAACGTCGGCGCCTTTGCTGGTGGGGCCGTTAATTTCGTAAAGCCCCGTCAAGGTAAAGCCTTGTTCTTGCAGGGCTTGTATTGCGCCGTCTTCGCCGACCACAAAAACACGGGTTTGGGCGGGATCCATGTTCTCAGTCAAGTACATGGCCGTCGCCAACGCTGAAGTCATAATTTCTTTGGGTTCTATAACAACACCCATTTCCGCGAGTTTGCTTACGTATTGCTGCGGGGTATGGCTGGCATTATTGGTCGCCAGGATAAAAGGGAGGTTCTTGTCACGGAGAATTTGAAAGAAATCGGTCAATCCAGGGACCGCTTGATTGCCATGCCACAACACGCCATCCATATCGATGATGAGGGCGCGGATATCGGTGAACGGATTCATAGTCATATTTTCTGAAAAATATGCTTATTGTCGAAGTAAACGCGCTTTAGTTCAAGGGAATATAAGCAACTGGTTCAAACAAGGTTTAAAGCCAAGTGCAAATACGGTTAGTGAGTCGACCTTTTTAACCTCAATAATAGGGGTATAGTGATTTTTTTATAAAAATACTATCCAACGACAACACATCTGTAACAAATAATAAATTCATTATTTCTTATTCTTGTCATTTAAGGCAGAATAGCGCCCGAGTATACCGCCAGAAATTCTCCCCGCTTATTTCCTGCCTACTACTTTAATAACCCGTAGCCGTTTTTCGGTGTTTTCATCCTTGCCAAAGGGATTGTTTTTGTTGTCATTTATAACCGATCTGCGGATTTTGCCATCCTCTGTTCGATACAGGCTATCATCGACTATAGGAAAGCACTGCGCATGTTCCACAACTTACTTTGCTTTCTTATGTCAATGAAATCTGCCGATACAATGTCCACAAGCAGTGAAAGCTTCGCCTCAAGCCGGAAGGACTTGATCCAAGCACTGTCCTACTATGCACAACCGGATTGCCGGAAGGCCTTGATCCAAGTGACCAATACCTTTATCCCTTATATAAGCCTTTGGGCGGTAATGATTTATATGGTTGTGCAGGGTGCTTCCGTCTGGATAACCTTATTGTTGTCGGTTATAGCCGCCGCTTTTTTAGTTCGCTTATTCATACTGTTCCACGACTGTTGTCATGGCGCATTTTTCCCTTGGCGAACGGGTAATCGATTGTTCGGTTATGTCGCCGGAATTTTGACATTCACGGCTTTCGAAGATTGGCAACGTTCTCATGTTATACACCATGCCAACTCTGGCGATTTGGACAACCGTGGCGAAGGCGATGTTTGGACACTAACGGTAGCTGAATACTTGGCCGCCTCCAGGCCAAAGCGATTCGCTTATCGTGTTTTCCGCAATCCTTTGATCTTGTTTAGTATTACGCCTTTAATCTTATTTTTGATAGTACACCGCTTTCCTAGCCCTGGCGCTAAAAAACGCGAGCATTTCAGCGTCATGTTTACCAATGTCGCCATTGCGGCACTTGTTCTGGTGATGAGCTTGACTCTCGGTTTTTACAATTACCTGTTGATCCAATTTCCGATTATCCTGATTGCGGCCAGCGTCGGCATGTGGATGTTTTATGTGCAACATCAGTATGAGGATGTGTATTGGGCACGCAATGACAGTTGGGACTTGACGCGTTCCGGCTTGGAAGGCAGTTCATATTATAAATTGCCGGTGGTTATGCAATGGATAGTCGGCAACATCGGGTTGCACCATATCCACCATGTCCGGGCCAATATACCCAACTACAACCTGCAGCGGTGTTACAACGAAGTGCCCGCTTTGCAAGCAGTGACGCCATTGACCTTACGCAAAAGTGTCCAATCACTGTGGTTGAACCTCTGGGATGAAGAAAAGCAAAAGTTGGTGAGTTTTAATTCGATTAAAAAATTGCCACGTAGGAAGCGACACCCGGGATACTCGACTGATTAGGTTTTCCTTGCTAGGCTTTTTTACGGGCGACGATGACACCATCCCGAGTTGGGTTGATGTAAGCATCAAAATCGGGATCGGCGAAGATTCGTTCGTTGTGTTCTTTTATGGCTTCGGTCCAGCCGGGTACAATGTCAACGAATTCGGTGAGTGCTACGCGACCATGCCATAACACATTGTCAGCTATGTACAATCCCCCAGGGCGGATGCGGGTTTTGGCCATTTGCCAGATTTCAGGGTAATCACCCTTATCGGCATCGTTATAGCAGATATCGAACAATCCTTCGGTTTGTGCAAAGAGTATTTGGGCTATACCCGTATGGAAATCGATGGTATTCCATAACTCGGTTGCCCCTAAGAATTGTTCGGCTTTCTGTTTGTTCAACGGATCGCCGTCCGTACAAACCACTTGCCCCTCTTGCCCAACTGCTTTGGCAAACCAGTAGGCAGAGTATCCATAACCACTGCCAAATTCAAATACCCGCTTGGCACCAATGGATTTTGCCTGCGTTTCCAGAAAAACGCCCACCAGGCGGTCAACGATAGGAAAGTTGGATTCCCTTGCCAATTTTTCCATTGCAAGTAATACGGGATGGTCCGTTTTATGTAACAGGCCACGCATATAAATCTCAATCGCCGGATTGACAGGAGTCAATAACCCAGAGTCCATTAGCTTAGGTGAGTGTTTTTCATCAGCCATGTCATATTCCAATAGTTGGGCAGATGCTTAGCTATTCAGCCAGCAAAGATTGTTATAATAAAGGTTCGTTGGTTTTTACCCGTTTCCTTTGTCCAATTTTAACGCTAAACATGGAGTGCGTGCTTGACTGAAATACAGGATATAACGAGCCCTATGACACCGGCGGAACGTCGGGCGACTTGGTCTTTAGCCAGTATCTATGCTTTACGTATGCTGGGACTGTTTTTGATTATGCCTGTCATGTCGCTGTTTGCCGAGCAGATGGAGGGCTCTACTCCTTCGCTAATAGGGCTGGCTATCGGAATTTATGGTATGAGCCAGGCGGTGCTGCAAATCCCTTTTGGTTTGGTGTCCGACCGAGTGGGCCGAAAAAAAATTATCGTTTTTGGGTTGCTGCTGTTTTGTTTGGGCAGCGTCATCGCGGC
This sequence comes from Methyloglobulus morosus KoM1, assembly GCF_000496735.2. Classification (GTDB taxonomy): domain Bacteria; phylum Pseudomonadota; class Gammaproteobacteria; order Methylococcales; family Methylomonadaceae; genus Methyloglobulus; species Methyloglobulus morosus. The sequence continues at coordinate 103,999 of NZ_AYLO01000051.1, forward strand.
ATTTTCCACCAGCATCTATGGTGTTATCGTTGGACGTGCTGTGCAAGGTTCTGGTGCGATTGCAGGCCCGACAATGGCGTTGTTGGCCGACCTAACCCAGGAAGTCCATCGGACTAAAGCGATGGCCTTAATCGGCGCAAGTATTGGCATTTCATTTGGTGTGGCGATTGCGGCAGGGCCTGTTATTGCTGGGTTTGTTGGTATTCATGGCCTTTTTTGGTTGATAGCCGTGCTGTCTTTGCTGGCGATTTTGGTTATTATTTTTTTAGTGCCGCAACCGCAACAGTTGAAGAAGCACCGCGATGCCGAACTCGTGTCGAGCTCGTTTTTTCAAGTGCTGAAAGAGCCGGAACTGCTGAGATTAAATTACGGCATTTTTGTCTTGCATGCCATATTGACGGCGAGCTTTGTTGTGTTGCCTTTACTGATGCGCGATGCAGGCTTGTTGCCGAGCGATCATTGGAAAGTCTACTTACCCGTATTTGTCGCTTCATTTGCGGTCATTATTCCGTTTGTGATCCTGGCGGAAAAGAAACGCAAAATGAAACCGGTGTTTTTATTTGCGATTTTGATTTTGGTGCTGGCCGATTTAGGTTTAATGCAATTCAACACGACGTTGTTTGGCATTGTAGGATTCTTAACCTTGTTTTTTAGCGGCTTTAATTTACTGGAAGCCACCTTGCCGTCATTGATTTCCAAAACCGCGCCCGGCGATATGCGCGGGACGGCGATGGGTATTTATTCGACCTGCCAGTTTTTAGGCGCAGGGATAGGCGGCAGCCTGGGAGGCTGGTGTTATGGGCAATATGGCGCGCCGGCCGTATTCTTACTTTGCGCGTTAGTCGCACTTAGCTGGTTGTTGTTGTCATTTAGCATGAAGCCGCCGCGTTATTGGGCAAATTTGTTGATTTCTTTGCAGTCAGTCACTGAACAGAGAGCGGATGAATTTACCTTAGAAATGCTTAAACTTAAGGGTGTTGAGGATATTACCTTACATTACGACGAAGGCGTTGCCTATCTAAAAGTTGATAATCAACAGTTGGATCGGCAAGAATTACAGTTGTTGATTACAAAATATACCCAGGTTTGAACAGGATATTGGGGCTTCCCCTAATAAAATCTGCATAATCGTAAATAGTTGAAGGAGGAGAGGACATGTTAAACAAAGTGACATTGATAGGAAATTTGGGTGCCGACCCTGAAATACGTTTTATGCCCAGCGGCGGTTCAGTCGCCAATATCCGGCTAGCGACGACACGACGTTGGAAAGACAAACAAACGGGGGAACGTAAGGAAGCGACCGAATGGCATCGGGTGATTTTTTTCAACCGTCTGGCGGAAATCGCTGGGGAATATTTGAAGAAAGGTAGCCAGATCTATGTGGAAGGCCGTCTACAAACCCGCAAATGGCAAGGCCAGGATGGACAAGACCATTACACGACAGAAATCCTTGGCGAAGAAATGCACATGCTCGGCAGCCGTAGCGGCGGCACTGGGCATTTTGGCGCGGAACAACCCAGCGCCAGTTACGGGGCATCAATGCCTGGAAACAAGCAAGCGTCGGCGGCTCAGAATAGTCCAGCAAGCACCATGCCGTCGCCCCCACCGCCAGATTACGATGATTTTGACGACGACATACCGTTCTAACAGGGATTTAGTGTCTAATTAAGTAAAAAATGCGATTAAGCCTCTATTATTAGGGGCTTTTTTCTTTGTATTTTGAAATTTATTGGTTATGTAGCAAATGAGGCGTGTTGCAAAATTACAAGTCTAAACTAACGGCCCAACACCTTAGTCAAAAAATCATTCTCAGCCATTAGCTGGCCTATCTTGGCATGGCGGCTGTCTGCAATATTAGCCATGGTTTCATCATAATATTCACTGTCATTATCAAATAGCTTGTTTACATTATTTAGCATTTGCTGCTTCCATAGGCTCACCTGATTGGGGTGTATGGCAAATTCCATAGCCAGTTCAGCATGTGATTTTTCGCCTTTTATGGCGGCTAATGCAACTTGGGCTTTAAAATTGGCGGAATAGGCTCTCCGTTCTTCATGGCCGTTAAACTCGGTTGGAAACATTCTTCTCTCAGTATTCATGATGTGTCCTTAAATAATTCCATTAATTAAAATGTTCGATCTTGCCCCATAAAAATTTAAAGGTATCCGGTTAAATTTCTTGGTGACATTATCTGGGCTTTTTAAACTCAATGCTATTAGCATAAATACCTA
>NZ_AYLO01000052.1 GCF_000496735.2 Methyloglobulus morosus KoM1
TTTCTTATAATAGACGTAGACTGTATCGATTATCACCGGGCTTGTCCAACAACCGGTTCAGATTGTGGTTCGCTTCGCTCTCACAATCTAACCTTATTCGTTAGGGGTTGACTGGAGCATTGGCCTGCTTTGCTTTTGTGCCGTCGCATAGCCCATTTACTACGCTCTTTGTGCCAAGGCTTACCTCGACAATCTTGTTGCTTGGCTCGTTTTTGAGCGACTGCGGTACTGGTTTCCCTGCGCTCTGCACTGGTGGGGCTACAACGTGTTTTTCGCTTGCACGTTCTGGAGCGGATGGAGCCTCTTTTGGACTTTGTGGGCTTTGAAGAGCAATGGTTAACGCAACGGACAAGGCTGAACCAATGATGGCCCCTACAAAACCGAGCACACCGGAACCCCATGATGCCTTTGCTTGGATTTGGGCAAGACGCACATTCAACATGTGTTCTGCGACGATGAGTTTTTCTGCCTCGCCAGCAAGGTTGCGAACACGAGCCTCATTAATAACCTTCGCAAGCTCCCATACATCCATGCGACGGAGTTGCTTTTCTTCGTCGGTGAAGTGATCCCACCAGAAGGCGTATTTGTTTCTGGCGAAGAAACTTCTAATGCGAACGGAAAGAGGAATGCTCATGGAAATGAAAGCCCTAACTATTTATTATCCCGACCGTGATATTTTATACACCAAATTAAGTTGGCTAAACAATTTTTGGATGAAAGTCTTAATTTACTGAACGGGAGTACATACATAAATCTTATGATAAACAGATCTGGATAACTCCAGTACTTTGAAGTGCGTGGATTATTCTGCATACGGCAGATAAAACTATACGCTTTTAATAAACCCTATTTGCCTCCCCACGGCATAATAGGCACGGTAGAGATACTGTTGGCGGGGGCGCCTTCAATTATCTTTCGGCTGATAGCGACATAGACCAAGGTGTTGCGCTTGGCGTCAAACATCCGTTTGACCTTGGTTTCTTTAAAAAACAGGGAAGTGCTTTCACTGAATGCCGTTTCCTCATCCGGCAATTTTCCGTCTATGCTGATGGGCCCGACCTGGCGGCAGGCGATGGAAAACCGTGAGGGGTCTTCGGCGACACCCAAGGTACCCGAAATTCCGCCAGTGCGGGCTTGGCTAATGTGGCAAGCGACCCCTTTTACCTTAGGGTCGTCAAAGGCTTGTACACAGATCTTATCGTTGGAGCCGACCAGTTTCCAGGTTGTGGTGAAACAGCCGATTTCTTCTGAGTAGGCTGAAAGTGGGGCCAAAAAGACAAGGGACAATGCGCTGGAGGCAAGTATTTTTTTCATAAATATTTCGCGAGTTAATTTAAAAACGCCTAGGTATTATTAATAGCCAAGGAACTTGAACCCAAGCAATAGGCCGCATACAGTGTTCAATTAGATTTAGGCTGGGTAATTTGTTTAGGTAGCGCGTTAAATGGTATATCGAATTGGGATAAAAACAAGCTAATAAGGCATTATTTATTAGATATGCCAATTGGGGGCATGCCTAAAATAAGGATTGTTTTAAGTAAAACAACCCTAATGGCACTTTGGGTAGTTATATGGACACTCTCCCAGTTTCCAGCGACTGTCCGCTCAACCTTGATAAACGGCACTCAGCGAAAACTTTTGACCGCCCGTACCCGACCCACCATCGACCTTGCTCGCAATAACATCCAAAGAGGACATTCAAAAAATAGAATGAGGCTTAACGCTTTTGACTCCACTGTTTGCCGGGAAAAGTGTAAAACCTATCCGCAATACGGCTTCGATATACTGCCGATTGTCCTCCGCCGTCACCCGCCTTGTCGGACAGGAATTCCTTGATGCGTCCCCCTTTTGTATCACTCAATACTGTTCTTGCCACTGTGCTTTATGTGCAAACTATACGATAAGTTTGACTTATCCCTTAAAGTAATCGGGAATGCACCCTCAATTAAGCCATCTTCAGTAATCTTGATTTATATCAATAGGATGTTTAATGGGCAATATACACTTACAGTATCATCCTGATTTTCCGTGATTTAAAGGCAGGAACAAGCATCATGAATAAAACATTAGACGACATTTTCCAGAAACTATTTTCTTTGTTGGGTTTTTTTTACACTAAGTTCAAGGATTTTATGGCCCTGATATTGGGTGAAACTACGCAATCGAAATCCGATTCGAAAATTTCCAAAGAACCTGATGCGGATGACGATCTTATCAAAAAAGGGAGAATATTTTTATTCGTTATCCTGGTGATTGTCCTCTTGTCTTACTTGAACAGTTTAGATGGACGGCATCAAGACGAGATTTCTTACGGCCAATTCATGGGGTATGTCAAGGATGGAAAAATCGGCAAGGCTATCGTCACCGACCGCTACATCACCGGCTTCATTAAACCCGAAAAGCCGGAAATGCCGCAAAAACCTTTTGTCACCATACCTTTGTGGCAACCCGATCTTGCCGAATTGTTGACGCAAAATAAGGTTGATTTTGTCGTCAGGCCGGGCGAGGGCTGGTTGACGGGCATTTTCTTTAACTGGGTGATACCGATATTCATTTTCATGTTGATAGCTTCCTGGTTTATGCGTCGTACGACGGCTGGGGCACAGTCTTTTTTGAACCTGGGCAACAAAATCCGTATCCACCAGGATACCCAGCCTAAAATCACCTTTAAGGATGTGGCCGGCGCTGATAGCGCGAAGCAGGAACTGTCAGAGGAAATTGATTTTTTAAAGAACCCCGAAAAAATACAGAAATTGGGCGGACGTATGCCCAAAGGAGTATTGCTGGTTGGTCAACCGGGAACAGGCAAAACCTTGTTGGCGCGCGCTGTTTCAGGGGAAGCACAAGTGCCGTTTTTTAATATCAGCGGGTCTGAATTCATCGAATTGTTCGTCGGCGTGGGAGCAGCACGGGTTAGGGAGCTGTTTTTACAAGCACGCAACCAAGCGCCTTGCATCATATTTATAGATGAACTGGATGCCATTGGCCGTTCCCGTAGCGGCCCTGTTGTTATGGGAAGCCACGATGAACGGGAGCAAACCCTAAACCAGTTGCTGACCGAAATGGATGGGTTCGATGCCTCGGTCGGCGTAGTCGTCATGGCAGCCACCAATCGCCCCGAAGTGCTGGATAAGGCATTGTTAAGGTCCGGTCGGTTCGATCGGCAAATCGTGGTCGATAAGCCGGACTTGCAGGACCGTATTGAAATACTAAAGTTGCATACAAAAGCCATGACTATGGCAAAGCATATCGACTTGACCGTAGTAGCCAAACGTACACCGGGGTTAGTGGGGGCCGATCTGGCAAATATTGCGAACGAAGCCGCCATTATTGCAACGCGGGAAGGGCATTCCAAAATCGAGATGAGAGACTTCGAAGCCGCCATTGATCGCATACTGGCTGGGCCGGAAAAGAAAAATCGGGTGCTGAACCCTGAGGAAAAGCGCAGGGTAGCCTATCATGAGGCGGGTCATGCACTGGTCGCCGAAAACGTACCGACCGGACAACCTGTCCATAAGATCTCGATTATCCCCCGTGGCGTGTCCGCGCTGGGCTTTACCCTGCAATTGCCGATAGAAGAGAAATTCCTGTCCACCGAGGACGAACTAAAAGACCAGATCGCCATCCTGATGGGCGGACGTATTGCCGAACAAAGCATACTGGGTTCGGTTTCAACCGGCGCCCAAAATGACCTCGAAAAAGCCAGCGACATCGCCCGTAACATGGTGTGTTATCTAGGGATGAGCAAAAAATTGGGGCCGCTGACCTACGGCAAGCAGCAACGTATGCAATTCCTTGAAACTGACGTAGCGGAATACCGCAATTACAGTGAGGAAACGGCCCGGCTTATTGATACTGAAATCATGGCATTAGTGACTGAGGGCGAAAGCCGTGCCCGCGACATCATTACCGAAAACAGGCCGCTGTTAGACAAGCTTGCCAACCTGTTGCTGGAAAAAGAAGTCATTAACCGTGAGGAAATGGTACGATTACTTAAATCGTGAGATATACCCAATCCCACCGATTTGAAACCCAAATGAGGTAACCAGAACAATTTGCTGAATTTATAGATCTTCCAATTTTTGGTATATCTGTCGATTAAGCGTGTAAAGCCCTGCACATTTGTCAAATGGATTCCATAAAAATCCTTTTGTATGAATTCGCCCATGAAGTCATAAGGTGGTACTTTTTTATATTCAGAAGCACCGATTACGTTTCTTACATTGAGGGAAAACCTAATGTGCTTTTCTGCCGCAGCGAGTTTTACCACCACGGCCTTTTTATTGCCTATGGGGGCTTACTGCGTCATGAAAGCATATCATTCCGATAAGCACTACTTGGTGTTGGCTTCCATCCCTTTTCTGTTTGGTCTTCAGCAAGCATTTGAGGGAGGGTTGTGGCTTGTGGTGGGTGATTCGGTCGAATCCAGTATACACAGCATGGCGTTGGGCTTTCTGTTTTTTGCCGATTTGCTTTGGCCTTGCTTTGTCCCGTTAGCCGTCGCATTGGTGGAAGAAAACAGGAAGAAGCGCCAATTATTCTTGTTGGCCTCCATTTTAGGCGGAATATTGGGCCTTTCCATCTTCCTTCCTTTGTGGATTCAACCGGGATGGCTTTCAGTACAGGTTAGGCAAGGTTCAATACTGTATCAAATCGTGCAACTATACGATGCCGTCATTCCGCAGTTCGGGGCACGCATGATTTACGTCATTATTGTCGCCGCACCCTTGCTGTTTTCTTCGGTGACTGCCTTGCAGCGGTTAGGATTCCTGCTTTTGGCCTCGATTATCGTCAGCAGCCTGTTATTTTCGTATGCCTTCGTTTCTGTTTGGTGTTTTTTTGCGGCCATTATTTCGCTTTATATCGTTGTTATCATCAATCATTGGCCCCCAAAATTCAGGCATTGATAAGGAACTCCAAAAAGAAAACACCAAAAATCCTGGCCATTCAACGGACATAAATTAGACGGCCATCAATCCTGCAACAACGGCGATTGTCAACGTCGCGCCTACCCTTAAACCCAAAGCACGATCGCCGATAACGAAAGCGACCATGCTTTTGATGCCGGAATTGACCACTACCGCGATTAAAATGGCGTGTGCCGCCACTTCAAGCCCCAAACCTTCCTTACTCATTTGTGACATTGAAAGGGTAATCGGGTCGACATCGGCCAGTCCCGATACGGCGGCAAGAACATAAGCGCCCATATCCCCGAAATATATTTTCAATACTTTGGACAACAACAAGATGCTGACCAAAAACACGCCGAACTTAATCGCCATACCCAATTGAAAAGGATTTTCAAGCTTAATTTCTTCATTGGCCTGAAATTCCGGTGCATTTTTCCATAACAGATAAGCCAGTAAGCAGGTAATTATTCCCATTAATGACAAGGACGGAACCAGTAATTGGAACAAATCGGGGTTTAGGATGAAAGTTAATAGGAGGACGCGGAAAAACATCGTCGCACAAGCCGTCAAAATACCTGCCCCTAAAGCATCCTGCATGTTCAGATAAGAACTTGATAAGCGGGACAGGTTGATAGTCAGTGCGCTTGAAGACACCAATCCACCAAATATTCCGGTCAATACGGGCCCATGCCGGTTGCCGAGAATGCGGATGGCAAAATAACCGAGATAAGAAATACCTGCAATGAGCACAACCATCCACCAGATTAAGTAAGGATTAAGCACACCCCAGGGATCAAAGCTCCGGTCAGGAAGGATCGGCAGCATAACCACCGAAATTAGGAGCAGCTTCAACGTTGCTTCCAATTCATGCTGTTCCAGCTTGTTTAACCAACTGTGCAGCAAGGGTTTAAAACTCAGCAATAATGTTATCACCACGGCGGTAGCTGACGCGAGTGTGGTATGGCCAAAAACAGCAAGCGTCCCCAAGGTAAAAGTAATCAACGAAGCAACCATGCTGGTAATACTGTAATCCTCAAATTTGTTGAGACTTTTGCTATAGGCAATCAATAAGACAAACGTCAGCGAAAGAAAGGCGAAGCCCATTAACACGATGCCCGACTGCTGAGCAAGAATACCCCACAATCCGCCTAGCAGCGCAATCAACCCATAGGTCCGTAATCCAGCAATACGCATCCCTTCGCCCTTATCGCGGGTGTGCCAGCCCCTTTCCAGGCCGATAAGCAAGCCGATTGCCAGTGCGATCCCCAACAGCTTGAAATTTTGTAATTCATTCATGGTTGGAATGTCCCGACGAGTGCTTTGCGGTTACTTGCCATGCCAACCGCCGTCATTGCCGCCCCAATAATTGTGGCAGTAAGGCCAATAGTTAAACCCATAATAAGGAACTGGACTGGGAGCATAACTTATTTAACTCCTATTTATGAATACCATTCAAAATCCGTTTATCAATGTGCTATCTGTGATGGGGCGGGAGCACGGGAATAAGACATCAAATAATACGCGCAATACCTTATTGTCTTTTCGATAAATACCGCAGCACGTCCGCAAGTGAACGGACATCACTGTGCAATTCCGTTGAGACGGCGGTAATTGCTATTTCTTCGATAGCGGCCAATATACAAAGTGAAGTAGCATATCGGAACGGCCAAACTGGGCCGCCGAGAAAAAACACGTACAGCGATACCCCAATACTCGCCACCGCACCCTTGACAATCCAGGTATGATAACTAGTGAATGCGCGAAATTTTAGATAACCGATTATTGCCGGCAGCAGATAACAGGCCATCACCACACCGATATAGGCCGCTTCTCGGCGGACAATGTCAGGCCATAACCACCAGGCACCCACCGTTATCGTCACAAACAAGCTAACATCCGCACAGCTATCCAATTTGGCGCCGAATTGGCTCACTTGCCCCATTAATCGCGCAACCAAACCGTCTAAGGCATCGGATAGGAAGGCCGTTGCCAACAGGCCCATAAATGCGTTTTCATAACCTTGCCAAGCCAGGAGCAGCAAAATCGGGACGCAAAGTATTCGGAATAAAGTCAATAAGTTTGGAACGGTTAAAATTTCAGGGGGAATCGTCATAATTGAAAAACTGCCATCAGCGGTGCATGGTCGGACAAATGCGACCAAGGGGCATGTACCAAACGCTCACAGGACAGTGGCTGTAATCCGCGATAATAGATGCGATCCATAGCTAAAACAGGTAGCCAAGCAGGAAAAGTCCGTGCCCTGTGGCCATGTAAATGATAGTAGGCTTCTTGCAAATCCAGATGTTGATAAAAGAACCTTTCCGCGACACCACCCCAATCGTTGAAATCGCCTGCAACAATTAAAGGGGCATCATGCGGCACATGATTGTCGATCCGCGCGCACAATTTAGCGATTTGCCTTTGTCGTTCCCTACCAAACAAACCGAAATGAATGCAGATGATATGTACCTGGGTATCCTTTCCCACCATGTGCACAATGCCGTGCAACAAGCTCCGGCTTGCCCAGCGGTATGGGGAAACATTGATATTTTCCCAGCTTATCAGGGGGAATTTGCTCAAGATTGCATTACCGTGATGGCCGGCACTGTAGGTCGTGTTCTGGGCATAGGCAAATTCCGGCCATGCGTCCTTTGCCAAAAAGTCAGGTTGTGGGCAATCCGGCCAATTGCTGACATGGATTTCATGGCCTTGATGTTCGCCCTGGATTTCCTGAAGGCAGAGGACATCCGCATCGATGGCTATCAGTGCGTTACGGATTTTGTGTAAGACAAATCGCCGGTTTGCCGGGCTGAAGCCTTTATGTATATTGTAAGTCAGGACTTTCAGGTGGCTTTCAGACATAATCTTTTCGCTAATGGCCTTAATAGGGTCGGTTACGGATATGCCAACGATATAGGAGCGGCGAGACTGAGGCTTCAAGCACGAAGAAAATCAACGCCGTTATCAAAATTTCCCATTTATCAAGGCTGAGCGCAGACTGGAACGCCAACATCGGCAGCAAGGCTTCTGGAAAAACGTCCAATATGCGAGCACGACTGCTGGGTGCATAACCGAAACGACGTTTGGTAAAGCTTGCCAGCAAATCGGACCCGATTGATACGATGCCAAATCCCGCTCCCAGTAGGGCCGACAACCCCATCAGTGGAGCAATCCCCGCCGTGCAAATGACCGCAGCGACCAATCCCCGCCAGGTTTTCGATGCGCCGAACAAGGGCTGTTGATCTTTCAGTTGCAGCCCCCCGTCCACTGGTCTCGCAAAACGAACGCCAAGGAGCTTACGGGCAATAACCGGCGCACTGTTGGCAGTGCTAATCAAGACTAACGCGGTGAGAATGTCCTTTAGTTCAACGTTCATGGAAATACACTTTTATGAATTGTGGGACTTGCCAATCAATTTCGCATTGCAACTGCCAGTATATCATCGACTTTTCCCAACCCAATAAAGCGAGTCGATTTATGATGGTTTCGGGCATATCTTCCAAGTCCCATTGGTTGCATGAGGGCAACATGACGGATTTTACCCCTGCCCTGGCGATTCCCAAGTGGCTCGCCTGACGTCCATGACGGCTGGCCTGAAGAATTGTCAGTGCAACCGATCCGCCCGGTCCAGTATTTCGCAAGCTTCAGTCCACATCCAGGTTTCAAGGTCACGTATTGGCATAATGTCAGTCTAAATTGTCGTTAAAGATAGTTTCGTCAGGATCGATTTTCATCCGCTTTCAAAACCGGATTTACGTCCTGAAAGCAAAGTGCGTTGGGTTAAGTAAATCGTCAGCATCGGTATGGCAAAACCCAAAAACATGACAGTAAAAAACAATCCCCCTAGCTGGCTGTAATCGGCAGGGATCGTAACGATGCCCGTTGAGGGATCCTTGATTTCGCGGGTAACAATAAACCACTGGTTTAGCCATTTGGTCAATAATTGGGACAACGAAAGCGCAAGGTTAATCAATGCCGCCATGACCGCGAAGTAAGTGGCCTTGAGTTGCGGTGGTGCCGAATTGGCTATCCAGGCCAACATCGGGATCATCGCAATCTGCCCAAGCGGAGATTCCAGGGCGGTATCGACCAGGGCAATGAAACGCGCATCGATGAAGCTGGCTATATGTGTCTGCGTCCATTCATGAAAACCGTAGTACAAGGCAATTTCCGGCAGATTAAGCACGGTAAGGATAATGGTCAATAAGGCGATGATCTCCGTGATGGTGCGTTCAGCCATGAAACGGCGAAACATGAACATGCCGAACAAGGTCAATCCGCTGGAAATGAGGGCGAGCTTCGACAAGAATTGTTGGTCGAAGCCCAGTTCGTCGATCATCCACCAAGTGGAGCCCGCCCCCGTCGAAGGGATCGCACGGAAAGCAAAAATCACTAAGGCCGTCCCAAATAATTGCTGCCTGACACGGGGCAAAAGCTCTTCGGTCAAGCGGCGCAACAGGAACATGACAATAGCGAGAGAACCCACAAAGATCAGCTCTTCGTTGTAAGGTACATTGCTAAACCCCATAACAATAGCGAATAAAGCAAAAGCAAGTCCGCCGCCCAAAATCCACCCATTAATCTTGGGCAATTCGGTAACTCGCCTTGCCAATAAGCGTTCAATGTCATCAACCTCATAACCTTGGGCAGCTAGCCGCCATTCTTCGTTGGAACGCAGCTGGGCTGCCATCGCAACGCCAAGCACGGAGATAACAGGGATCAGCAATGCCCACCGGAAAATTTGGACATAAATAGCTGTTTGCATCGCAGCATCCATGTTTGCTACGTCCCTAAACCAATAAATATTGGCCAATGCCACAATCAAGGTACCGCCGATAATCGCCACCCGCCCCAGCGTTTGCATGGTGGTATGCGCTAGCTTTATTTGTTCATCCGGGATTGGGCTTCCCCAGTCATCCAAGCGCGGTACGGCTTCGACTGTCATGGCATCCGCGACGGTATCCTGGATAACATAACCGATAGGTGCCAATAAGGTCGCGATGACAAACCAGGTTTCCACTGTCAACCGCCCGGTCATCGACTTTGGCTCGGTGAGGATATTAAGCATGATCAACAAGCTGGCCGCAATCAATGCCGCCCCCAGATAGATCAGTTTGGCCTTATGTTGCCACAGCAAGTCCACCAGATGACCGACTGGCATTTTCAGCGTCCACGGCATCATCGCCCAAAAGCCCAAAGATGCCAGAAATTCGGCTGACAAGCCGAGATAATCTTTCACGAAAAATGTACCGACGATGCCGGTTAACCCAGAAACGCCTGCCGCCAGATAAACCATCATCGGCGGCAAATAACTCAAGCGCATTTGGCGGGCCAGATCGTAAACATTTCGATCTAGCCAGTTTTGTGCCCTTTGAAAAAATACGTTCATTCTCATGTCAAGCCTTAAAAAGGACAATTTATTGCGGCAGGCACTCAGGCCATCGCAACTGCTTGTCGTTTCGCGCCCCACACACCGTGTTGGGCTTCAAACACGCCCGCGCAGCGAGTGCCGCAAAACTTGCAATTTCCCTGGTCATCCAAGTTCCATTCCGACAGTTCATACCAGTCGCGGCCTATCAATAACTTTCCGCAGCTATGACAATAGGTGCTATCAGCGGCCTTGTCATGGACATTGCCCACATAGGCGTAATGGATGCCATTCTTTAGGGCAATTTGCCGGGCTTTCAATAAGGATTGCAGCGGCGTATGGGGCTTGTCCTGCATCTTCCAGTCAGGATGAAAGGCGGAAAAATGCAGGGGAACATCAGGCCCCAGGTTTTCGACGACCCATTGCGTCAATTGTTCCAATTCTGCTTCGGAATCGTTTTCGCCAGGAATGATCAAAGTGGTCAGTTCCAGCCATACCGACGTTTCGTGTTTGATGTATTTTAGGGTATCCAATACCGGCTGTAGGCGGCTGCCGGTGATTTCATGATAAAACCGCTCGGTAAGAGCCTTTAAGTCGATGTTGGCGGCATCCATCCATTGGTAAAACTCGACCCGAGGCTCTGCACAAACATAGCCCGCCGACACGGCAACCGATTTTATGCCAAGGCTTCTGCATGCTTGTGCCGTATCGATGGCATACTCATGGAAAATGACCGGGTCGTTATAGGTATAAGCCACACTCTTGCAGCCATGGGCCAATGCCGCATGTGCAATCGCATCGGGCGACGCTTTGTCCATTAGGGTATCCAAAGCCCTGGATTTGCTTATGTCCCAATTCTGGCAAAACTTACAGGCCAGGTTACAACCGGCAGTGCCGAAAGAAAATACCGGCGTACCGGGCAAAAAATGGTTCAATGGCTTTTTTTCGATGGGGTCTATAGCGAAACCGCTGGATCGGCCATAACTGGTCATGACAATCTGGTCCTCCAGATTTTGCCTGACGAAACACAATCCGCGCTGGTCTTTGTGTAACTTGCAAAACCGGGGGCATAAGTCGCATTGGATACGCCCATCTTCCAGGCGATGCCAATAGCGGGTAGACACAGTATCGTGGGCAATAAAAACGGTCATTTGCATTCTCCTGAAACCATTAATATGGCTTGTAGTAAAACAGATTAATCGCTAAAGTTTTTGATTTAAGTCAATTACGTTGGCGCAAATGGTTAGAAAATAATTATGTCAACCTTTGAAAAAGAGAGGGTTATCCCATGAATGACAGACATCCCGCTGTGGCCGGTACTTTTTACCCTGCCAATCCGAAGCTCTTGCATCAAATGCTAGACCAATACCTGGATGATACTGAGATGGGGCATAAAGTTCCCAAAGCCATCATTGTTCCCCATGCCGGTTATGTTTATTCCGGGCCTATTGCCGCAACCGCCTATGCCCGCTTAAGGCAAGCCAAAGACCAGGTCACTCGCGTTGTCATCATCGGGCCGTCGCATCGGGTCTCTTTCAAGGGGCTGGCTGTCAGCAGTGCGGAAACTTTCTCGACGCCTTTGGGCCATATTCCTGTTGACGAGGAGGCCGTGCAGTTGATCGCCCAACTTCCGTTTGTCCAATATATGGATCAAGCGCACACGTTCGAACACTGCCTGGAAGTCCAGTTGCCTTTCCTTCAAGAAACGCTGAGTGATTTCAAGATCGTTCCCATCGTCGCTGGCGATGCGTCGCCGGAACAAGTCGCCCAAGTCATCGAGGCATTGTGGGGAGGCGATGAGACATTGATTGTTGTCAGTTCCGACCTGAGCCATTACCACGATTATGCGACGGCAAAAAAACTCGACCAATTAACCAGCAAACGGATTGAACGACAACAATATGAGCTGCTCACTGGCGAAGCGGCCTGCGGTAAAGTCCCCGTTAGCGGCTTGTTAAAAGKGGCCAGGGACAAGTCATTGTCAGTAAAAGCCATTGACTTGCGTAACTCGGGTGACACTGCCGGGGATAAATCCCGCGTCGTGGGCTATGGTGCTTATGTCATTGAGTGAAGCGCAGCGGCAACAATTATTGGAACTGGCGAAAGCGTCGATCCAGCATGGCTTACAAACCGGCAAGCCGTTAAAAATTAAGTTGGCCGATTATCCGGCAGAATTGCAAGAACATCGGGCAACTTTTGTGACCTTGCACGTAAACCGCCAATTACGCGGCTGTATCGGCGTGCTGGAAGCCGTCAGGCCGCTGGCCGAAGATATTTCGGAGAACGCTTATTCTGCCGCCTTCAAGGATTCGCGGTTTCCGCCGTTAGAAGCCCATGAACTTAAGGATTTAGAAATCCATCTGTCCATTCTTACGCCTGCCGAGCCCATGTCATTTACGACCGAACAAGATTTAGTGTCCCAACTGCAACCTAGTGTTGACGGCCTGATCTTAAAAGAAGGACATCGACGCGGGACTTTCTTGCCCTCGGTGTGGGAAACACTACCGAAGCGGGAACAATTCCTTCGGCATTTGAAACAAAAGGCAGGGTTGCCACCTGATTATTGGTCAGACAATATCCGGATTTATCGCTACCATACCGAATCTATAAGCTAGATTAACCACGATGGTGTTTATCTTAAAACCCCACTGGGATACGAATAACTATCCAGCACTTGCACGTAATTAGCCCGCTCGTAATTAGTTGGGTCAATGGCATGTTCCCGGCTGACGCTGCCCTTTAATTGTTGGACGGATTCGTATTCATGCTCCACCAACCAGTTTTCCAGATCATTACGGATTTCAGTTAACCGTGTACTGCCCAGTTTGAGCAAGGCGCTGCATAAATGCACGACATCGGCACCGGCAAGCAAGGCTTTTACACTATCTTCAGCCGTATGAAAACCGCCGGTCACGGCCAGCGAAATCTTGACTTTCCCGTATAACAAAGCCGTCCACCGCACCCGTAACAAAGACTCTGCAGAGGTGGACAGCTCCAGTTTCGGCATTACCTCTAGCGTTTCCAGGTCAATATCCGGCTGGTAAAACCGGTTAAAAATGGCAATGCCGTCGACACCTGCCGCTTCCAGGCGTTTAACAAAATGGATCGGTGAACTGAATTGCGGCGATAGTTTCATGGTGATGGGTACACTGACGTGCCGTTTAAGTTCCTGCAAAATCGCTATGTACCGGTTTTCCACGTCTTCACTGCTCTCTTCTTGATTCGCCGCAACATGATAGACGTTCAGTTCCAACGCGTCTGCACCGGCTTCCTGAAGTTGCTTGCCGTAATCCACCCAGCCGCCGATTGATATGCCGTTCAAACTGGCAATCACCGGTATACCCAGCGCCGATTTAATTTTTTGCAAATTTTCCAGGTACTGATCTTGATAAGTTTGAACATGCTCCGGTACAGGATGAAAGGAATCGGCCTCGCCGTGACCGATGGCTTGTTGGTAAAAAAAGCGTTCCATTTGCTGCGTTTCGGCTTCGATTTTTTCTTCAAACAAGGAATGCATGACCAGCGCCGCCGCCCCGGCATCTTCGAGCCTACGCGCCGTATCGGCATCTTTAGTGAAAGGGGAAGCAGAGGGCACCAGCGGATGCGCCAGTTTTAAGCCTAAATAGATCGTCGTTAAATCAACCATGACCTTTCTCCACAGCGCTGTCGGTTTTTAACTGCGTCTTGACTGAAGGCACACGAGTGGTTTCATTCCATTCTAATTCCGACAATTGTTTGTAATAATGGTAACGGTTCCTGACTTCTTGCTGCGCTTGTTCCAGAAACCGCTCGGCATCTTCCGGGTGCGTTTGCCATAACATGCTGAAACGGGTTTCCGTGTTAACAAAATCACGGAGCGGAATTGAAGGCTCGGGTGAATCCAAGTGCATGGGGTTTTTACCTTGCTTGATTTTATTCGGGTCGAACCGGAATAACGGCCAATGGCCGCTTTTTACCGCCAGGCTTTGCTGACGATGGTTGTTGGACAGGTCAACACCGTGCGCAATACAAGGCGCATAGGCAATGATGATTGACGGGCCGTCATGCGCTTCCGCCTCTAAAAAAGCGTTCAAGGTCTGCGTATCTTTCCCGGCGTAGGCAACATGGGCGACATAAACATTGTTGTAATCCATCGCCAACAGGGCCAAATCCTTTTTAACCTGGGCTTTGCCACTGGCTGCGAACTTCGCGACCGCACCCAGCGGTGTAGATTTCGATTTTTGCCCCCCGGTATTCGAGTAGACTTCGGTATCCAATACCAATATATTCACATTACGGCCGCTCGCGAGGACGTGGTCCAAGCCGCCGTAACCGATGTCGTAGGCCCAGCCGTCGCCGCCGACAATCCAGACGCTTTTTTTGCATAACTGGTCGGCGAGTTGCAAGAGGGATTGGGCAGCGGGTTCGGATAAGCCTTGCAAACGCTGTTTGAGTTCGGTTATCCGTCCGCGTTGTTCGTAAATGCCAGCCTCATCGGATTGGTCGGCATTCAGGATGGCATCGACACATTCACTGCCGAGTTCCGCAGTAAACGATATTAACAGCTCTTTAGCCTGTTCGTTTTGCTTATCCAGTGCTATGCGCATGCCTAAGCCGAATTCGGCATTGTCTTCAAATAAGGAGTTGTTCCAGGCAGGCCCACGGCCTTCGGCGTTTTTTGTCCACGGCGTTGTCGGTAAGTTGCCGCCGTAAATCGATGAACAACCGGTGGCGTTGGCAACGATCATCCGGTCGCCGAACAGTTGCGACGCCAGTTTTAAATAGGGCGTTTCGCCGCAACCGACACAGGCGCCTGAAAACTCAAATAAGGGCTGCATGACCATCGAGCCTTTGATGGTGTTGGATTTTATCAAACGGCGATCGTATTCGGCGATGCTTAAAAAGAACTCCCAGTTTTTCCGTTCGGTCTCTCGCAAAGCCGGTTGCGGATGCATATTCAATGCTTTCCGGCTGGTGTTGGATTTATCCCTGATCGGACAGATATCGACGCATAAAGTACAACCCGTGCAATCTTCAGGCGCGACTTGGTAGGTCATTGCAAGCCCGGCTGGAAAATCCTTGCCTAACATCGGCGCGTGCTTAAAAGTTTCCGGGGCGTTTTGTAACAATTCAGTCGAATAGATTTTGCTGCGGATGACGCCATGCGGGCAAACCATCACGCATTTGCCGCATTGGGTGCATAAATCGGTTTCCCAAACCGGAATTTCCAGCGCCAGATTGCGTTTTTCGTAAGCGGCGGTGCCGGTCGGGAACGTGCCGTCGACGGGCAGCGCACTGACCGGTAACCAATCGCCACGGCCTGCAATAATTTCCCCGGTGACTTGCCTGATAAAGTCTGGTGCCGACTCTTGAATCAGCGAATGAATATCAAAACCGCTACTTACGTTTGAACGAACCGGCACTTGATGTAAGCTGGCGACAGTCTCGTCAATTGCCTTGAAATTGATTTCAACAATGCGTTGGCCTTTTTTACCGTAGGTTTTTTCCACCGCCTGTTTAATGGCCGCAATTGACCGGTCTTGCGGCAACACGCCAGAAATGACAAAAAAACAGGTTTGCATGATGGTATTGATGCGTTTGCCCATGCCGCTTTTCTCGGCAACCGCATAACCGTCGATCACGTAGAAACGGATTTTTTTTGCAATCATCTGTTGCTGCATTTTACGCGGTAGCGAATCCCATACTTTATCCGGCGGTTCCGCGGAATTCAACAGGAATACCGCATTATCCGCCGCGTTATCCAACATGTGGTAACGCTGTAAAAATATCGTCTGATGGCAACCGATGAAGTCGGCATCATTTTCACCGATCAAATACGTTGAACGGATTGGCTTCGGGCCAAATCGAAGGTGCGATACGGTTACGGCACCGGATTTTTTGGAGTCGTAGACAAAATAGCCTTGGGCATAGAGATCGGTGGCTTCGCCGATGATCTTGATCGTATTTTTATTGGCGCTGACGGTACCGTCACTGCCCAGGCCATAAAACATGGCCTGGAAAGTCCCGTCATGCGCATCGGTGCGGTAACTCGGGTCCCACTCTAAACTGGTATAAGTCACATCATCGTAAATACCGACGGTGAAATTATTTTTAGGCTGGTCATGCTTCAACTCATCGAAAACCGCTTTAATCATGCCGGGCGTGAATTCCTTTGATGATAAGCCGTATCGCCCCCCGACGACCTTTGGTAGTATCGTAAATTTTGGCGAGCCGCTCATCGCATTCGCTGCAATAGCGCCCAAGACATCCTTATATAACGGTTCGCCGCCTGCCCCCGGCTCTTTGGTTCGGTCAAGTACCGCAATTTTTCGGCAGGTCGCTGGTAACGCTGCAAGTAAGCTATTCGCATCGAACGGACGATACAGACGTACTTTAAGTAAACCCACGGCTTCGCCTTGGCGATTGAGATAATCTATCGTTTCTGCTACAGCCTCAGCACCGGAACCCATAATGATTAGAACTCGTTCGGCTTGTTCCGAACCGACATAATCGAATAATCGATAGCGTCTCCCGGTTAATTCAGCAAACCTGTCCATAGCTTGTTGGACGATTTCAGGAAAAGCTTCGTAATATCGATTGACTGTTTCCCGGGCTTGAAAATACACATCCGGATTTTGGGCAGTACCACGCAATACAGGTTTATCGGGTGTTAGTGCCCGGTTTTTATGGGCGACAACCCATTGCTGTTGAATCATTGCGCGTAAGGTAGCGTCATCCAGGACTTTGATTTTGGCGACTTCGTGGGAAGTCCTAAAGCCATCAAAAAAATGCATGACAGGAATTCGGCCTTCTAAACTGGCCGCTTGCGCTATCAAGGCAAAATCCATGGCTTCTTGCGGAGAATTGGAGCACAGCATGGCAAAACCGGTCATCCGCGCCGACATGACGTCGCTATGGTCGCCGAAAATTGACAAGCCCTGGCACGCTAAAGAACGGGCGGCGATATGAAAAACAGTGGGCGTTAATTCACCGGCGATTTTGTACATATTCGGCAGCATCAACAGCAAGCCCTGGGAAGCCGTAAATGTCGTAGCCAAGGCCCCGCCTTGCAAAGCGCCGTGGATTGCTCCTGCCGCTCCGCCTTCGCTCTGCATTTCAATGACTTCCGGAACAGTCCCCCATAAGTTTACTTGACCGCGTGACGACCATTCATCCGCCCATTCCCCCATACTGGATGATGGCGTTATCGGGTAAATGGCAATGACTTCATTCAACTTGTGGGCAATCATTGCAACCGATTGATTACCGTCGATGGTGAGCATTTGGGTATGCATAGTGATGGTTTCCAAATGGGCTGGAACGGGCTTTATTACTAAAGCCGTACAAATACCTAATCTCGAAATTAATGTAGGCTATTGTGACTATTAAGCTTGAACAACGGGAATTGTTTCACCATCTTGCCAACAAAAGCCACGTCAAGTTTTCTATTGTCGATTTCCAAGCATCCTGGGAAACCTTATGCAACCGCATCGCACAACGGCAGCACGACCCTTCAGAAACAACAATTACCGTTCTTCAGTAGCAAGCGGCACAACCATTCTCGGATAAAGAAAAAAGCCATGGCATTACTATAAATACCGAAGGGACCGATGAGATATTAGAACAACTCTTGACTGCTTTAAGTTCATCAAATTGACGAATTTTGTTTTGCTGCGCCCTCCCCGACCCTAACCTAGATTAGCCTGAAACCTCAAGAATGTGACAAATATTCAGGTAAGTGTTTGCGAATTTCTACGGCACTCAGGGTGGTGACATTTTTATCCAGCTCGAAACAAATGTGATGCTTAATGAGTTCCGGTAAACAATTGCGTAATAAGCCAAGAAAAGACGGTTCGGCAATAATCAACAATTGCTCGAATTTGTTTGCGTTGAGCGCGGCCTCCAGGTGTTTGGCAACACGGTGTGCAAAATTGTCGGCCTCGTGTTTTTTTGGGTCGGTGGGTTGTTCAAACGCATGGCCGCTACCATCCGTATTTTTAATTCTTCCAGGCAGGTCGGTCGTTATTTCCCGGTCATGCAGCCGACCTTCCGTATGTGTCAGGTCTTCGATTTCCTGTAGCGCAGACGAGGGCGTATCGGCCGTAAAAATGCGTGCGTGGACGTTATCGGCAACGAGTATCCAGGTTGATTTCATGATTATTTTCTCCAAGACGGATTAGGACTCATGGGTGCATAATGCATCACTTATTTTCTTAGCAGCCAACCCCCTTGTTTTTAGGGGCAGTCTGTTTTCAGGGTTAGAATTAAAACTGTTTTAAAGTAAAACCATTATTGATTAGACTACCCTGAAAGCTGGGGGCAAGATTGATTTAGATCAAAAAACTTAAAAGATCGGGCGTTAAAGTGCCTATCAGATGTTTAAAGCTAATGGGGTGGGTCGCCTTTTAAATACAGCGCTTTATAATAAGGACAGTACGGAAAATTTTACGCCCATTTCGGCATTTTCAGGCGGCCTACTGATAGTGGTGGTTTTCACAATCTACGCTGGCTTTATTGCCCATCGGTTTGTTATGAGCTTAGTTGCTGCCCACACCCTGAGCACGAATGCCCCAAAGCAAACTCGGAGTGGAGCCTAAAAATTTCCTAAGGCGTATTGAGCGTTAATACGCCACCATGATTGGTAGCCATACCTTAGGTTGATATGCTCATAGAAGACACATTCCATCATGCTTTAACGTCCATCAAGTCCCAATGGCTGCGGACGGTGCTGATTGTATTGGCGATGAGCATAGGCATAGCTTCCGTCACCGTGCTGATCGCATTGAGCGAAAGCGCCCGTAGTTATATTGTCAATGAGTTTGAAGCCCTGGGCACGCATCTTGTCATCGTCTTGCCAGGACGCACAGAAACCACCGGCGGTGCGCCACCGATATTTGGCGAAACGCCAAGGGATTTGACCTTGGAAGATGCAGGATCTTTGTCACGCAGCCCTTACATTGCCGCAATTGCGCCGTTGACGATAGGTGTCGCGCCGGTTACGTCGGCGGGGCTGGAGCGGGAAACCAATGTGTTCGGCTCAACACACGAACTGCTGCGGGTGCGGCATTTGACGATGGCGCAAGGCATTTTTTTGCCAAAAATCGATACCGATAAAGCCTTGTCTATTTGTGTTATCGGTCAAACCATACGTAAGGAATTGTTTGCCAATACATCTGCTTTAGGCCAGTGGTTACGGATTAACGACAGGCGTTTTCGGGTTATTGGCGTGTTGGCTTCGGAAGGTGAATCCATTGGTGTCGATTTTGATGAGATGGTGATCATTCCGGTTGCATCGGCCCAAGCCTTGTTCGACACGCATTCCTTGTTCCGAATCCTAATCGAGGCCAAATCGAGGGAAGCGATGATAAAGGCGGTAGATGAGATTAAAAAAATAATCAAACTAAGGCATGAAGGCGAGGAAGACATAACGATTATCACCCAAGACAGCGTTGTCAGCGCGTTCAACAAAATCCTGCTTGCGTTGACTGTTGCGGTCGGTTGTATTGGGGGCATTAGCCTTATTGTGGCGGGCGTGTTGGTGATGAACGTCATGTTGGTCAGCGTTACGCAGCGGACTGCCGAAATAGGGCTGTTAAAAGCGTTGGGCGCATCCAAAACCCAAGTGCAGTGGCTTTTTTTGGCGGAGTCCATTCTGTTATCGTTGGTAGGCGCATTGACCGGCTTGTTGATTGGGCAATTGGTCATATCAGTTATCCAAACGGTTTATCCCAAGTTTCCAGTCGACCTTCCGAATTGGGGCTTATTGTCTGCCTTGGGGGTTTCAATTTTTACGGGCTTGGCTTTCGGCGTGTTGCCTGCCCGCAAAGCGGCAGGGCTTGATCCGATTGCCGCATTGGCTAAGCGATAACCATGCACTTCTTTGACATAGTGCGGCTGTCCTTTCGCACGATCGCATCCTATAAGTTGCGCTCTGCACTTACGTCGTTAGGTTTGATTATCGGTATCGCTGCAGTCATTATCCTGACCTCGTTGGGTCGTGGCCTTCATACTTTCGTGATTGCTGAATTTACCCAGTTTGGGACGAATATCATCGGTATCCATCCGGGGAAGAAATCCACGTTCGGCATATCGGGAGCGACCATGAACACCGTGCGTCCGCTATCAATGGCAGATGCCGCCGCTTTGGCCAAGTTGGCGGGCGTTGTTGCCGTCGTGCCGGTCGTGCAAGGCAATGCGCGGGTTGAAACCGATAACAAGCAGCGGCGCAGCAATGTTATCGGTGCTGGCGATGCCGTCCCGCAGGTCTGGAAAATACGGCCCGCTTTAGGTCGGTTCTTGCCTTCTGGCGAAGATGCAAATCCCCGCACTTTTGCCGTCCTGGGAGATAAGCTGGCGACCGAATTATTTGGGCAAACAAGTCCGTTGGGGAAACGTGTGCGTATCGGCACGGATCGTTATCGCGTGATTGGGGTAATGGAAAAAAAAGGGCAGATGCTGGGTTTTGACATGGATGACACGGTCTACATTCCTGCCGGAAAAGCCTTGGAGATGTTCGATAGGGAGAGTCTGATGGAAATTGATTTGTTGTACGGCAATAATGTAACCGTTGCAGCCTTGCAGAAAAACATTACGAACCTGCTAACTGCGAGGCATGGCGGTGAAGATTTTACCTTGATTACCCAAAACCAAATGTTGGAAAGCATGGATTCGGTCCTTAATATCTTGACGTTGGCAGTGGCTGTCCTAGGGGGAATCTCCCTCTTGGTGGGGTCAGTTGGGATCATTACCATCATGACCATAGCCGCCTCAGAACGGGTGTCTGAGATTGGCTTGCTCAGGGCCATAGGTGCGGAGAGGGATATCATATTCAAGCTGTTCTTGTTTGAAGCGCTCACGCTAAGCGCAGTGGGTGGCGTAATAGGCGTTATCGCCGGAATTGGGGTTGTCGGTTTAATCAGCATCCTTGTACCCGCCCTTCCTGCCGAATTGGCTTGGGCATACGTCGCCGCTGCCTTTTTGCTTTCTTTGCTTATCGGTATCGTTTCTGGGGTGATACCCGCGATGAAGGCGGCACGTTTAGACCCGTTGCAAGCATTGCATTCTGAATAAAATTTCTGCGCCAGCAAGGTCAATGCCGCGTGGCGATAATTTTATTGGTTTGACTTCTCCTTAATGGTTCAATCTTATCCGTCATTTCGTTTCACCGGGATAACAGTATCTGCGATACAGAACGAAGCCCTTCCATTGCGGCGTTCCAGCGTAAAATGTGGAAACGATAAGCGAAAGACCGTAAAGAAACGGTAGGCGACAGCTATTGCGGTTGCTGTGGTAGGGCGAAATAGCGCAGCATATTCTGCTGCATGTAGTGAATGGACAATAAAACTGAGATGGCTTTTAGACAAAATACGGCGCACTGCCTTTCAGTTAGTGCGCCTTTGGACTTAACAAACAAATATAACCAGCGCATAAATCAGACTCCGCTTCGCTACGCGGGTTATGTGGATCGCTTGGAGGTAGGGACGAATGTCACACAATAGCGACAACCAGGACGAATCCCGAAAATCGGTTTGGGTATTGAAGGATAGTTTGCAAAAACTCTCACTAGCACTTTTACCGTTTGCCATTGCTTTGGCAAGTTATGCGTTTCTTGAATATAAGAGCATATACGAGAAAATGGATACGATCCCTTCACAATTGAAGGAGTATGCGGTTTTAGATCGAAAATTTCATCGGGAAATGGCGTCTATGAACAGTCTGAGCCACATCATGGAAAGAAGCCGTCAATGGTACGAGATGCTTAATAATTCTGATTTTTTTAAGGAGTCATCATTCGCCGAACGCAGTCGTGCTTCTTGGTACACAAAAATCTCACTACGCCGATCCGAATTAAAGCACGATCAAGGGAGTCTTCATCAGTTTGATGCGAATATTTATCCACATCTTCACGTGTTAGCAACATCGGTTACCAGTATGCTCCAAAACGAAGATGATATGTTGAACCATTTATTACAGTTCCACGAGAACCAAACCAAAGACATAGCAAAACTAGAGGAGCGCTTGCAGTATTACCAGAAGTTCGATGATATATTGCTTGAAGTTATCAGGGATTCTAATGCCTACGTGGGTTCGCTTAAGGCATTCGGTGATGAAATTGAGTCGATGAAAGACGAAAACTCATTGAAATACGATCGGATGTCAGCAGTTTTGAAAAGTTATGAACATTCTCTCTTGATTAACCGGGTTTTATTGATCACAAGCGGAATCTGTGTCGTCTTATTGAGTTGCGGGGCACTTGGTCTTCCGAAAAGAAAAAAGGAATCCGAGTCTTCCCGCATTATAGTTCCGTAGTTACGTTCGAACGAACGCTTTCTAGTAGGAACAAAAGAGCACGGACGTAAATCTAAAGGCATAGCCTTGATGGTCTCACTGGTCAAGGCCGTAAGGCGCAATAACCATCGGGCATTGCGCCGTATTTAAACTTGCAGAGGAGTGACGATAGAAAAATGGACTACCGGCGTGTTTGGCATCAAGGCGGAACCTATTTTTTTACCGTCAACCTGTTGCAACGGAAAGGCAACGACCTGTTGGTGCGGCACATCCAGGCTATGCGGGAAGCGGTCAAAGTGGTCAAGGCGCTGCATCCGTTCGAGATACATGGCTGGGTGGTGTTGCCGGAGCATTTTCATTGTGTCCTCGAGCTTCCGCCTGACGATGCCGATTATGCCGCCCGTTTGCGCTTGATAAAAATTGGTTTTTCCAAATTGTTGCCCAAAACTGAGCGGAGGTCTGCGGTGAGGGTAAGGCGTGGCGAACGCGGCATCTGGCAACGCCGATACTGGGAGCATTTGATACGGGATGAAGCCGATTACCGGGCGCACCTGGATTATATCCACTATAACCCGGTCAAGCGTGAGTGGGTGAAACAAGTAAAAGATTGGCCTTACTCCACGTTCCACCATTGGGTCAGGCAAGGCGTTTATCCCCTTGAGTGGGGCGGTTGTGAAGGAGACTTAAATGAAATTGAATAATGCGCGGCACGAATAGCAATACGGCCTTGTTTGGTTATTGTTTAACCGATTTACTCATTTATTCAGCAACTGCTATGTTTATTAAACAGGCATTTCCGTCAAATTAATTGACTAATTGCTACAGCCCCCTAGTGCTCAGCTATTTGGTTAAGTTTTTTCACACTGAAAAAATCGCTTTCTAACCGAATATCTTCAATTATGTTAGCTACCGCACTGAACGCGTCCAGTTTTAAGGGCACACTTGCCAAGATTTTTTTGAAAAGTTAGTCATAAGAAATTATCAATTTGCTGGTTAGAAATTTTGACCAGCCCTATTTCACTAGTGAAACCGTGAGGTGTTTAACATGAAAATACAACCAACATTAATTGCTATCGCAACAAGTTTATTGTTTGCCTCGAATTTCGCTGTAGCTGAATCAAAGCATGAGAAACGAGATAATCATGAAAGGTCTGAGCATCCGACCCAAGCCCCTGAAATATCCGTTGCATCGGGAACCAGCGCGATTGCACTGCTTGCCGGTGCCCTGTTGTTGATGGGCGAAAGAACTCGAAATCGACGTTCCTAAGTTTTCAAAGACATTTATATAAAAAAGCCGTACCAGCATTTTAAAATACTGGTACGGCTTTTTGCATTTTAGGGACGTACAAACTTATTATTGATATTTTGACACCAAATGAATCGCTTGGGTATTAGCCAATACCTTCGCGCCGTGCAATTTCGACATCATATTTCAGCAGCTCAACCAACAAGCTGCGGTTGTGAAGTTCGGTAAGGGGGATTGTAGAAAGCCAATTTTTGGATTTTTTCTTCGGCTAAGACCGGGCGCGATAACCATCGGGCATTGCGCCGTATTTAAATTTGCAGAGGAGTCACGATAGAAAAATGGATTGCCGACGTGTTTGGCATCAAGGCGGCACCTATTTTTTTACCGTCAACCTTTTGCAACGGAAAGGTAATGACTTGTTGGTGCGTCATATCCGGGCTTTACGGGAAACGGTTAAAGTGGTCAAGGCGCGGCATCCGTTTGAGATACATGGGTGGGTGGTGTTGCCGGAGCATTTTCATTGTGTCCTCGAGCTTCCGCCTGACGATGCCGATTATGCCACCTGTTTACGGTTGATTAAGGTAGGATTTTCCAAAGCGTTGCCCAAAACCGAGCGGAGGTCTGCGGTTAGGGTAAGGCGTGGCGAACGCGGCATTTGGCAACGACGTTACTGGGAACACTTGATAAGGGATGAAGCCGATTACCGGGCGCACCTGGATTATATCCACTATAACCCGGTCAAGCATGGGGGGTGAAACAAGTAAAAGATTGGCCTTACTCCACGTTCCACCATTGGGTTAGGCGGGGCGTTTACCCCCTTGATTGAGGTGGTTATGAGGGAGACTTATACGATGAATGAAATGAGCTTAATACGGCGCAATGCCCGTTGGTTATTGCGCCTTTGGCCTTGCATCGGACATAGACCGCGACGAGTAGCTATAGATGTCGAAGAAGTCGTAGAACTGTGCAGCGAATGCGAGCGATTCCTCTGCCGGACTATAGCGAAAGCGATACTTAAAGACGCTAGGGTTTTCGCCCCGTACGGGTTCAGATTGTAAATACGCCTGGGAAATCTTAACCGTATCGACCGTGGGCTGATGCTCCACGACCTGATCGTCCTCAATCGTACTGTAGAAGTCTGGAGATATGACCATAATCGGTTGAATCCACTTCGATTGATGGTGATGAAAGAATACGGCTCTTGCGAGATGCTGAATGCAATTGTCGAAACGAGGCCGATCGATTCTCATCGCGCGAAGCGCGCCGTTGGAAACAGTTCCTTGGTCTGTAAAGAGCGCTGAGTACTTACCTGGAGAGCGGCGGACACCGCGAAGCATCTTACCCAGAAATTGATGTTCTGCAACCCTACTTGCCCTAACCGCAGTAAATAGGATGACTGCACGTAAGTATTCGTCGTCCTCCGACTTCTTGGAATTGTGAGCATCGCACGACGGTACCGTTATTAGATTGCGCCGAAGATCCTGTCCGAAATCCTTTTCCTCAGGAAATAGACACTCAGGAGGTGCGTGCTCTTTAGATGTCTTTGGAGCGTCGCACATGTAGCATGTAGATACTGGCTTCATTCACTTCCTATCGCATAACGGTTGAGCTGAGCGCCGCGCGCGCCACTATTTGAGCTTGGCGCTTTATCTTCCACACGTACGCTCCAGCGAGGTGTTAGGCAGCAGCCCAGGCTATTCATGGTAAGAAAGCGCCAGCACGGGCGCACTCCCCTGCTCGAGCCGACGCCAGTTAACGAAGGCGGAGCAGTCGTTCAGTGCCCGGTATTGTTCCGGGCATCGCTTCGAGAAGGCCTTGGCGTTGAGCACTTTGACTAAAACGATGCCATCAGGCGGTGAGTGAACTTTGCTCATTCCTGCACTTGGATCGTCTAGGTCGGTCATGCTATCGATCCAAGCATCCATGTTGCGACCATAAAAGTCGGGAAAGCCGAACGCCTTCGCGAAAACCGCGTGAAATGACGGCCAGTCCCGAATTTCAGAGGCATCTATTGCTACTTGCTTGAATGGTACGCTGCCGTTGGTCATTGTGGGCTTGCTGTCGTCTAACTTAAAGCATGCACCTTTTCAGGTGTATAGCAGATTTCAGAAAAGTTGTATAACACATTGCTTCCTTTAAATTTAACAAAAACTTATCATAGCCTAATTCTTGTTAATTTGCAGTTTGTCCAAGTTGAAAATACACCGAGTAATCGGTTTCCAGAAACTTCTAGAATCAAGTGCGGGATTACGAGTGTCCGAAGTTAGCAAACACTGAATCTTTCTTAATCCTAAGTGAAAAGAATCGTGACCGTCTGAAAAGACGCCGTTTCTGATGGTAGAAAATTGACTGCCAAAAAATTTGGCAGGACGCATTTCAATTTTTTTCACATCGTCAGTAGAGAAACGAAACCAGCAATTCGAAAAAAAGTCAGTTTAAAAGGTGAAAACCGATCCAAAACGACATTCTATTAATAAAAACGAATGACTGTTTTGGTTTATATGGACAGTCGACTTTTTTGTTTAATATTTCGTTAGTGTAGTAAGATATTGAGCGAAATGCTTCCTATAAGTTGGGTTTTTCAGACAAAATGGTTCATTTTGTCTGACGTTGGTCACTTACTCCGTATTGATTTGATGGCCAAAAGCCAGACTTGCCGCAAGACAAGGACTGAAAATCACTTGTCTTGAATGATACAGCCGGCTTGACTAGCGTGACATCGTTATGATCAGTAAACTTTTTGAGTCCTTTTGGTCGGCACATAGAACAGATGTTATGTTTAACTTCAGATAAGGAAAAATTATGCACACACCAATCTGGGAACTATTCCAAGACGGGAAAGAAAATCCGGTTCATTGGACCGATCACACACCAAATCGCCGTTTCGCAATCTATAACCCCGGTGACACGAGAAATCCGGATGACGATCTAGTGCTGGACAAGGAAACAGGTCTGATCTGGCCAAGAAATGCAAATCTGTTTATAGACCCTAACACCAAAGCTAATGCATGTAATTGGTTGGATGCAAATACAACCTGTCGTAATTTTACATTTGCTAATCGCCAAGGATGGCGTTTACCGACAGTTGAAGAATTGTCCAGTTTGGTTGATACTCGTAATTCGAGTCCTTCTTTACCGACCGGCCATCCATTTGTGTCGGTTAAGTTTGGCGCGGATAATCCAGTCTATTGGACCAGCACTAATAGCGAGAATCCAACCGGAGCCGCATGGTTTATCAATTTGAACGGCCCCAATGCCGGCGGCGGCGTCGGACTCTCAGACAAGGCTGGAGTGGGATTTGTATGGCCAGTTCGTGGTGGACACGGCGGTGTGAATTGGAATTGGTAGTGGTATTGGCGCATAAATTCGCCGAAGCCATGATGTAATGAGGGTAGCTGCGGAAGGCAGTCACCTCTGTGATAGCCTTCCGTACGAGTTAATAATTCTATTGTCTCCTCTTCCGTTTCTAGGCCCGCCAAGCCCGAGGAGCAATCTACATGTCTTTTTGCACTGAATCTAAAGGCAAAGCCTTGATAGTCTCACTGGTCAAACCAGTGGCTTACCTCTCAAAGAGTTACCTGATTACCCATAATGAACAGCCAATGTTATAAGCTGTCTACATTGATGATTCCGGCACATCAATGATAGGTAACGTCATGAAAAACAAAGTCCAATTTTAAAAAGGTTTTAGCCTGAGTGAGTTCATGACGCATTATGGGAC
>NZ_AYLO01000053.1 GCF_000496735.2 Methyloglobulus morosus KoM1
ATATTTTTGGAGTATACAACGGAAATCAGTATGTTGTTATGCCATTAACACCAAAGGATTGCCTTGTTGTTTTGCCATTTACAGCACATGAGATACTACCCGAATTTTGCATCATTCCACAATACATTAGTGCAAATGAAGCATTGAGCCGAGATATATCGAGTATTCTTATTGCAAACGCGAGTATTGAATTTCTAGCAGGAGAATCGTTTCAGTACGGTCTTCCAGAAATCGAAGAGTCTTGTAAAATCATGCGGCGAATAATTTTGTCTATCACCAAAATTATCTCTGAAAAATAGTGCTCGATTGTATAGAAGCGCCAGCACGGTGGGGTGAGGCACGAACCCCACCATAGCATCGGCCATTATTTGTTGGGGTTCACAAGTTCACCCCAACCTACAATTCCCCACCCTATCCCCTTATGCCGCGCCGAGCATCGGAGCATTTATCGGGAATAGCCCGTTAGGGGTGCGGCAGGGATGCCGCACGTTGTCAAAGGGACAGGAGTCCCTTTTGACAACCCCCGGTAAATGCGAGAAGCGCAGGAAACAAGCGGTATCGGGCGGATTTCTTTTGGATACTTTTCTTTGTCCGCGCAAAGAAAAGTATCTCGTCCGTGGGTACGAGAACCCACATTCAAATAACCGTCGCGCTAGCGACCCATATAACCGTACAACAAACACACATTTTTATCTTAGCCGCCTAACGATTTAAAGTTGTCGTTCAGCATTTGTTAAGAATATTTAGGTGATAATTGACCCTTACTTCGGAAGCAGTATTTTAATCCAACAAATGAACCGACTACATTTCATCAAGTTCTCAGCAGTAGTGAATGACATTGTTTATCTACCAAACGCACCTCGCCCAAGCAAATCGGTCAATGTCATTTATGGGGATGCGGCAAACTAAACTTATCGGGAGTGTCGATATGAATACTAACAGAGCTTATCGGATTTTGGTATTTTCAATCTTACTGGTATGCAGTACTACCTTATGGGCAAACGGGGAAGATAAAACGATTAAGGTCATGACGCTAAATGAGTATATAGGCGCTGATCTTAAGCCAATTCTGGAGACATTAACTCGCCATGACTTTAATGATGAACTGGTTGCTGCGTTGCGAGGCATCGCGGCCAATCGCTTTCTGGACAGGGTTCAACGTCAAGCGGCCATCATCGCCCAGCAACAACCTGATATCGTGGCTTTACAGGAAGTTTGGGGATTCCAATGCGAAGATGTTGTCCCTACATCTCCTAAACAAGGCTGCAATGACCCCAGTATATCGGGGGCTTTCGTTGACTTTCTTAAGGAAACCCTTTCAGCCCTTAATTCTCAAGGGCTGAACTACAGGGCAGTCTCAAAAGTAAAAAACCTGGATCTTTCTGCAATACGGGTTTCAGGCTTCCCGCCGGGCATTCCATTTGTGATTAACGGTTCTGATGCGGTGTTAAACGGGATTGACCGTGATGTCATCCTCGTCAGAAACGACATTCCGGCACGGGCAGTAAACTTTAGCAGGGCTTGCCCGAATAGGGCTTCAGTTAATGGTTGCACCTACGACCTATTACTGACGACACCGACGCCTATTGGCCCAATCACACTCTTACATGGATTTACAGGTGCCGATGTCAAGGTTAACCGGAAAAATTACCGTATTATCAATACCCACCTCGAACAACGCGATCCGTTTCCTTTTATCCAGGCCGACCAAGCGAATGAGCTCATCAACACACTACGACGTACTACGCCGGCAAACAAGTCACTTTTGATACTTGGAGATATGAACTCATCACCTAGGGATTCAGATTTTCCTGGAATAGCCCCTCCCTATCAACAATTTATCGAAGCGGGCTTTACCGACACATGGAAGTTTCGCCGCCCTGCTTCCCCAGGTTTTACCTGTTGTCAGGCGGAAGACCTGTCAAACAAAAGATCCCTGTTAAATAGTCGAATCGATTTCATATTTTCACAGCGGGTCGTAAAAAGGGCCAAAGTAAATTTGGTTGGTATGAGACAAACAGATAAAACTGCGCCCCCTAAGTTATGGCCAACCGATCATGCAGGTATTGTAGCGGAACTCCATTATTAGGCGTGATGGCTTAAACTTTTTAAGGTTCTAGGCTATCAGGAAACTCCCAATGATAGCTTATAGATTCGGTCTTTTAATGTCTGAACCGTTCGTGCTGAGCTTGTCGAAGCACACACCGCCTTTCGACAGGCGAACGGAAACTTAATACTTCACAAGGCCGAATCAATAGAGCCTATGAAATATGTGAATACTCCACCGGCTAAAGCCGGTGGCTTCGGGTTACGGCTTAAAGCCGGATTTTATCGACCCAATGGGTCGATTACAGCACCCTGAACTCGTCGTCGGGACCATCCTGTTTCTGCTCTTCAATGTGTTTCTTCCATACCTTATCGGTCACATTGCCGCTCAACGCAGCCCAGTATCCGCATAACGGTTTTTCGTCACCCATACCAAGTGGTAATTACAATCCCAAACCGTATGACTTCCGCGCTTATAATCTTTCATGCCTCCATTCTAGCCCTATCCCCTTAACCCTGTCGCCTAAAGGCGAGGGATTTCCTGATCCCCTATCGGGGACTTTAAAACAACCCCGTAATCTTCCCGTCATCATCAATATCGATCCTTTCCGCCGCAGGCGATTTCGGTAGCCCCGGCATGGTCATCATGTCACCAGCAACGGCGACGATAAAGCCCGCGCCATTCGACAACCTGACCTCGTTGATTTCGACAGTATGCCCTGATGGCGCGCCTTTTAGGTTGGGATTGGTGGAAAACGACATCTGGGTTTTGGCGATACAAACCGGGAATTTGCCGTAGTTTTCATCCCACGTAAGTAGCTGGTCTTTAATCTTGGCGCTGGCGACAATCCCCGATGCACCGTAAAGCTTGGTCGCTATGGTTGCTATCTTGTCCCACGAACTCAGGTTTTCATCGTAAACGTAAGTGCAGCCAGATTCACGGCTATCGACAATGTTAACGATTTCATTCGCTAGGTTTTCTGCGCCCGCACCGCCTTCTGCCCAATGTTTGGAGACGACGCAATTTGCGCCTAGGGATTTACACTTGGATTGAAGCAGGTCAAGCTCGGCTTCGGTGTCAAAGGTAAAATGGTTAACGCACACCACGCACGGCAAGCCGTAATGCTGGGTAATGTTTTGGTAATGGCGTTGCAGGTTTTCAAAGCCTTTTTCGAGGGCGGGTAGGTTTTCTTGGTTTAAGTCCTCTTTGGCAATGCCGCCGTGGAATTTCAATGCCCGTACCGTCGCTACCAATACAACCGCCGAAGGTTTTAAACCGGACATGCGGCATTTGATGTCGATGAATTTTTCCGCCCCTAAGTCCGCACCGAAACCGGCTTCCGTGACCACGTAATCAGCCAGCTTTAAGGCGGTTTTGGTGGCGGTCACGGTATTGCAACCGTGGGCGATATTGGCAAAAGGGCCGCCATGAATGATGGCGATATTGTTTTCCAGCGTTTGCACTAGGTTCGGTTTAATGGCATCCTTGAGCAAGGCCGCCATTGCGCCGTGCGCTTTCAGGTCGCTGGCGTATATCGGCGTTTTTCCATCCGCCTTGTAACCGATGACAATGCGCCCCAGACGTTCTTTCAAGTCGGCGCGGCTGGTTGCCAAGCACAGGATGGCCATGACCTCGGAAGCAACGACTATATCGTATCCGTCTTCCCGGGAATAACCGTTGCCGATGCCGCCCAAGCCGATGATGATTTTTCGCAAGGCGCGGTCATTCATGTCCACCACGCGCTTCCATTGGATGCGGCGCGGGTCAATGCCGAGTGCATTGCCTTGGGTGATGTGGTTGTCGATCAGTGCGGCCAACAGGTTATGCGCTACGCCAATCGCGTGAAAATCGCCCGTAAAATGGAGGTTGATGTCCTCCATTGGCACGACTTGGGCATAACCCCCACCCGCCGCGCCACCTTTTACACCAAAACACGGCCCCAAGGACGGCTCGCGCAAGCACATAATCGCTTTTTTGCCGATCCGGTTAAGGGCATCGCCCAAACCCACCGTGGTGGTGGTTTTACCTTCCCCGGCTGGGGTTGGGCTGATGGCTGTCACCAAAATGAGTTTGCCGTCTTTTTTATCCGCTAGACTGTTGACGTATTCCAGCGAGAGCTTGGCTTTGTAATGACCGAAAGGGTCTAAATGTTCCGCATCAATGCCAAACCGTTCTTTGACCAAGCCAATGATGGGTTTCATGTTTGCTTTTTGGGCGATTTCTATATCAGACATGTTCTACTGAAAGGGTAAGTTAAGCTCCGGATTACATTTAATCGTCCGAAAATTCTTTGTTAGTGTTTGCACTGTATTATAGTTACTAATGCCTCGCAAGGGTGGTCAAATTATCGGGCTGAAACCTAAAACCTTTTGCGCTTCCACTTTAAGGCCTTTACAACAAGCCTTTTGGACAATTCTTGATTTAAGTTTGACTCAAAAGGCAGTAGTCATAGACAATAGCCTGTTTACATTCAATTGATTAATCCTTGCCGAATATGGGTGACAGCTTTCGCTCCCAAAACAGTTTAGTCGCAGTCCGAGGCCTGTCATTTTCGCGGGGTGAGAATAAAATTTTCTCCGATGTGTCCATGGACTTTGAACGCGGAAAAATTACCGCCATTATGGGACCTAGCGGCACGGGCAAGACGACATTGTTAAAGTTGATTGGCGGCCAATTGCAGCCAGCTCAAGGCACTGTGACAGTGGATGGCAGTAATGTCCATCGTTTAAGAAGAAGCCAGTTGTTCAATCTGCGTAAACGAATCGGCATGTTATTCCAAAGCGGCGCATTGCTCATGGATATGAATGTGTTCGATAACGTGGCATTTCCGTTGCGGGAACATACCCAGCTCCCCGAATCCATGATCCGCTCGTTGGTATTGATGAAACTCCAGGCGGTTGGCCTGCGCGGCGCACGAAACCTGATGCCGAATGAGCTTTCAGGAGGGATGGCCAGACGCGTCGCCCTGGCTAGGGCCATCGCCCTGGACCCTATGATGATTATGTATGACGAGCCATTTACTGGGCAAGATCCTATTTCAAAAGGCGTATTGGTGCACCTTATCAAGTCGTTGAACATCACGTTGGGGCTGACAACTATTATCGTATCCCATGATGTGCATGAAACCTCGGCAATTGCCGATTACATCTATGTGGTTTCGGACGGAAAAGTGATGGGTGAAGGTACGCCTTCTGAAATTCAACATTCCTCGTCGGAATGGGTGCAGCAATTTATGGACGGCACGGCTGATGGGCCTGTGCATTTTCACTATCCCGCCAGGGAGTTACAGGACGATTTGATGTCATCCGGGAAACGCTATTAAATTTGCCGCTTAAGCATGATGGAATTTTTTCAAACTTTGGGCAGGAATACGCGCAGCAGTTTTACTAAGCTAGGCCGTGCGACTTTTTTCCTTTTGCATACGCTTACCGGGATCATCGGCCTGTTGCCGAGGCCTAGGCTGCTGATTAACCAGCTTTATTCAGTCGGGGTATTGTCATTTTTGATTATCTCCATATCCGGCCTGTTTGTCGGCATGGTGTTAGGTTTGCAAGGTTATTATATTTTGTCCGATTTCGGCGCAGAAGAAACGTTGGGCGTGATGGTTGCCGCTTCTTTAGTGCGGGAGCTGGGGCCGGTTGTTGCTGCTTTATTATTTGCCGGTCGTGCCGGTTCTGCATTGACAGCGGAAATCGGCCTGATGAAAGCCACGGAACAACTATCCGGCATGGAAATGATGGCGGTTGACCCGATTAAGCGCATCATATCGCCGCGTTTTCTGGCAGGCCTCATCTCCATGCCATTATTGGCGGGCTTATTCAGCGCAATTGGCATTTTAGGCGGACAGCTTGTCGGTTCTGGCTTGTTGGGCGTGGACGACGGCGCTTACTGGTCGCAAATGCACGCAAAAATTGATTTTTATGACGATATTGTCAATGGCTGCATCAAGAGTTTGGTGTTTGGTTTCGTGGCCACTTGGATTGCCTTGTTTGAAGGCTACGACGCTATCCCCACTTCCGAAGGCGTTAGCCGCGCGACCACGCGTACCGTGGTAAATTCAGCTTTCAGTATCTTGGGTTTGGATTTTATCCTGACCGCACTCATGTTTGGAGACGATTAATATGCAGCACAGCAGTACCCAGGACACGCTGGTCGGGCTCTTTGTCGCCGCTGGCATTGCCGGATTGTTTTTTCTTGCGTTACATGTGAGCAACTTAGGCTCGTTCGTCGAACAGGAAGGTTACACAATCACCGCACGTTTTGAAAACTCCGGCGGTTTAAAGATAAAGTCCCCTGTCTCTGCCGCAGGCGTCAAGATAGGCCAGGTCAGCGACATCAGCTTTGACCTTAAAACCTACGAATCCATCGTTAAAATGCGGATTAACGCCCAATACAACAGCATTCCCGATGACACGACTGCCAGCATCTTCACTGCCGGATTGTTGGGAGAGCAGTATGTCAGCCTTGAACCTGGCGGCTCCAATGAATACCTTAAAGAAAACAGTACAATAGAAATTACCCAGTCGGCGATCATACTTGAGAAAGCCATCGGCCAATTCCTGTTCAAATCTGCAGAAGAAAAAAAATGAGCACACTGAGCATTGTCAATGAAAGCCCAGGCCGCTTTCTGGTCGAAGGCAACCTGACTTTTTCGGCAATGAACAAAAAAACCGTAAGCGATTTTGCATTTTTGACGGCCAATAAACAAATTACCCTGGATTTTAGCAAAGTTGACAATGCCGATAGTGCCGGACTTGCCTTAATGCTTGAATGGATAAAACAAGCCAGCGGCAAGAGAGTACAATTGCGCTTTATAAATATACCTGGGCAAATCTTAAACTTGGCTATGTTGTGCGGGCTTGATAAGACGAGTTATTTTAGTTCAGGCAAATCTGACAGCCCAGCCGATACAGAAATAGCTTAAGTCAATAACCCCAAACAGGCCTAGCATGGATAAATTAATCATTACCGGCGGCAACCAACTTAATGGTGAGCTTCGCATTTCCGGCGCCAAAAATGCCGCCTTGCCAATTCTGGCGGCAACCCTACTTTCCCACGCGCCCGTCAGTGTTGGAAATATCCCTCACCTTCATGACATTACCACCACCATGGAGTTATTGGGGCGGATGGGCGTTCAACTGTTGGTTGACGAAAAAATGAATATCGAGGTGGACAGCAGCACCATCACCAGCTACGAAGCACCTTACGAGTTAGTCAGGACCATGCGGGCCTCTATCCTTGTCTTGGGCCCCTTGCTGGCACGTTTCGGTGAAGCCCATGTGTCGTTACCTGGCGGCTGTGCTATCGGCACTCGTCCGGTGGACATACACATCAACGGCCTTATCAAAATGGGTGCAGACATTACTGTCGAAGGTGGTTACATCCATGCCAAAGCCAAGAAACTGAAAGGTTGTCGTTTGGTGCTCGAACAAGTCACCGTTACCGGTACAGAAAACTTGATGATGGCAGCGTCTTTAGCGGAAGGCATTACCACCATGGAGAACGCCGCAAGAGAGCCGGAAGTCACTGACCTGGCGCATTTCCTCAATAAAATGGGCGCTAAGATTTCCGGTATCGGTACGGATGTGCTGGTCATTGAAGGTGTCGAAAAACTCGGCCTGGAATCGATCCACTACGATATCCTGCCTGATCGGATAGAAACCGGGACTTACCTGGTCGCAGCAGCAATAACGGGCGGCAAAGTCAAACTCAAGAATACCCGACCAGATATTCTTGATGCCGTATTGGATAAACTGACGGAAGCCGGTGCCGACATTACGACGGGCGATGATTGGATTAGCCTAGATATGCACGGGAACAAGACCAAGGCCGTCTCGGTGCGGACTGCGCCTTATCCCGCTTTCCCAACGGACATGCAAGCCCAATTCATTGCCATGAACACGATTTCAGACGGTGTTGGCATTATCACGGAAACGATTTTTGAAAACCGTTTTATGCATGTACAAGAACTGCAACGCATGGGTGCTGACATAAAACTGGAATCGAACACGGCAATATGCAAAGGGGTAAAATACCTGACTGCCGCGCCCGTGATGGCGACTGATTTAAGGGCTTCGGCCAGCCTCGTCATTGCGGCATTAGCGGCCGAAGGCAGCACAAAGGTAGACCGTATCTACCATATTGACCGTGGTTACGATCACATAGAAGAAAAGCTGTCTCAATTAGGGGCAGTCATCCGCCGCGTCCCCAACTAAGTCGTTATGCTAACTATTGCCGTATCGAAAGGCCGAATTTACGAGGAAGCCTTGCCTTTTTTGGAAGAGGCGGGCATCACGCCAACGGATGATCCCGAGAAATCCCGTAAGCTGATCTTATCGACAACACGGGACGACGTGCAACTCGTCATCATCCGCGCCACCGATGTCCCTACTTTCGTTGAATACGGCGCTGCCGATATGGGCATTGCCGGCAAAGACATCCTACTGGAACACGGTGCCGAAAGCCTTTATGAACCCCTGGATTTAGGCATTGCCAAATGCCGCCTGATGACGGCGGCGCATAAGGACGCGCCACTGCCCAAAGGGCGGATTCGGGTCGCCACCAAATACGTCAAAATCGCACAACGCTATTTCGCCAATTTAGGCATACAGGCTGAAATTATCAAGCTCTACGGATCGATGGAACTTGCGCCGCTGGTTGGCCTTGCCGATTGCATCGTCGACTTGGTCGATACCGGCAACACCTTACGCGCCAATAACTTGGAGCCGCGAGAATTAATTATGAACATTAGCTCCCGTCTCGTGGTCAATAAAGCCGCCATGAAAATGAAAAACCAAGCGATTGCCGCCTTGCTGGAACAATTCGAACTTACGTTGGCTAAAAGGTAAGCCTATGCCAGAGATTATGATAACTGAATTAGATGCCGTTTCCCCTGATTTCCCTGGGCAATTACAAAACTTGCTGGCCTGGAATGAATCCGAAGACTTAGACATCCATCGGCAAGTCCTGGACATCATTGCTGACGTGCGCCGCAATGGCGACAAAGCGGTGATCGCCTACACCAACCGTTTCGACCACCGTCAGGTTAATTCTGCGGCGGAATTGGAGCTAGACCAAAATAGCCTGAAATCCGCTTTTGGGTCTATCCCGACAGACCAAGCCAACGCCTTGAAAACCGCCGCAAATCGGATTCGTTCTTATGCAGAACACCAAAAAATAGAATCTTGGGATTATACGGAAGCCGATGGCACGGTATTGGGGCAAAAGATCACTCCGCTCGATCGTGTAGGGCTTTACGTGCCGGGCGGCAAAGCCGCTTATCCTTCTTCTGTGTTGATGAACGCCATTCCCGCAAAAGTGGCGGGTGTCGGCGAATTGATTATGGTCGTCCCCATGCCGAAAGGCGAATGCAACCCACTGGTATTGGCTGCCGCTTATCTAGCAGGGGTCGATAGGATATTTACCGTCGGCGGCGCACAAGCCGTTGCCGCCCTTGCTTACGGCACAGAGACAATTCCGGCCGTCGCAAAAATCGTCGGCCCCGGTAATATTTATGTTGCCACCGCCAAAAAACTGGTTTTTGGCCAAGTCGGTATCGATATGATTGCAGGCCCTTCGGAAATCCTGATTATCTGTGACGGCTTGACCAATCCCGATTGGATTGCGATGGATTTATTTTCCCAAGCCGAACACGACGAGAACGCCCAAGCCATCCTGATTAGCCCAGACAAGGCTTATCTTGCCGCAGTCAAGCAAAGCATCAACAACTTGCTACCCACGATGGAGCGTGCCGAGATTATCCGAACGTCATTGTCCACCCGGGGCGCATTCATCACAGTGAAGGATTTGCAACAAGCCGCCGAGGTCGCCAATACGATAGCGCCAGAGCACTTGGAGCTTTCAGTGGAAAACCCAGAAGCCTTCAGCCAACATATCCACCATGCAGGCGCGATCTTCATGGGACGCTACACAGCGGAAGCCTTGGGTGATTACTGCGCCGGCCCTAACCACGTCTTGCCTACCTCGAGTTCGGCACGGTATTCCTCACCTTTGGGCGTCTATGACTTCCAGAAGCGCACCAGCCTGATTAACTGTTCCAAAGCTGGCGCAAAAGAGTTGGGAAAAACGGCTTCTGTCCTCGCACGTGGCGAAAGCCTGTTCGCCCATGCCCGTTCGGCTGAGTACAGGCTTTAGAATTCAATTGTGTCCCGCTTGATTTTTGATTAACCGAAGTTCGCTTTGCTTCTTTTTATGACAGGCAACCGCCCTATAAGCTTCCAAATCGCCAGAAATGCCGCTTCGAGCCCAAATTAGGACGACTGCCGGATCGTGCCTTGATAAGACAAAATTGACTTAAATATGACATAATGACAGCACATTTAAGCCGTATCCCCTGTTAATAGAGGTTGTCTTACACAATGGAAGAAAATGAAGTTGCATGACGGAAAGCTTCGCGAGTTAGCCCTGGCCGTTATTCAAGTTGAAGCCGAAGCGGTTACTGCACTGGCGAGGCAAATCAACGATAGCTTTGTTAGCGCATGTAAGCTGATGTACAACTGCAAAGGACGCGTCGTCGTGATAGGTATGGGTAAATCAGGGCATATCGCCAGCAAGATTGCTGCGACCTTGGCAAGTACGGGAACACCGGCTTTTTTTGTGCATCCCGGTGAGGCCAGCCATGGCGACATGGGCATGATTACCAAACAGGACGTGGTGCTGGCTTTGTCAAACTCCGGCGAAACGGAGGAGATAGTAAAGATCCTGCCGATAATCAAACGTCTGGCTGTGCCGCTTATCGCCATGACAGGCAACCCGAAATCGACATTGGCCGATTTTTCCACCACACACATCAATGTCGGTGTCGCGCAGGAAGCCTGTCCTTTAGGGTTGGCCCCAACCTCCAGCACCACGGCGGCCTTGGTGATGGGCGATGCCTTGGCAGTGTCGTTATTGGAAGCACGCGGCTTTACTCGCGATGATTTTGCCCTGTCACATCCCGGCGGTACATTAGGTAAGCAGTTGTTGTTGCGGGTTGGCGATATTATGCATGTTGATGAGGCCATGCCGCTAATCCATAAATCCGCACTTATCAGTGCCGCCCTGCTGGAAATGACTGAAAAGAAATTGGGCATGACGGCCATTGTTGAAGACGATAACCGACTGGTTGGGATTTTCACCGATGGTGATTTGCGCCGCATGTTAGCCAGGAATCTCGATGTCCACACTACGGCTATCGCTGATGTCATGACCCCAAATTGCACGGTCATTAAAGCCGATGCGCTGGCTGCCGAAGCCATGCAGGTTATGGAGCAGAAAAAAATAAATGCCTTGATTGTAGTTGACGACCAGCACTATGCAGTGGGCGCTTTGAATATGCACGATTTGATTCGTGCCGGAATCGTATAATGGTAGAAATGGACAGCAACCAAAAGCCAATGGCGCACATCTTGGAAAAAGCCAAGAAGCTGAAATTACTGATCCTGGATGTCGATGGCGTGTTAACTGACGGGCGGCTTTATTTCGACAATGAAGGCATGGAATATAAATGCTTTCATGCCCGTGATGGCCATGGCCTCAAATTGTTACAAAAGACTAGCGTAAAAGTGGCGATTATCTCCGGCAGGAAATCCAATTCAGTGGAGCTGCGCATGAAAAGCCTGGGCATTGATTATGTCTATCAAGGCCATGAAGATAAGCAAGGCGTATTCGCCGAACTGCTCGAAAGTGCCGGCATTATAGCGGAACAAGCGGCTTATGTCGGAGATGACCTGCTGGACTTGCCGATCATGAAAAGGGTTGGCCTGGCTATTGCCGTAAATGATGCGCACTACGCCGTCAAAGAACGGGCGGATTGGTGTACCGTTTTGCCTGGCGGGCAAGGCGCGGTGCGGGAAGTTTGCGATTTGATTATGCAGGCGCAAGGGAACTTTGATAAGGTCTTGGATTATTACCTGAAATGACCCACTTCAGTGAAAAATTCATTTACATATTCCTGACGGGACTGGCTTTGCTAAGCTGGTGGTTAACGCAATACACGGGATTAATTCAGGCCGAAAAAGAAAAGGTTAACGGAACATACCCGGATTATTTCAGCAAGTCCTACACCAAATGGGAAATGGATGAAACCGGTCAGGTAAAGAGCACGCTGACGGCGGAAGAAATGACGCATTATGCGACAGACGACTGGGCGACGCATACGAAAAAACCGGTCATGACGTTTAATAACGAAAAAACGCCACCTTGGGTTGTGATAGCCGAAACAGGGGTGCTGTCAAAAGACGGAAAAAAACTCCAGTTGAACGGCAAAGTAACGGTTAACCGGGCGAACACCCAGGATCTCAAACAACTGACGATCAATACATCTAATTTGATGGTTACACCAGAAACCAGTTATGCGGAAACCAATGCATGGGCAGAGCTGATCAGTGCCTCTAATGTCACCACTGGCACAGGGATGAAAATGACATTTAAAGAGCCGATTCATGTAGAGTTGCTTTCCAAAGTGAAAGGTAAATATGAAACGAAATAAGATAATTGCTTGCTGCTGGGCATTGTTGACGAGTTGTTGCTGCACAACCTTATGGGCATTGGAGAGCGATGCCGACCAACCCATCACGATTGATTCCAATACTGCCACTTACGACGATGCCACATCAACCAGTATCTACACAGGAAACGTCATCTCAATACAAGGCACCATAAGGGTCAATTCGGACAAACTCGTGGTTTATTTTCTTGATGGTGAAGCCGATAAGTTAGTGTTCACTGGAAACAAGGCGAAATTTAAACAAACACCCAGCGTAGGGGCGGAAGATGTAACCGGCGAAGCGTTGACCGGCGAGTATTACCCTAAGAAAAATCTTCTGGTGCTTATTAAAGAAGCAACGGTTTGGCAAGGCAATGGCACATATTCCAGTGATTATATCGAATACAACAGCAAAAGCTCGGTCGTGAAAGCCGGCGACAACTCCACAGATGCCAAACGCGTCCATGTCTTGTTGAAGCCTAAACAAAAAACGCCTAATGATACAGGGCTTAAAACGGATTCTAAAAAGAATGACGACACTAGCGGCAAAACATCTGATCAAAACCTACAATAAACGCAATGTCGTCAATGGTGTTTCATTGCATGTCAATACCGGCGAAGTGGTCGGTTTGTTGGGCCCTAATGGTGCCGGGAAAACCACCAGTTTTTATATGATGGTGGGCCTTATCAAAGCCGATGAAGGCGAAATTTTGTTGGATGAATTAGACATCACCCAACACCCCATGCACTTAAGGGCAAAGCTGGGTGTAGGCTATTTGCCGCAGGAACCGTCAGTATTCCGCAAACTCAGCGTGGCGGATAATTTACGGGCAGTCCTCCAAATTCGGACAGATTTGACCGAAGGGCAGATGGAGCTGATTATTGAAGAATTACTGGAAGAGTTCCACATCCCGCATCTACGTAACCAAATGGCCTTAAGCCTTTCCGGTGGCGAACGACGACGGGTGGAAATCGCCAGGGCATTGGCAAGCAATCCCCAGTTCATTTTATTGGACGAACCTTTCGCGGGTGTCGACCCCATCTCGGTAGAAGACATACAAGCCATCATAGAACACCTCAAAGACCGCGGTATCGGCATCTTGATTACCGAACATAATGTCCAAGAAACACTAGGTATTTGCAGCCGTGCGTATATACTTAACGAAGGCAGGGTTATTGCTGAAGGCAGCACGGATGAGATCGTACAGAACGAGGAAGTCCGTAAAGTTTATCTGGGCAATAACTTTAAATTATGATGCTTTTTTGCAAAAAAATGTGATGCGCTTATGAAACAGTCCATCAATCTAAAACTAGGGCAGCAGCTCTCGATGACACCGCAATTGCAACAGGCAATCCGGTTGCTGCAAATGTCCACCTTAGATTTACAACAAGAAATTCAGCAAGCTCTCGATTCCAATATCATGCTGGAAGTCGAGGAGGAAGAAGGCAACTTTCAACCCCTGGAAGGATTGACCGAAAAAAAAACTGAAACGACCGACACGCTCACCAGTGAAGGCTCGCAAACCGACATGCCAGACGAACTTCCCATTGATTCGTCCTGGGACGATGTTTATGAAGAAGACTACGAATCCACGGCCAGCTCTACCAGCAACGAAGCCGTGGAGTTTGAAACGCAGCGCGGCAATACTTCAACATTACTCGACCATTTAGTCTGGCAATTGGAGCTGACCCGATTTTCTGAGCGCGATCACGACATTGCACTGTCAATCATCGATTCCATAAACGATGAAGGTTACCTGATTAGCAGCCTTGAGGAAATTTATCAGGGTTTACAGGGTCAAATGGATGACTTGGACTTCGATGAAGTGCAAGCGGTGCTGCACCGGATACAAAATTTTGACCCGTCTGGCGTGGCCGCTGTTGACCTTCAAGATTGCCTGAAAATTCAACTGATGCAATTGCCTGAACATACGCCTTTCCGAAAAGTCGCCTTGACCATCGTCACAAACCACCTGGATTTATTGGCAAATCATGGTCGGGCGGCATTGATGCGTGAATTGTCCTTGACTTCAGAACAATTGGATAAGGCCGTCGCACTTATCCGGTCGCTTGATCCCAAACCCGGCTTACAAATACAGCAATCGGAATCGGAATATGTGATACCTGATGTTTATGTCATTAAACGCAACAACGCATGGCAAGTTAGCCTCAACCCAGAGGCCGCCCCCAAATTGCGCATTAATACCGAGTATTCCTCACTCATTAAAAGGGCTGATGACAGTAAAGGCAATCAGTTCATGAAAGATCATTACCAAGAAGCCAAATGGTTCATCAAAAGCCTGCAAGGCCGCAACGACACGATCTTACGGGTTGCCCGCGCTATCGTAGACCGACAAAAGGAGTTTCTTGAGCATGGCGCCATCGCCATGAAACCGATGGTCCTAAGGGCCATTGCCGAGGAGCTGGAACTGCATGAATCGACCGTCTCCCGGGTCACTACCCAAAAATATAT
Source organism: Methyloglobulus morosus KoM1 (assembly GCF_000496735.2). GTDB lineage: Bacteria > Pseudomonadota > Gammaproteobacteria > Methylococcales > Methylomonadaceae > Methyloglobulus > Methyloglobulus morosus. The sequence goes on from NZ_AYLO01000053.1 coordinate 15,007, forward strand.
GCACACGCCCAACGGGATAGTCGAATTTAAGTATTTTTTTTCCAGCCATGTTTCAACCGAAGAAGGAGGTGAATGTTCATCAACGGCCATTAGGGCCTTTATAAAAGAGTTAGTCAGCAATGAAAATCCGGCCAAACCATTGAGTGACAGCAAGATCGCCGATTTATTGAATGAAAAAGGCATCAATGTTGCGAGAAGAACCATAGCAAAATATCGCGAAGCAATGTTTATCGCCTCTTCCAGCGAACGGAAACGTACCTTATAAGGCTAACTCGTCCAAATCTAATTATCTATCAGTAAAGGAGTATTCCATGCAAATCATCGTAACAGGTCATCATCTTGAAATTACAGACTCTTTGAGAGCGCACGTCAATTCTAAATTTGATAAGTTAGGGCGTCACTTTGATAATGTCACTGATGTACACGTTATATTGAGCATAGAAAAGTTAATGCAAAAAGCAGAAGCCACCGTGCATATTAACGGGGCGAAGTTATTTGCCGAAGACCAACAGGAAGATATGTACGCCGCCATTGACGATATGGTCGATAAGCTCGACCGTCAAATTACCAAACACAAAGAAAAATTGACCAACCACCGTTAATATCAATGATAGGGTGCAAAGTTCGGCTTTGCACCCTCGCCTTCCCAAATACCAATGAAACTAATTATTGTCAGCGGCCTTTCAGGTTCCGGCAAAAGTATTGCACTAGAAACCCTGGAAGACTGCGGCTATTACTGCATCGATAACCTGCCGTTTACGTTACTGGAAAGCTTTATTGCCGATGTCATGCTGGTGGACAAGAACACCTACGCTAAAACGGCAATAGGCATTGACGCACGAAACCAAAGCGAAAGCCTCGTCAATTTCTCTGAAAGCTTACGTTTAATCCGAAATAAGGGCATTGACTGTGAAATCATTTTTATGCAGGCCGAAGAGTCCACCTTACTGAAACGCTACAGCGAAACTCGCCGCAGGCATCCGTTGACCGATTTTAATATTCCCTTAAAGGAAGCGATAAAAATTGAAAAGGAGATGCTGGTGCCTATTGCGCGGCATGCTAGCGTCGTCATTGACACGAGCCGAACCCATTACCACCAGCTTCGGGATCTTATTAAGGATCAAATAGGCGAACGCGAATTTAGGCATATTTCCTTGCAATTTCAGTCATTTGGATACAAAAACGGCATTCCTTTGGACGCTGATTTTGTCTATGATGCGCGGAGCTTGCCAAATCCTTATTGGATACCCGAATTGAGGGGATTGACAGGCAAGGACCAGCCTGTCAGCGATTTCCTCAAAAGCCAAGAGCTTGTCGGGGAACTTTTTCAAGATATTACGGACTTCCTGGAACGTTGGATTCCACGATTTGAAGCAGAAGGCCGGAGTTACCTCACAGTCGCCATTGGCTGTACCGGGGGACAACACCGCTCTGTTTATCTGGTCGATACACTGGCAAAGCAGTTCAAGAGCCCCACCCTCAATGTGATAGTAAGGCACAGGGAACTTAGCTAAGGAAAGCCATTAACAGGCCTTTCCATAAGGTTATTTCAGCGAGAGCGTCTCAACCCGGCCTTTCAACTCGACCACCAGTTTGCCTTCTTTAGCCAACCAGCCGATAGCGCGTTGAACCTCGCTTTTGCCCAAAGCCGTATCTGTGGTAATTTTTGTGACACTGGACGGGCCATTTTTTTCCAGGTAATGCCAGATTTTTCCAGCCGCTGTGCCAATTTCAGTGATCGCTGTCATATTTATCTCCTTACCTAAATTAAAATCGCTTCGTTTGGTCATCAGGTAACATGATATTTAGCTCCAAGGTTTCCTGATTTCCGTCCTGCTCAAACTTTACGGAGATGGCATCTTTGTCAACATGGACATATTTCTGGATGACATCCAATAGTTCTTGCTGTAATTGCGGCAAATACATGGGCTGGCTTTGCGAAACACGTTCATGCGCCACCAGGATTTGCAGCCTTTCTTTGGCCAATGAAGCCGAACTGGTTTTGGAGGTTTTAAAGTAATCGAGTAAGCTCATTACTTGCCTCCAAACAGTTTACCAAAGAAGCCTTTCTTGTCGTCGATAAAGCGGTGTGGTTTATTTTCCCCCAAGTAGCGGGCGACAATATCAACGTAAGCTTGGCCGGCATCGCTTTTTTCATCGAGGATGACCGGAATCCCTGAGTTTGATGCATTCAGTACCGATTTTGATTCCGGTATCACGCCTAAAAGATGCAACGACAGAATCTCCTGCACATCATCGACGCTCAACATTTCGCCCAGTTTTACACGTTCAGGGGAATAACGAGTGAGTAGCAAGTATTCTTTGATGGGTTCCTTGTTTTCTTCAGCCCGACGGGATTTGCTGGACAATATCCCCAACATGCGGTCGGAATCCCTGACCGAAGACACTTCGGGGTTGGTCACCACAAACGCATCGTCGGCAAAATACATCGCCAAATGCGCACCTTTCTCGATGCCGGCAGGGGAATCACAAATAATGTATTTGAAGTCCCTGGACAGTTCGTCCAAAACTTTTCCGACACCTTCCTGGCTCAGCGCATCTTTATCGCGAGTTTGTGAGGCAGCCAGTATGTATAGCAAATTACAGTTTTTATCTTTTATCAGGGCCTGATTAAGGCTGGCTTCCCCGTTGATGACATTGATAAAGTCATAAACGACCCGACGCTCACAGCCCATTATCAAATCCAGGTTACGTAAGCCCACATCAAAATCAATCACGGCTGTCTTATGGCCTTTTTTTGCAAGCCCCATGGCGATAGCGGCGCTGGTCGTGGTTTTGCCTACGCCCCCCTTACCTGATGTTACGACAATAATTCTTGCCAATGGATGTTCCCCCTTGAATCGGAATGGTACCAGAATGGATTATATTTCTTGAATGACTAATGTTTGTTTATCAAGATAGATTTGTACAGGCTTATTATGGACATTTTGGTTAAGATCTTCGCTGATTTTATAATTACCGGCGATAGAAATCAGTTCTGCTTGCAGGGCATTGCAAAAAATGCGCGCTTCAGTGTTGCCTTGCACACCCGCTAAGGCGCGACCACGCAATGCGCCGTAAACGTGGATGTTGCCTTCCGCCAAAATCTCCGTACCGGCACTTACGGGTGCCACAATGACCAAGTCACCCGCAGCATAAACACGCTGGCCTGAGCGTATAGGTTGGGTTATGAGCGTTGTCCCCGTTTGCAACAAATCTTTAGTTTCAGGTTCTGGAGCTGGTGTTTTAGGTTTATTTGTGTCGGCTGTAATGCTGCTGGTGTGAATTGAATGCACCGGAATTCCTAGTGCGATCCCTTGCTCATTTTGTTGTGGATTCCCGCCCCGTATACCAATGGGCAACAAGCCCAGCTTGCGTATTATCCCAATAATGGCTGCAACATCAACGTCGATATTATGCTTATTCAGTTCCTGGACATCCAAAATCAACGGGGAATTTTTAAAGAATTCCGGCGCCAGTTGAATCTTTGCCAGAAGTTGTTGTTCAACTGTTATCTGGTCATCGCTAGACAAGACCAAGACAGGTACAGAAAAAGTGCTGCTCTTGAATTCCAAAGCAGGCGGGTTATAAGGCGTTTTTTGTGCGTCTTGAGACATCCGTTCAATCGTGTTTTGGCAATTATTCTAGCAATATTAACACTAGTCTTAAAAAAAATCATTTTTCAACGGCTAAAAATTACACAGCACCCAATGAAATTGGCATCTGATCCCATCAAAACACAAGACAGCATTTAATTCCAATTTGCTCAATTGTATTAAAACGTAGGTTATCTATCCTTTAAGCTTATGGGGGTATAACCTTAAACACCCGACCACCCTAGAATCAGGATTTGCAATTTCCCATTTTTTGATTTAACGTAACCTAATCCGTAATGGCTAGGGGTGCTTCGGTTTATCTTTAAGGTTTTTCTTACAAGATGGATCGGGGCTGAGAAATACCCTTTGAACCTGACCCCGGTTAATGCCGGCGTAGGGAAGCCCAACAACTTCCCGCGCCTTGTTTTGTTTGTTTGGAGATAAACATGAGCGCTGTCATTAAAGATGCCTCTTTCACCGCAGTAACCGCTACAGATAGCGTAAAAATCGATTCTTACCCCGCGTCGGAAAAAATCTACGTACCAGGCGCCCGTGCCGACATCCGCGTTCCCATGCGTAAGATTACCTTGTCCGATACACCCGTCCATTTCGGTACAGAAAAAAACCCACCACTTTATGTCTATGATACGTCAGGCGTTTATACCGATCCCAGCGTAGCGGTAGATTTGAAGAAAGGCTTGGGTACTGTCCGTTCAGCATGGATAGCAGAACGTAATGACACGGAAGAACTGACAGGCCCGAGTTCTGAATTCGGTCGTCAAAGAATGACCGACCCTGCCACTGCAAACCTGCGCTTTGAACATATCCGCAAACCGCGCCGCGCTATTGCAGGGGCGAACGTCTCGCAAATGCACTATGCCAGAAAAGGCGTCATTACGCCTGAAATGGAATTTATCGCCATTCGCGAAAACCAGAATATGGAACAGATGCGCGACTTATGGAAAGGCCAGCACCCCGGCAATTCCTTTGGTGCGTCAATACAATCTTATATCACCCCAGAGTTTGTTCGTGATGAAGTCGCCAGAGGACGGGCGATTATTCCCGCCAACATCAACCATCCAGAACTGGAGCCGATGATTATCGGGCGCAACTTCCTGGTTAAAATTAATGGCAATTTGGGCAATTCTGCAGTCACTTCGTCGATTGATGAGGAAGTCGAAAAAATGCTCTGGGCTATCCGTTGGGGCGGCGATACGGTGATGGATTTGTCCACCGGCAAAAATATCCACGAAACCCGTGAGTGGATTCTACGCAATTCGCCCGTGCCTATAGGGACGGTGCCTATTTACCAAGCCTTGGAGAAAGTAAACGGCAAAGCCGAGGAACTCACTTGGGAGATTTATCGCGATACGCTTATAGAACAAGCCGAACAAGGTGTAGACTACTTCACCATCCATGCCGGTGTGCGCCTGCATCATGTGCCGTTAACCGCAAAACGCATGACGGGCATCGTTTCCCGTGGCGGCTCTATTATGGCGAAATGGTGTTTAGCGCATCATACCGAGAGCTTTTTATACACGCGTTTTGAAGAAATTTGCGAAATCATGAAAGCTTATGACGTATCTTTTTCGTTAGGTGACGGGTTGCGTCCAGGTTCAATTTACGATGCCAATGACGCGGCGCAATTCGGTGAATTGGAAACGCTGGGAGAGCTGACGAAAATCGCCTGGAAACATGATGTGCAAACCATGATTGAAGGCCCAGGCCATGTACCTTTGCACATGATAAAAATTAACATGGACAAGCAATTGGAAGAGTGCGGCGAAGCGCCCTTTTATACGTTGGGGCCCCTGACCACTGATATTGCCCCAGGCTACGACCACATTACTTCAGCGATTGGCGCGGCAAATATAGGCTGGTACGGTTGTGCCATGCTGTGTTATGTCACCCAAAAGGAACACCTGGGCTTGCCGAACAAACAGGACGTTCGGGAAGGTATCGTCACTTATAAGATTGCCGCCCATGCCGCCGATCTCGCCAAAGGCCATCCTGGCGCGCAGGCACGTGATAATGCCATGTCCAAGGCGCGTTTTGAATTCCGTTGGGAAGACCAGTTTAATATCGGGTTGGATCCTGAGAAAGCCCGTGAATTTCATGACGAAACCTTACCGAAAGAATCCGCCAAAGTGGCACATTTCTGTTCGATGTGCGGACCGCATTTCTGCTCGATGAAAATCAGCCAGGATGTACGCGATTACGCCCAGGCTAAAGGAATAGAAGATGAGAAAGAGGCTTTAGCCGTTGGAATGCAAGAAAAATCGAATCAATTTATTAAGGAAGGTGCTGATATTTATCACAAAGTGTGATTATTTCAGTGCTATTTTAAAGAATTCACCGAAGCAATTGTGTTGCTTCGGTAAACTGTTTACTTTACCTATTACACAGTACGGACGGAACGCAACAAACGCGAAGCCTGTGGGGTTTTGGTAAGGGGTGTTATTCCGCCCATGGCGTTCATCCAACCGTCATGAATGAACCGCCTGACGAGCAGAACAACACTTTCTTCCAAATCATTATCATTTAAACCACCGAGCTGTGTCGTCAGCATAAAAACGCAAATTCCGTGAATGCCGCCCAAGAAAGCCAACGCTGTTTGCCGACGTTGGGCAGGAGACAACTCAGGTGCAATCAATGCGAAATGCGTATCAAACTGTCCGTAAAGGTTATCTACTTTTTTCTGATACCACTCAGGAATTTCGGCATCATCGGGTAAACGGTGTTCAAAAACCATGCTCCACCGATTGAGGTTTTGGCAGGCGTAACGAATATAAACGCCCGCCAACTCTTCAAGACAGCGCTCAGGGTTTGAACATTTCACTTGTTGCATTTGTTCGGTTATGGTGTCCAACGTCCTGCCTTTAATGTGCAAGATCAAATCGTTCATATTATCGAACACCATGTAGATACTGCCTACGGTATAGCCTATTTTGACTGCTATATTCCTTACCCGTAGCTGAGGCAAACCCCCTTCGATAACTAAATCTTCAGCGGCTACCAAAACCATGTTTTTTATTTGCTCTAAAGAGTGATGCCCTCGTCTTGCCATTTTCAATTACTCCAGAATCAGGAAATATTTTTGTTAGTCTTATAAAGGATTGAACTGAGCAAAACTCAAAAATTGATGACCGCAATGGGCTGATTCACATAAGGAATTCACCGCAACATTAGCATTTACACCAGAAATCAAACCTTCCTTTGAAGTTATTTTTGATTTTTGCAATATCGTATGCGCCTCAGCTACCGTTAGGTCAGGTTTCAACTCTAACAATAGCGCCACCACGCCAGACACTTCAGCCGCCGCGATTGAACTGCCTGAGATAAAATCGTAGGTACCGTAAGGCAAAGTGGTCAACACTTTCTCACCCGGAGCCGATATGGATTCAGCCAAAGAACCGGGGGTTGATGCAGGCTGCTTGATAGACTGTACGGAAATCACATCTTTTAGGGAGGCAGGGAAGTTTTCGCTTGTGTTACCAGACCCGGTATCGGCGGCAACGACTATAATGCCTTTTTCCAAGGCTTTTTTGAGCAACAAGGTAAGCAATGGGTCTTGTGGGCCGGTCAGGCTCATGTTAAGGACATCCACGCCTGCCTTGATGGCTGTATTAACGGCAAGCGCGAGTGTGTAACTATTACAGACGGCTTCCATAGCGTCTACTTTGTCCGGCCAACAGGCTTTCAGTGCCAACAACTTGGCATCAGGGGCTACCCCCATAATTCCGGTAGAGTTATCTCTCCGGGCTACCATAACACCGGCCACTGCCGTACCATGCTTATCCGTCGCAAAACTGGCGGATATGTCTTCCGCAAAATTTTGGTTATTGCTGACTTGCCCTGCCAAATCGGGGTGATTTAAATCTACTCCCGTATCAATCATACCGATGACAATATCCCGACCCGTTGCCTTTCCATGAGCTAAACTAATCTGCATTTGCTGCAAATTAGCCTGAAGCCTAAAGTAAGGGTCGTTGGAACTGGAGGATTGCGTTTTGGTCTTGAATACGTTCATGCCCTGAACAACTTCGACACGGTCATCCTTGGACAATCGCTCGATGGTAGTTGCCACAGAGGCTTTATCGGCAACACGGTACACTACGCAATGTTCACCGACTTCGGTCATGGGCCACTCAGCCAGCTTCTCCAAATCGTAATCGTCTGCAATTTGGTTGGTGATTCGCTCACTCCAGGTCGAACTTTGGTAACCGCCCCGTTGCCTGTAAGACGTTGGAGATGCCGTGTTTTTGATACTGTTAATCGTGTTGTCAGAAAAAGCCACCAGCAGCAGCCGATCTGCATTTTGCTGGGATAACATGCTGTTAAGCCCGCTTTCACTGTCGATTGGTGTTTTGCTTTCCGCTGGGACCATAAAAACGGCCAACATCAGCAGGCCTGCCATTAGATAAGTTTTCATCTATTCCTCCGAATGCATTGATGAAAGCAATGCATAGGCGGGTTCTGCAAAAATAACGTTGCCGTCTTTCTTTAACAATTCAATAACATCAAAAAGATGTTTGGCCGCAATGTCCTTATCGAGCCTAACTGTATACACACCCTGGGGAGTTGGGCTATTGCTAATGAATTGCCCATGTATACGCTCAAGAATCGTATTTTTCTGCAGCTGATCGACATTGTCAGCAAAAACCACTCGAATTTCATTCGCGCTTACGGCTTCTTGTTGCCCGTCAGACAACGTCTTAAAGCTGTTGCCGAGTTGCACATCATTCCCCGCATAACGCGGCATCAGCAGGGTTATAGACAACAGCACGGCTGCCGCCATCGCCAACGCAGGATGAGAGATCGCGCTGCTCACCCAACGCTGTTTTCTGCCGTCACTTAATTGTGTGACATTGCCGGAAACCGTGCTTCCTTTTAGATTTAAGCCCGCTTGCTGGCCTTGAAGGCGCATTTTCAAGCGCGTAAAAGAGGCCTGTTCTGCTGAGTCAAGCGAACCTTCCTGGATCACGGCTTGCGCCAACTTCTGCAAATGGGCCTGCTCACGTTTACACGTCAGGCAAACGGCTAAATGCGCCTCGACTGCCTTTAACTCACCGCCTTGAAGTGTCTTGTTGACGTACCAAGGCAATAACTGAGACAGTTCCTGATGGTCAGAGTAAGATTTTGTATAATGCTGTTTCATCGTAAACTCCTAAACTCTCAGTGGGTGCGGTTTGAACTGTCGTTCGTTGGGGTTAAAATCAATGCCAGATTTTTACGGGCATGGTGCATTCGGGTTTTTACAGTGTTTTCAGGGCAACCCATGATGACAGCGATTTCGCTGTAATGCAGGCCCTCGTAATAAGTCAGCTCTATCACCGCCCGATGTTCGGGCGACAAGGCACTAAGGGCCGATTCCAGCCATTCATCGAGTTCGAGCTGATTCATCCCGGCATCTTGCTTGCCCAGCCATGAACTGTCTTCGTCAAGTTCATCCAGCGACTCTTCTTCGGCCCGGTTGGCATCACGCATAACCTGCCGAGCCTTGTTAAAGGCGATCCCAAAAATCCAAGTGGACGGTTTGCACTTAGGGTCGTAACTCGCCGCTTTCTCCCAGACGACAAACATGACATCGTTGATGATTTCATCAATCAACTCGTCACGACGGGTAATGCGGGCAATAAACCGGAATAATCTTGTGTAATAATGGTGATAGAGCTGTTCAAGTGCGCATTCATCTGCATTGCAAAGCCGCGCTATCAAATCGGCATCCCGTAGCTGCTGACCATTTTGATGTGTACTCAACGGTGTACCTGCAAAAGATTGTGTCACTTCGGCTTGAGCTTTCATTAAACATAGACCAAATTAAATTAACTTTGTACGTTAATTCCAAAAAACCAATGAAAGGTTCAATGGATAATTAAAAAAAACTTAAATTTGTTGAAACCACCCCAAATTTTAGATGAAAAGTGAATTCGATTGGTCAGCCAGAATTAATTTTTTAAAGAAAAAATAATTTAAAAAAACAAACCCTTAATTTGTTTTTATACGGAAAATAAAAAAAATGGTGTCGAACAAATAAAATTTAAGGAATATCGAATCAGTTGCTTCTTTATGGCTTGGCGCGCGAAGCGACCTCGCATTGGTTTTTGAAGAATTCAATGGGCAAATCCTTAGGAATTAAGGAAACCTTGAATAATAAGTTGATGCCATGTGTGGTTCGACATGCCCTCCAGCAACGGTATCAACACGATACCGTTCGTCCTGGGCCTATCTAAGGAGGGTAGTGGAAAGACTGGTTAAGAAATCCCTTATATTTAAGACGAATAGGCGAGTTCTATTTTATTGAACTATTGAACTTCACTTATCAAAAAGCCGGTTAGCATTACCTTGGCAAACACATTTCGATAACGCCACCTATGCGGGCATGAGTGCCGGCTTTGCGAATGACCCCCACCGCTTTTTTATTTTTGATGAAGTCCGGTGGAATGGGTGTTGCGCTTGGATTAGCGCTTATAACGTCTGGGTCACTGTCGAAAACAAAACCAATCGCACCCTTGCTGTCTGTGGCTTTTTCTCCAGACTGGATGGCAGTCTCCCCTGAGTAGACTTTGACATAGTAGCGCCCTTTAAGGCCCGTTCCACGCACTAAAATTTTTGAACGGCTGCCGCCATTGAAAACCAGGCATTTAACACCGAGGGATGCGGCGTTAACTTCACCCAATGTACACAGGTTAAACGCCAAGAACATTAAGGCTATGATTGCTGATTTCTTAAAATTCATGTTTATTCTCAAGGATCAAAGGTAAGCAATTATCATCTAATTATACAATTTGTAGTCATATAACCTTTGATTAGAAGTTTGGTTTTGGCATCACGTATGCTCGCCCTGACAACCCCACCTTGGATAAAAGCAGGATGAATCGCTGTTTTGGCTTCGAGAATGACATCTTCAGGGTTGCTGTCGAATTCAAATTGCACTTGGCGGCTGACTGCGGCTTTTGGTCTCGACTTAACTGAGTTCCCACCAGAATCCACTTTTGCGTAATACTTCCCTTTTGGGAATCCGTAACCCCTGACAGTTACTTTCGAACGCGGAACGCCGCCCCCTCCCACAGGATCGTCCAGCCCCCCTCGTCCACTGCCTGAACCCGCGCCGTGTGTATCGCCTACCGTAGCAGTTGTACTCCGCAGTTCACACGAAACGTCAATACGCGCAGCATTCGCATCGCCCAAAATACCCAAATTGAGCAAAATGGTTGCTATTGCCAAAAATGCTGCATTTTTAAAAGCCATGCTTTTTCCTGTTAACTCAAATAGTTATTGCTTCGTCGCAAGAAATCAATAGAAATCTTATTTCCCATATACCTGTATATTGCAATAAATTAATTAAAGTTCATTGTCAGCTAAAAAATTTTCCGCTCGGTCTGTCCTTGTCGAACTATTAGAATCCCACCGAAATAGAAAATACCACTGTTGCCTTCAAGGTTACTGGATGGTCGGGCGATATATTCCCCCCTAGCTCATCCAGATAATAAATTTCACTTGCGTCGTAATAACGTAAATCCAGTGCAATAAACTTATATCGCCCCGTTAGGCCGGCATTCCAATACGGATAATCGGCATCTTGGACATCTTTGACTCGGGCGTAACCAAATGCGCTAGAAAATTCCAAATAGTCAGTCAACGGGTAGCGTCCGGTCAATTCATAGAAGAACGAATCGCCTTTTAGCCCATAAAAATCATTCGAATAGGAGAACTGTGCGCTCAGATAACTCTTGTAATGAAGAAACAGGTAATATTCGCTGTAATCTCCCGGACGTGAAAAAATCAGGTTGTCATAAATATAGCGGGAATACTGTAAATCCATCCGCCAATCATCGGCAAATTGATAACTCCAGCCAACATAGGGAGTGACTTCAACTTGGGCTGCATTGGGATAAATGAGATCTTCTTCTTGTTCATTTCTGCCTATGTCAAAACTAGAGGCACTGGCCCCGACATAAACTCCCGATGAATGTTGGTAATCGAGATTGCCTTGAATAGCTGGATTGCCAGCACTTTTGGAGTACATCCTGGAAATATAATTGGTCGTGCCCGTTATCGTCCCGTGAATTTCAGCGAGGGCGAAACCGCTTTGAAACAAGAAAACTACCGCGCAAAGCCTATATAATGGGAAAAAGAAAGTTGTCTGCATGAGGCGATCTTAGACTTTTTTGAGTTAAGCGGCATTCGCCTGAAAGTCAGGCTTATTTAGTCCTATCTGCATCATCAGCTAAGCGAACCGTTCATAAGGCATAGTGAACATCTTTTTCATTAAGCGGCTATTAAAATGATTATTTATCACCCGTGGACAAATCTCCCCCCAGCAACATCGTTCAGTCACCCAAAGTTAATTGGGTTTATTGGCAACCAAATTGGCATGCCCAGTTAACAAACGACAAGTATTTGATTCCGTTCATGGTGAATCCTGTCGAACTATGAACGGAATCAACTTGCCCTAAGGCTCCTTAATCCTATTTAAATAAATCATAGTTCGTGCAACAGCTTAAGAATTTATGAAAAATTTTGCAATTAGTGAAATTACCTATGTTTAATTCCTTAAGTGTCCCACAATGCCAAAACAAAAAGGCACTATCAATATACGTTTCTTGGGCTAAAAACTGATTCGACTGTCCAACTCACAACGGGTATCAAACAGCAGCACATGGCGCCAGCCAGATAGTTGAAGAAGGAGTATAATAGCAAACTAGCAACCTGCCGAAAAAATTCTTATGCCAGAAACTCCTAAAACGGTACTTGAGGCGGACAAAAAACTTCGTCTATTAGCCATTTTTGAAAAGCTGTTGCCCTTGGTGGACAACCTTGCCGACAAGTTGCGCTTGTTTGTAATCCTGGGTGTACTGGTGGCAAGTTGGCTGGTCGTTTGGTGCTACTTCTTAAAGCATTTTTCCATAGGAATCGCCGTTATGGTGGGGATTGCTGCGATTTTGCCGGCATTGATCCTGGCGAGATTCTGGTGGGCATTGGAAGAGCTAAAATGCCTACCTGGCATTGCAGGCCGTATAACTGGCGATGCCAAAGCTGGACTCCAAGGATCAGTACAGAACATCCGCGCTGGCAAACTGCCCAAGTTAGGACTTTTGAGTGCCGGGAAGGGCCTTTGGTCGGTTGGCGCGATGGCTACGGAAGCGCGCGAATTGATGGGCTCTTACATTGGCATGGCAACATTGGCCAACCCAGTTATGCTGGTTTTTGGAGTCTTGTCGGTTATGAATGTGTTTTTATTGTTTTTAGTCGGTATAGTGCTAGTTTTTTTTATCTAAGCCATTTCGTTTTACACACAACTCCTGAACAGATGGAAAGAATCGCCATATACCCCGGCACGTTTGACCCCATTACAAACGGGCACCTGGATTTAGTTTGCAGGGCTTCCCGACTTTTTCATAAAGTGATAATTGGTATTGCCGTTAACACCGGAAAAGTACCTTTATTTTCCTTGGCAGAACGCATAAGCTTAGCCAAGCAATCGACTTCAAAACATGCCAATGTCGATGTTATCGGTTTTGAAAACCTATTGGTCGATTGTGCAAGACAACATGGCGCAACGGTCATATTAAGGGGGCTGAGGGCGGTATCCGATTTTGAGTATGAATTTCAAATGGCAGGCATGAACCGTAAATTGGCGCCGGAACTGGAAACCCTATTTTTAACCCCACCCGAACAATATACGTTTATTTCGTCGAGCGTAATAAAGTCCATCGCCCAATTACATGGCGATATTTCATCATTCGTCCCAGACGTAGTATGCCAACAGCTCATCAAAAAATTTAGCCAGGTTTAAGTATGTCATTGATAATTTATGATGAATGCATTAACTGTGATGTGTGTGAGCCCGAATGCCCAAATGGCGCGATTTCACAAGGTGAAGAGATTTATGTCATCAATCCCGACTTGTGTACTGAATGCGTAGGACATTACGACCTGCCACAATGCGTGGAAGTTTGTCCCGTCGATTGCATTACCAAGGATCCCGACAAAGTTGAAAATGAAGAGACCCTATATCAAAAATATTTGAAGTTAACGAAAAAAAACGCTTAATTATTTTGTGGCGAAACTCTTTTCTCATAGGTCAGGCAGAAAATCAGTTATTTTTCTTGGCCGCATTGATGCGAGCAGCATTCGGAACGAATACCATGAATACCACGCCAAGAATTTTGATCGGGCAATGCGCTATCGCCGCAAGCAAGACAAAGCGAAGTACTCAGATATTTTCGCTGCAAACAGCAATTATTTTGTTTGTCGCCAGTTGCAGTTCCCCCAATTTTGCAACGAAACCCCACCCACTAGCAAAACCAACCCTAAACGATATCGAGCATATCATCGTCATTTATGCTGAAAACCGCAGTTTCGATAATCTCTATGGTTTGTTCCCTGGTGCGAACGGTATCAAGCAAGCTTCCAAAGAACAATATACCCAGATCGATCACGACGGCAAGCCGTTCAAAGAATTGCCGCCAGTTTGGGCAAGCGAGGCAGATCAGCCACCCATTGCCGAACACCTGCCTAACCAGCCATTTCAAATTGATAGACCTTCCTTGAACTTGCCGTTGTCCGCCAGGACGCGAGACCTAGTCCACCGCTACTACCACAATATAGAGCAAATCAACGGCGGCAAAAACAACAAGTTTGCCGCCATTTCCGACGCGGGCGGCTTGGTCATGGGTTATTACGACGGCTCAAAGTTGCCGTTGTGGCGTTGGGCGCAAGAACATACACTTGCCGACAACTTTTTCATGGGCGCATTTGGCGGTTCATTCCTCAACCACCAATGGTTAGTATGCGCTTGCACGCCTCGCGACCCTTCCGTGCCAGCAGATGAACGCCTTACCCTGGATGAACGGGGCCTGCTAAAACGGAAACCAGATTCACCGCCATCTGCCAAGTATGGCGCACCCAAGTTTTTGGGAAATGACCTATCCTTCACACCGGATGGTTTTGCCGTTAACACCACACAGCCGGCTTACCAACCCTCAAAAATCCCCCCTGTAAAAGGGGGCGACCCACGCTTTGCCGATCCCGCTGAGAAGCCATTGTCTCCACAGACCACAAAAACCATCGGCGACACTTTGTCGGCAAAAAACATCTCTTGGGCGTGGTATGCCGGCGGCTGGAAGCAGGCATTGGCCGACGGAAGGCGACCGCCTGTTGTAAAGCGCCGTGTGATTTACAACAGCAAACCTGGCGCAATAAACTTCCAACCACATCACCAGCCCTTCAACTACTTTGCCCGATTTGCGCCCGGCAACCCTGATCGGGAACTGCATTTGCAGGATGGCGAAGATTTTCTGCAAGCCATAGACAAAGGCACATTACCGCAAGTCGCCTTTTATAAGCCTTCCGGCAATTTGAACGAACACCCTGGTTACACGGATGTCTTGTCCGGCGACAAGCACTTAGATGAAATACTTAACAAAATCAAAAACAGTCCGGTTTGGAAAAAAACCGTGGTGATAGTCACTTATGATGAAAATGGCGGATTTTGGGATCATGTCGCGCCACCCAAAGGCGACCGCTGGGGCCCTGGCACGCGCATACCCGCCATTTTCATCTCGCCTTTCGCCAAAAGGCATTTTGTTGACCATACCTCTTACGATACCACGTCGATCATAAAGTTTATTACCTTGCGGTTTGGTTTAGAACCCTTGCCAGGGGTGCGTGCTAATGCGGGTGATTTGACTAATGCTTTCGATTTCTGAATCTCATTTTTCCGGAGAAGACCTATGCTAGAAATCACGCAGTTCATTGCTGTACTGACTTGCACCCTATTTACCGGCGCAGCTATTTACATTAACCTTGTTGAGCATCCGGCACGCATGGGTTGTGATACAAAAATGGCTGCAACTGTTTGGGCACCCAGTTATAAACGTGCCACACTGATGCAAGCTCCGTTGGCAATAATAAGCTTTCTTGCAGGCATGACTGTATGTTTGTTAGGCGGCGGCACGCTGTGGCTGTTTAGCGCCTTTTGTATCGGTTTGGTCGTACCGTTCACATTCGTTGCCATTATGCCTACGAATCAGTTGCTGTTGGCACCCGGCCGTGACCTAGCTTCAGAAGAAACACGCGAATTGTTAAACAAGTGGGGTAACCTACACACTGTTCGTAGCCTTCTAAGTTTCATCGCATTAGTTAGTTATATAGCGTTGATAGTTGGGGGCTAGCGTTATTAAGCAAAGTCCTGATTCGCACATTTGACCCTTCTGACCTGTTAAGCTAACTAAGCCATTTAACTGACAATAACACAGCATGCAAAATCGATACCTTATTTTCGGGCTTTTGTGGCTCTTATTTTGGGTTAACCTAGCCAATGCCGATCGCCCCAAGGTAGCAATCGCCTCTGCCCATCCCTTAGCTACTGAGGCAGGGTTTGAAATCATAGCCAAAGGCGGCAATGTGTATGATGCGGCGGTTGCCGTGAGCGCGGTATTGGCCGTAGTCGAACCCGCAGGTTCGGGTTTGGGCGGCGGCGGCTACTGGTTGCTGCATCGGACGAAAGACCACGTGGAAACCATGATTGATGGCCGTGAAAAAGCCCCACTGGCGGCACATAAGGCCATGTTCCTGGATAAATCCGGCAACGTGATACCTAAATTATCGCTGGACGGGGCATTGGCTGCAGCCATCCCTGGGCTGCCAGCCGGATTGGTGTATTTGTCGGAAAAATACGGCCACCTATCACTTGAAGAAAATTTAGCACCAGCCATCCGACATGCCCAAAACGGTTTTGCCATTACGGAGCGACATAGGAAAATGCTGGTTTTCCGTTTAGCTACACTCAAAAAAAATCCTCAAGCAGCCGCTATTTTTTTGACTCATGGCGAAGCGCCCAATCCCTATGCCATCCTCAAACAACCTGACTTGGCAAACACCTTGAGGCGGCTTGCCAAATATGGGAGGGATGGCTTTTATAGTGGTGAAATTGCCGATAAATTGGTAAACGGTGTCCGCCAAGCAGGAGGGGTTTGGAATCGACAAGACCTGGATGCTTATCAAATAATCGAGCGCAAACCCATAAAAGGCCACTATCAGGGCATCGCCATCACCAGTGCGCCGCCATCATCATCGGGCGGCATTGTCTTGATTGAAGCCCTGAATATCCTTTCCGGTTTCGATTTGCAACAAACCGACGAAATAACCCGCAAGCACCTGATAACAGAGGCCATGCGCCGTGCATACCATGACCGCGCCTTATATCTGGGTGACCCTGATTTTATCGACATACCCGTTAACCGCCTACTGAATGCAGACTATGCGGCTGGCTTGCGTAGTACCATCAGGCCGGACAAAACCTTGCCCAGCGATTTTTTATCAGGCGACATGCCTAAGCAAAACCAAGGCAACCAGACTACACATTTTTCGATAATTGACCAAGAAGGCAATCGTGTCGCTGCAACCTTAAGCATTAACACGGCATTTGGCGCAGGGTTTGTGCCGGAAGGCACGGGCGTGCTACTCAATAATGAAATGGATGATTTCGCTAGCCTTGAAGGCGCTATGAATACGTATGGGCTAGTAGGGGGCATCGCCAATTCGATTGCGCCAGGGAAACGCATGTTGTCCAGCATGACACCGACTTTTCTGGAAACCCCTGACCGAATCGCCGTTTTAGGTACGCCTGGCGGTAGCCGCATTATCTCAATGGTGCTGCTGGGCATTCTGGATTTTGCCAAAGGAAACAACCCTGATTCATGGGTAAAAATCCCCCGCTTTCATCACCAATACCTGCCGGATGTGATCGAATATGAACAAGGCGCGTTTTCTCAAGATGAGATTACCAAGCTATCGAACTTAGGACATCGTTTGAAAGAAACCAATCGACATTACGGCGATATGCAAGCCGTGCAGTTACACAAAATCACCCATACCCTATCAGCCGCCAGCGATCCGCGAGGGGAAGGTAAAGCGTGGGTCAACCCTTAACGGATAAGGACACAATCAAGCTCTGGCAGGGTGAAATTTTGGCCACGGAAGCAGATTACCCAGATTACTGGCGTATTCTCGCGCCACCCGAACAGCAACATGCCAGCAGCATCGTAAACGGTCAACTGCACAAACGCTATGTAGAAATCCGTGCCCGACTAAGAATGCTATTGGCGCAAACCCTCAATACAAACCCCAAAAAGCTACGCATCCATAAGGCTGAACATGGCAAGCCCTATCTCGTTGATTACCCCGAATTGAGGTTTAATTTATCGCATACTGCCAATCGGATGGTGGTGGTCATTGCTAAAAACTGCGATCTAGGCGTTGACATTGAACAGTGCACCCCCCGAAAAAATCTGGTTGCGCTGGTCGATAAATGTTTTGCTGAAGAAGAAAAAAATTACTGGCAACGATTGCCGACATCTCAGCAAACGCTGGCTTTCTACCGATTTTGGACGCGTAAAGAGGCGTTTGTTAAGGCTACGGGCAGGGGGATTGCATTAGGGTTGAAATACTGCGTCGTCAATCCCGAGAACCAACGTGAACTAGCGAGAATCCCCGAAAAATATGGTCTAGCCAGTGATTGGCTGATACAGGATTTTGACCTGGGTGAAGCTATTTGTGGCGCTTTGGTCGCACAAAACAAAATGGGCAATCACTATACAGAAATCGAAGCCAACTCTTTACCTTGTGTTAGGTCGATCGCCATCTAAAAAAAACCGCCCCTTAAGGAGCGGCGAGTAGGTATGATAAATTTAGGCCATTATCCCTTTTGCTTGCCTACGTGTAACCAAGCCAATCAAGCCAGACAACGCTGAACCAAATAACCAAACTGCCGAAGGAAGCGGGACAGCCGCAGGGCCGCCCTCATCACCGTCGGGCTCATGATGCCCGTGGTGTCCATGATGCTCATGACCAAAATCATCCCCAAATGAGCCGCCATGACCGAAATGCCCAAATACGAGATGAAACCAATCATCTGCAATTTTTAATGCACCTTGTTGATCAAAACCCGACCCAGAGGATGCTATAGTGGTACCACCTTGTGTAAAACTTAAGGAAAATGACACAGGCCCCGGATTCACTATGGATTCTGTTATTGAAGCGAAACTCACTGAGGAAAACATCCACAGTATAATTGCCGCAAGAAAGTAATATCGTTTTTTCATAAAACCACCGTAGTTAAGTAAAATTGCGAGTCCCTATTTTTGCTTTGGTGAAAGTTTTTTCCTTCCCCTTCTGCTATCCATCATCACGCAAGTTTAGTAACCGTCTGTCTAAATTTTGTGAACTGGTTCACGCTTTAATTTTTATTGTGTGACCGAGTTCACATTTTTGTAATGCTATTTGGGCCGTTCCAAAAATTACCGGAACTATTGTGAACCCGATTATTGAAACCGCTCCGACGGACTTCTTTGATACCACTAAATTGGGCTTTACGAAACCTATCGATCTATCGACTGGTTGAAGGCGGACGAAGCCAATGCTTCGTAGGGTCGAAACAATGAGGCCACCCAAATTTATTTACTATCGTTGATTAGCGCTTGATAGCCTGCAAACTTGGAGAGAGTGAGAAATATTCCGGGCCACTTACTTGATGGCAGGATAATTTTTTGAATAAAAAATCAAAATTTACCCGTTTTTAATGACTGAGAAAGAAGGTTAAGATAATCGAAATTGATAAAACAAGCTTGAGGCGAGGATATGTCCGTAGCATCAACCTAAAGTCTTGGCGTATTTGCTGTGGACTGAAAAAAGCAATGCGTCCATGCATTGCACTAACAAGCGGTTTTATTGAACCTGTTAGTGATGATAATTATAGGGCTTACCGATAATTATTCTGTGACCGTATTCACAAAACCTTAGGATTAATTTGTGAACTACATTTAACTTTTCAATATTGTAGTGAAAAAAATTGGAGCACGAGCTAATGCAGCGTCCTTGGGATAGACAAGGTAAACTTGGGGATCGCGGCATTAAAATTGACACCCTCATCAGAAATCATGGTGTACTGCCCCTGCATGGTGCCAACAGGCGTTTCCAGCATCGCGCCGCTAGTGTACCTGAAGGATTCGCCGGGTTTAAGATAAGGCTGCTCGCCGATCACGCCTTCGCCCCTAACTTCCTGTACTTTGCCGTTGGAATCGGTAATCAGCCAGTGGCGATTCAATAACTTGGCGGGAACTATACCCACATTGGTGATAGTGATGGTGTAGGCGAACACATAACGTCCATCGTCGGGCGAGGATTGCGCCTCGATAAAATGGGGCGTTGCTTCAACTAAGATTTTGTTTTTTTCTGTCATTATCGGATGATACGGCTTATTTACGGTTTGTTATAATCGGCATAGTAATATAAGGTCGTATTTTATAACAAATATCGACTGAAAAAATAATTCACCAACCCACAGACAATTACGGGACAAAACATTGCACATTCATATTCTAGGTATTTGCGGTACTTTCATGGGCGGACTTGCGCTGATTGCTCGGGAACTCGGCTACCAAGTTTCAGGTTCCGACCAGAATGTTTATCCCCCCATGAGCACGCAACTGGAAGAGCAGGGCATCCGTTTGATGGAAGGTTACAAGGCCGAAAACTTGGCGAATAAGCCCGATTTGGTTATCATCGGCAATGCCATATCGCGCGGCAATCCCGAAGTCGAAGCGGTACTCAACCAGGGTATTCGTTACATCTCCGGGCCGCAATGGCTATCCGAACACGTCTTGCAAAACCTTTGGGTACTGGGCGTAGCGGGTACGCACGGCAAAACCACCACCACCAGTATGTTAAGCTGGATTTTGGAACATAATGGCTTCAAGCCCGGATTCCTTATCGGCGGCATTCCGCTGAATTTCGGCATTTCCGCGCGATTGGGTGAATCGGATTTTTTCGTAATCGAAGCGGATGAATACGATTCGGCATTTTTCGATAAACGCTCGAAATTCGTCCATTACCGCCCACGCACGGCAATCCTGAATAACCTGGAATACGACCACGCCGACATCTTCCCCGACCTGGACGCCATTAAAAGGCAATTCCATCATCTGGTGCGTACTGTACCCAGCGAAGGCTTGATTATCAGCCCTGCCTGCGAAAAGAACATTGATGATGTGTTGGCGATGGGCTGCTGGACACCGGTATCACGAACCTCCATTAACGCCGATGCCCAATGGAATGCGGAACTGGTAAAAACCGACGGTAGCCAATTCAAGGTTTGCGTTAACGGTATTGAACAGGGCTGTGTCGATTGGGCGTTAACTGGCGACCATAATGTTTACAATGCCATGTCCGCCGTTGTCGCCGCCCAACATATCGGCATTTTGCCTAAAGACGCAATTGCTGCGTTAGCCGGATTTAAAAATGTCAAACGACGCATGGAAATCATTGCAAAAATCAATGGCGTAACCTTGTATGACGATTTCGCCCACCATCCCACTGCCATCGAAACCACCTTAGACGGTTTACGGAAACAAGTCGGCCAGGAGCGCATCATAGCGATAGTCGAACCGCGCTCCAACACCATGCGCCTCGGTGTGCACACCGAAACTTTGGCGCTATCCCTACATAATGCGGATAAAGCAATTTTGTACCAACCGGAAAATCTAGGATGGGATTTAAGCGGCCTGCTTAATTACGCCGGAAATATTGAAATTTGCCGGAGCTTGGATGAAATCATAGAAAAGCTCAAATTGGATGCGCGTTATGGTGGACATTTTGTCCTGATGAGCAATGGCAGTTTTGGGGGGATTTATCAGCGGTTACAAGAAGCGCTAAGTTAACTACGCACCGTTTACGTGTTGAGCGTGAAAGCAAAGAAACCTCTCGGACAAATTGATTCCGCTTTTGCTGATAGAATTCAAGCTCACAATAAGTCATAATGTGCAACCATATACCGTAATAAATAACAATAACACATTATAAGAAAGACCCATTAGGAGGAGACACACATGCTCGAAGAAATTTCTGAAGCACCCGAAGTTATCGGTCAAGCTGCCGAACGCGCCTCGCTGGCGGCAAGTCGTTGTGAAGAATTTGCCCAAAATGCGGCACAATCCCAGGGTGTGGCCGAGCAAAATTCGCTATCTGCATCCCAGTATGCTGAACAAGCGGGTCAATACGCCCAACAAGCTGGTTCGGCCTGCGAACAAGCGATTGCGAATACCGAATCGGCGGCCTCTGCGGCACAACAGGCGCATGATTATGCCCAGGTATCTGCCAATAACGCCCAGCAAGCTGAATCATCCCGTCAGCAGGCTGATACGAATGCTGGCTCGGCAGCAGCAGCAGCACATCAAGCGCAGGAATATGCCCAAATATCGGCCAATAATGCCCAACAAGCCGAACTAAGCCGCCAGCAAGCAGGCACGGATGCTGATTCTGCAGCAGCTGCTGCCCGACAAGCACAGGAATATGCCCAAATATCGGTCAATAACGCCCAACAAGCCGAATCAGCCCGCCGGCAAGCGGACGAGAATGCCGAATCGGCAGCGTATGCGGCTCGGCAGGCACAAGACAATGCCCAGGCATCCGCCAATCATGCCGACCAAGCCTATAATTACGCTGAAAGGGCAAATGGCGCTGCAAGGGATGCCATAGCACAGGCCGAAGCAGCCGGTTCAAACGCGGAAGCGACAGGGTATTCCGCCACGCGCGCCCGTGAATATGAAGGCAACGCCGATCAGTCCGCTTATAACGCCCAACAAGCAGCCAACTTGGCACAAACCCATGCCGAAGGGGCCAGCGCCCAAGTCAGGGAAGCGGAACGGTACGCCAGCGCGACGATTGATGCGCATAACAGCGCACTTTCAACCCTGTCGGGTATTGAACAAACCTCAACTCGGGCACAATCCGCCCTGGATGAGGCGCAAGGTTTCGCTCAGCAATCAAATGAGTATCTCGCCCAAACCGCCGACTTAAGCCGACTGGCATCAAACCGCGCGCAAGAGATCGAACAACAACTGAACCAAGCGGGTGACTCTGTGGCGCAAGCCCAGGAAATCCAACGCCAGGCTGAAAGCCTATTATCGCAAGTGCAGCAAGCACTTCAGGAAAGCCAAGACGCCAAGCAATTGGCCGAGCAGGCGCGTGATGACGCACAAAGGCTACGTGATGAGGTACAGGCGATCTTGGAACGCATCCAAGATCATTCTAGCAGTGCCGAAAAAGCCGTTGCCGTCGCGAGCAGCGCATCGAAAGACACCATAAAACTCATGTTCGACGCAAAAGATGCGGTTTCACGGGTTTTCGCCGCGTCTAAGTTCTAAAAGGTCATTTACCCAACCGAGATAGATAGGTGGGCAATTTTTTTGCCCACCCGTTACATCATCTTCATCGCGGCCAATTGCCCAAGCTGTGGACGAAGGATCGGGTATTCGTAAAAGTGTGTGTAAAATGTGGCCTAGCCGTCCGGTGCAATCAAGGATTTTTTGTACGCGTTCGTCATCTTATAACCATCCCAAACGTAGCAAAAATGCGGCCCTTGCCTTGTCGGAGACAAGGCGCATGGCTTGAATAGGGCAACACATTCTCCGCCAGACATCCGTACGCTATCGTAAACAATACCGTTGGAACCGGCGCTCCATAAGCTCTTCGCCAGATCCTGTGCATCGGCGTAATGGTTTGGATCGGGGTTATAAATCTGGGGCAATGAAGGCTGGCATAAGCGAATGTCATGCAATTCTGCGGATAGATCTGACGCATAACTTCGCATGTCTATTTCGGTTGGCGGTTGGTGGGTGGCCGCCAAAAACAAGGCGCGGTGATATTGCGTTTCAGCAATAGCCGTCTCGATGGTATTCCCCGCATAATAAACACCATAGCTGCCGTCCGTAAAACGGCTGCCTTCGGGATTTAAATGGGTAAAAGCCGCCATTATCGGTGTAGTGCCAGGCCCTGAAACCCTATCTTCGGGCTTAACCAGATTAATATCACCCGCATCATCAAGTAACCGATCATTGGTTAGGCCTTCGATGGCATAAACGATGTCCAGGTCTTCCGGATCGGCAACGCGATCGAACAAGCCGACAGGTGGAAATCGGCTGGATACCAAGCGCCAGCAGGGTTGCCAATCAACATGGCTTGTCGGCAAGTTGTCAATCACGACCAGCCGCGCTGCCCGTCCAAATATTGCCGCACTATATACAAATCGGCGACGCGCCCGGTTAGCATCCGTTCCAAGGCAGATTTGCCTTGAAAGGGAAGTGCCGAGTTAGGCTGTTTTATCCATTGATCTGCGGAATCGGCATTGGGCAGCAGAAGTTGCAACGCCTTATAAATACCGAAGATGTAAGAAAGCCTTTCCAGTTTATCAGGTGTGAGTTTTGCCGACTCGGGATTTTTCTTCCATTTGAAATAGGTGCTGCGGGAATCCAGGCCAAGCAAGGTCATGGCTTGTTCGGAGCTAAGCTGCCATGTATTCATGATATTAAAAAAAGTCCGTAAGGCGCTTTTTGAAATTTTGGCGCTGTCGGGCGGTAATTTAGCGTGTTCAATCGATAACATAATGGCCTCCACACGTTATTCGATAATGTAGTATATTTATACACTATAATAAACAATAAGTCTATATATGGACAATAAGTATCCAAATTTATGACAAATACTCAACGTCCGGCAAATACATTTTTCGGCAACATTCCATGCATATCGGGCTTATTTCATCAGTTGAAAGAA
>NZ_AYLO01000054.1 GCF_000496735.2 Methyloglobulus morosus KoM1
TCGCTGCAAAAAAATACCTTTCGCCGTTTGTTAACCCTTTCAACTTATAAGTTAGTCTTTTACCAACATCAATGCTAGCTGTATAGTTTTTTCTGCTTAGTCCATAATAGACCTTATAACCCCCTACATCATGGGATTTACTGGCCTTCCAGGTAAGCTTTAAATTTCCAGCAAATGCATTGCCCCCAAACAGCAAGAGGATAAATCCGATCAATAACAAACAATTCAGTTTCCAAAGATAATTAGCTTTTTTTGCATTTTCATTGTTCATGCAGATACCCCAGCATTACACCTTTGTAATCATATTCGCACATTTATCGGCGATAAGCCAGCAATAGTCGTCGATACAGATATTAGAAGTGCCATAAGTTCTTGCGCCTTATCCTGTCTCCAGTGCTAGTAAAACATGCACCTTAACCAGGACAACCCAGGAAACCATCCGCCTCCTGGACTGAGGACTATTGGTAATAGTGGAGTCGGAAGTGTAAGGAAAAATTAGTCAATATCCTTCCTTTCTATTGCACTTGACCGCCGCCGGACAACCCCATATCCGGCTGCGTCCCCTGGTCGTTTTTCAGCCAGTATAAACAAACGAAAAGCATGTCGTCTTTATGCTTCCGGCTCTCCTTCACGGCCTATAGGGTTTTTGCTTTCCAAACTATCCAAACGCTTTTCCAATTCAATCAGCTTGCGATAAGATCTAATATTAACTTCATAATCCAATTCTGCGCGTTTTTCAGAATAGGCTGATTGGTGGTTTTGGCTGATTAATAGGAAACCGGTAATGAATACGGCTTCAATAGCCAAGATGATGCCCAACAGGCTATAGGGATACTCATCAAAGTAGGGAAGATGTCCAAGATAGCCTTCGTTGGCCATGATCCAAACTGCAAACCACAGCATATGGATGATGATAAAATGCGGTTTCGCGATGAAATGGGTTACTTTATCGGCCAGCTTTTCAATCCAATTCTTTTGGGCTTGAAGTTCCTCCAATACGTATTTGAATTCGCCTAAGGCTTTGTGACATTGGTGACTAACACAAAAGACCGCGTCTTTCGGATTTGCCCCGCCACAAGCGGGGCAAATGATGATGCCTTCGCGCTCTGATGGGCTCAAATCATCAGGGATAGCGCACATCAGGGAGGGGTTTACTACTTGTTTATCATTTTTGCGTTCGATCAGTGCCATAATTCCTAATCCCACTACCAACGGGGATAGCGCTGTAGCTGCGTTAAAAATGGTGGTTAATGGGCCATTCTCGTAATGGACCGAGTGCAAAACTGCCTAATTCGACACCTGACATAAGTGCTGCCACCATCAGTGATGTCACTATAGCAGCATATTGGGGGAATTTTAATGATGCCCTGCTTGCTGTGGGCTTATGCTTATCTTCTTGCAGAAAAATCATCGCCCAGTTGCTGAATAAGCCCCCGCAAACGGGGCGTAGGTAACCGCCATTACGAATAATAACCCGGCTATTGGATTCCCAACCAAGGTGTTTATTTCAATACCCTGATTATTCACGGGTAATTCATTTCACAGACGGCCTCCTACTTGCTCGCTTGAGTGTCCAACGCGGCTTTAATGCCCTTGGCTAAATCATTGACAGAGCCTGTGCCCCAAAAGTGCAAGAACACGATCTTGGGCGATTCCCCGGTCATGTGGTGATGAATTGCAGTAATGAAAATGCCCGCACTGCGTAAGGCTTTTAATACGCCTTGCAATTCTGACTCCAGCATGGCGAAGTCCCCATCCACGACCGCTTTTTTATCGCTGCCTGCAAAGGCCGCCCAGGTATTGACGCCCATCACCTTGCCAGCATCGTGTCCCGCCATCATCGTCGAGCGGCTTATGGTCACCTTATAAATTTCGCCAGCCTTTTCGACGGGAGCGCCGATGGCCGTTTCAATAATTTTCGGATCGAGCGAAGTCTTGCTAGCAACTAGTGGCGTATGCGGTGCGGGTACTTTGACGGCACTGGTTTTTTTAATTTCATGGAAAACCTTACCAACGCCCGTGGCGAGCTTTTCAATATCGCCCATACCACCGATATGCATGAACATCACCCTGGGTGTGTCCCAGAGGAAATGATTATGCAAGGCGGTGACCTCAATACCATTGTCCAGTGCCATACTAAGCACCGGATTGACTTGGTCCTCCGTCAACACCATGTCACCCATGACCATGACCTGTTCGCCCGCCGGTTTGAAAGCCGCCCACGAAGTAAATCCCATAGCGGGGATCATTTTGACCCCGGCTACCATCACGGTAAGGTCAGTCCGGGGAACGCTGACCTTAAAAACGTTCTCGGTAGCATCCAATTTGCCTTTAGCACCGGTCAGTTTTTCGATGGTAACCGAATCCAGCGATCCTTTATGACTTTGATTCTCCAGGGCAACAACTTGGCATGCGGCTATAGCGCACAGTAATAATAAGGAAAACTGAAACCAACGGATCGTGTTCATAGCAAAACTCCACCCTGTTCAAGCCAGGGTTTAATGAAAGTGACTAACAGCCCCGCTAGTCCGCAGAGTGCGATCACGGGGATGACACCGGCTTTGTAACGTAACAAAGCCAGTAACGCAGAAAGGCCAATCAACGCGGCAACCGCATCAAAACGGCCTTGGAAACCGTGCGGCCAAAACACGTGATAGGCGAAAAATGCCGCCAAGTTCAGGATAACGCCGACCACGGCAGCGGTAATGCCAGTTAACGGTGCAGTAAACTTCAAGTTACCATGCGTGGATTCGACTAAAGGGCCGCCTGCCAGGATGAATAAAAAGCTGGGCAAGAAAGTAAAGTAGGTCACGACACAGGCAGCCATAGCCCCAGCTAGAAAAAGCTGGTCAGCGCCAAACAACTCTTTAGTCCATCCGGCTACGAAGCCGACATAGGTGACGACCATAATTAAGGGGCCTGGCGTGGTTTCACCTAATGCCAGGCCGTCAATCATTTGATGGGCAGTCAGCCAATGATAATGTTCCACTGCACCTTGATAGACATAAGGCAACACGGCGTAAGCACCGCCAAATGTCAGCAGCGCCGCCTTGGTGAAAAACCAGCCCATCTGTGTCAGCGCCCCATCCCAACCATAATGGACGCACAATAAACCGATTGCGCCGCCCCATAAGATCAAGCCGACCGCTATCAATTTGCCCAACCGTTTGCCGCTAAATTTGGCATGGTCTGGAGTCGGTGTGTCATCGTCGATCAAAGCCTTTCCATAACTTTGTTTTGCGCCTCCATGCCCGCCGCCAGTGGCAAATTTCTGGGGAATAAACTTGCCGCCCAGGGCACCTAGCAAACCTGCCATTAAGACGATCAAGGGAAATGGCGTATCGAATACGAAGATAGCGACAAACGCCAAGCCCGCCATCGTCCACAGCAGCCCATTTTTCAATGCCCGAGAGCCGATGCGGTAGGCGGCGAACAGGACAATGGCGGTCACTGCCGGTTTGATGCCATAAAGCACCCCGGCAACAGTGGGCAAATGCCCGAAAGCCAGATAAATCCAGCTTAAGACAATCAAGATGATGAGCGATGGCAGCACGAACAGGCTACCGGCTATCACACCACCCCAGGTGCGGTGCATCAACCAACCGATGTAGATCGCCAATTGTTGGGCTTCCGGGCCGGGCAACAACATACAGTAGTTGAGTGCATGCAGGTAACGCCGTTCGGAAATCCAGCGCTTTTTCTCGACCAAATCCTGGTGCATGATGGCAATTTGCCCGGCAGGGCCACCGAAACTGATGAAACCCAGTTTTAGCCAATACCAGAAGGCTTGCCCTAAAGTAACGGGCGGTGGCGACATTTGCGATTGATCGGGTTGATTCATGCGTCATTTCCTGAAAAAGCCTGATAAAAGGCATCAAAAGTTTTGTTCGTTTCGATCAGCAAATCATCATCGGAAGGCCAGCGTTGTCTCATGCCTCGGATCAGCGTTTCCAAACCCGCCGCTTCCAGGACGGGAATCCCGCCGACATCCAGGTAGTGGACTAAGGCACCGAGGCGGTTCAATGCGGCATCTTTTGCCAATCCGAAACTCGCCATTAATACCTCGAACGTGACTTTCGCACCGACATGGGTAAACTCAGCCCCGTCAAAATCGAAGCCCAGGGCTTCGGCAGGGCAAGCAGCCGGATCTATAAGCCAGATAAAACGAGCCTCGGGATCGATAAAGCGTTGAATCAGCCACGCACTGGCAAGCCGGTCGATCCACGGGCGCTGGCGGGTTGCCCAAGTCCGGTCTTGAAAATCCTCTACATGTAACCGCCTAATTCGTCGATGTACGGCATGCGGTTCATCTGGCATAAGGCGCTCAGTGATTGCATGTTCCAAATCTTCGAGGACGGAGGCCGCTTGTTCCCGTGCTGCACCGGGGAAAAAATCCTGGATCGCAATGGCTTCAAAGTCTTTACGCAGCCGATGCACTTGTTTTTGGAGTTTTGCCAGATCATTTGGTTGGAGGTTTGAGTCGGCGGTTTGCTGTATAGTTTCAACCAGTTTTGCATAATCGATTGAGCGGTCGAACAGGTTTTCAAAGACTTTTTGCTGTTCCTGGTTCTCGCTATCCAATTCCAGGATATGGGCGCTCCCGCCTCCTGCGATCACGTCTTCAGCCTGAGCTTGAAGCGTTTGCCTGAACTCCTTACGGTACGGCAATAAATACACCCCATCTCGCAATACGCCACAACCCAGTGCCTTGAGCGCCCGCCAGACGCGCATCCGTCCGGTGGAGTTTTGGGTCGGCAGGCTGACAATGAGGATTAGCCAGGAACGGTTCATTTAATGTTCTAATATTACTTATTTGTAGATTATTCTACTTCATAAGCGTATAAGAATGTCAATGGAAATTCTTTTATGGTTGAGGCTTTCTGATCTCCACATAAGCGCAAAGGCGCGGCTAATTGTTTTAACTGAATAGCCGTTTATAACCGACGGAGGATTTATGAAATCCCAATACCTAGATTTGTCTCAAGTCCATTACGTTGGTGAACAGGGATTGCTTACTCCGTGGTTTATTAAAAGGGGGTGTTTCCCTGCGAGCGGTTTCCCCGTTTATTCAAGAGCTGTTAAAAACTGATCGTTTATTGTGATGCTACAGTTTCAATCTATGGTGTTTTGATGTTGTTGCCTAGTCTTGTTGACGACACTATTTCACGGTTAGGCCGCATTGTGCCCTCCGTGACCCTGAACTGACTGCCGAGCAAAGGCGACGAACTCTGCCAAGACTGCGTCCGGGTTGATGGTGTTGTTAGGTCAATGCATTGAATCATAAGCCTAAAATGTCCTGGATTCATGCCTCACCCCAACTACCGCTCTAGCTGCCGCCTTCGGGAGGCGACACGTGTTCGTCGATTCGATCCACAACGGTACACCGCGTTCAGGGCGGGCCACACCAAACGGACAAACGCCAAACCGGTCAGCCAAGGGTGATTAGCTGCTCCGATGTCATTATGTCAACACTAAAGGTAGCCGAGCGTTGGACTCGGCGGTAGTCGCGGCCACTTGATTGGAGGCTATCCATAATTCCGAGTTCACTGCTAGGGACAGGAAGGTTGCTGTACTCGAAGTGATGCCACCTCTCCGAATCGCGATGTGCGGTTCGGCTTCCGACTTCCAGGAAGAGTTCGGTGAGCTGCTTCTTGAACGTCTGTGGGAAGAAATCATGACGCTCAGCCGTTGCGAACACTGATCTTTGGAAAACCTCGGCGATTCGTCTATGCGGTGAGTGGCCAACGAACGCTTCCAGCGCCCCGGCGTAGGCCGCCAGGCGGCTGCCGAACCGGCGATTCTGCAGCCCGGGAGTCGCTGCCCGGATTGTGTTTTCGGCTACTTTCAAAGTGAGGTCGTGTGCCCGTATCCAGTCGTAGCAGTGCTCCACTTCGGCCCTGCGGCTCCAGTCGGAGTTCGTGGCGTCAAGGATGGCGTAGATTTCGGGGTGATCAACATCCGCTGAACCGATGAATTGCCCATGCTGTGCGAGCCCGGTGGGATAGGTGCCGGGCGCGAGATAAACCGCTTGATTCGTGCCTTCGACGGCTGGTGTCAGCGTGCATATAACCTTCCACGCATTCGGCCCTTCTGTGTACACGTTGAGAACCAATCCCGGGGGAGACATGCCCGTTGGGGGGCTCGTTGACCCCATGTCCTTTTTGTCACCATCATTGCCAAGCACTTGGTCGAGAGTCTTGGTAGCACTTTTGGGAACACGACATAGCATGGTTTTTCCTCAGTCCTCTCGTCTAACGATCAAACTCACCGGCGGCAATGTAGCGTAGCGGAATTGCCGTCCGGTGGAGTGCCTTGTTATGTGTTTTCATGCTGCTCTTCTACCTTTTTCAATCGATCATACCAGGCCCACAACTCTGGAAATGCGAGTTTTTTCGGTATTGGATTGTTGTCGATAAACTGTGCATTCCAATACTGATTTATGTATGCCTCGCCGGTTCTTCTGGGGTGATTGGCTATCCAAGAATCATAGAACGATGAATGTGTTTCGTAGTGGTGGGTGTGAATAAAAGGTTCCCATGTATTGCCCAAATCATCTTCACTTCTTATATCGATTATTTCCGTTTGCTCCATTTCTCTCTGGTTTACATCGCCCCAAGCAAGTTTCATTAAATCAATTGCACTCACATCTGACTGCGGCGCACCGTAGCCAAAGATAGTAATCATAAAAGCACTTTGTAAATGCTGCTGTAGCTCTTTCCACTGCAACGAAATGAAACCATTCAAATGGTAATTTTTCTCTGCAATTGGGTATAGAAGCTTCGTCGGCGCAAGAAGACTGCCGCATTTACTGCACCTATTCCCATTTATTCCTGCCACCTTGTCTTTTTCACAATATCCGACCCCAACATTGCCATGAAGAAACAGCAGCCGTGGCAACTTAAATTTGTGTACGTTCCTGCGGAACGCCTGCAACAAAAAAGGATCCCAGTTAAAAGTTGCAACAACGTCCTTTTCTCGGAGAGAGAGCAATAAGTGGTCGTAAATGGTTGGCTCATCAATAATCTCTAAGCAAGAAAAGTAGTCATAAATTACCTTTTCTAATTCTTCTCTGACTTCTTGATGGGTGGTATTACGACAAAGCTGGTCGTATATCTTCTCAAAGTTATCGGCTTCATAAGAGATGCCTGTTTGGCACAGTAAATCATGGAGGCTAAGAATATCCACGAAATTATTCATGAGCGGAAGCCTTACGCTATTTTTATCCCCATATGGAAAAGCGGCGTAACTAGCTCCGGCACCCAGGATTACAACATGGGGTTTACCCATCTGTATTTGTTTAATCTCTTGATCTACTGAAACTTCCATCGGTTTCTTTTTGACACATAACGTAGAGCTAACCGGGCGCGGCCCAAATAGCTGAAAAAACAAAACCGCATTATAACCGCGCTCCGGTTGAGCGCCATGTTGGACGAAGCCGCTAACGCGGAGAAAAGCGCCGCCGCCTGATTAATCGATAAAATGTAACCTAAAGCCCTAAATCACAATGGGGCCCTCAACAACGAATCATG
>NZ_AYLO01000055.1 GCF_000496735.2 Methyloglobulus morosus KoM1
TCCAGGCACTGGCAATGTAGGGTCTGTATTTATTAGAGGAATCCCGTGTTTGGCTGCATACAAGAGTGCATTGCATTGGTAAAAATAATTACCTGGATAGTCTATGTACGCGTCATTATTAAGTCCTTTATGGTAACCAGGAGTATACATGGGGGAAAATCCAGGTTTGGGCGAGCCATGTATCAGTTGTTCTAGTGCCGCTACTAAATCTTTTACTTTATCAATTTCCTCGCCCCCAAATATTTGCCCACGTTCTCCCGTAAAGTGACAAAATTCGCGAAGTTCAGGGTTAAGGGCATACTTCATCAGATTTATGAGTAGCCAAGTTTCGTAATCTCTCAGTCCAAAATTCTCGATACGCTTTATTTCATTAATTACTTCATCTCGATCAAATCCATCTATTGGCAAATAAACATTTGGAAAATGAACGCGATCAAAAACAAAACCAATAAAAGTAAGGATACCCAAATTATGTGGAATTGGGCTTGTGTAAAACACAGCTTCTAATTTTTCGACATCCTTAATCATGCTTTTATTTGCTGGAATTCATGTGTATGTCTTTGTAGTTCAGTCGAGGGTGTATTTCATGCACCAGTTTTGGTGAGTAAAACGCACCCTACAGAGTCGGATATTAATTTTCACAACGCCAACAAATGCTCACCCGCCCAAAGGTGCGAAATCCGTTCCCTATCACGGATTACCCTAACTTTTGTCCCATCGACCATAATTTCGGCACAGCGCGGCCTGGAATTGTAGTTGGAACTCATGCTGAAACCGTACGCACCAGAGGAGCGGATGGCCAGCAAATCGCCTTGCCCGATCTTTAATGGCCGGTCTTTGCCCAAGAAATCGCCTGTCTCGCAAACGGGGCCGACGATATCCCAGTGCTTTTCGTCTACGCCGCCTCGTTTGGTCACCGGAATAATTTCCTGCCATGCACCATATAAGGATGGCCGGATCAAGTCATTCATCGCCGCATCGACGATGGCAAAGTTTTTGTACGGGGTGGTTTTTAGGTATTCGACTTGGGTTACTAATATGCCCGCATTCCCGGCAATAGCGCGACCAGGCTCAAGCAGGATTTCATACTTTTGATGGCTTAACCTCGCCAGAATTGCCTTTATGTATTCGGCGGGTTCTGGCGGGTGTTCATCTTTATAACAAATGCCTAAGCCTCCGCCTAAATCAATATGATGGAGCGCAATCCCTTCATTCTCAAGGGCGTTGACCAGTGCCAACACCCTATCGAGCGCGTCCAAAAATGGCCTGGATTCGGTCAATTGCGAGCCGATGTGGCAATCTATGCCCACAACTTGGACATTGGGCATCGCCGCCGCACGGCGGTATTCAGACAAAGCCTGGTCGAAATCAATTCCGAACTTGTTTTCTTTTAATCCGGTGGCGATATAAGGATGGGTAAGGGCATCCACATCCGGGTTTACCCGAAATGAGACGGGGGCAATCACGCCCAACTGCTCGGCAAGAATATCTATCCGGTCGAGTTCACCGCTAACTTCAATATTGAAACAGCGTATGCCCATTTTTAAAGCCGCTAGGATTTCGTCTTCGCGCTTGCCGACCCCGGAGAAAACGATTTTCTTCGGATCGCCGCCCGCCGCAACGACCCGCTCCAATTCACCCAAGGAGACAATATCGAAACCCGAACCCAATCGCGCCAGCAAGTTTAAGATGGCGATATTGGAATTGGCCTTTACCGCGTAACAAATAAGGTGCGGCTGTTCGCCGAAAGCATCATCGAAAGCCTTCCAGTGCCGTTCCAATGTCGCCCGCGAATAGATGTAGCAAGGGCTGCCGTGTTGATAGACGATGTCCTGCACGGAGACGTCTTCAACGTATAATTCATCTGCTTGGTAATTAAAATAATCCATTATTGTGGGTCTATAATATTAGGTTGCTGGATTTCCGGTTGCGGTGGTGATTCGGTTTTGTCTGGTGTCTTTTTTTCTGCGTCTGCTTCCGACACTCCAGGCTTGGCCTGGATCGGCGGCTTATCGGTAGGCAAATACAAAGGGCCAGGCTGGCCGCATCCGGTTAATATTAAACCCATCAACAAAAATGTAAGAGGATTGTCTTTCATGACATTGATTAATCATTTAGCCTTAAATGGCGGCATGATAAGCTGAAATGCAAGAAAAGGCATCAGAAAACAGCAACACCTGTCGAGAAAAATCGCAGCAAAACGGTATTTCTTTCAATCTTTTCTCCATTTGGTCGAGCGAAATATTCAGGGAGGTAGCCCTGCTCATTTTAGTGCTTGCATGACTACTTTGCGGTTGAGTGATGGCACCAGGATATGGATAAAATCGTACACATAATCCCTTAAATAAGCATCACGGCGCAATCCGAGGTAGGTGGTGCTGGCGGGAAAGAGATGGCTGGCATCCAGTAGCCGTAAATTGGAGTCGCGCTCTGGATCGTATGCCATGGTTGCCAATAGTCCGATACCCAATCCGAGGTTCACGTAGGTCTTGATGACGTCGGCATCAATGGCGGTCAGCACCACATTAGGCTCGAGTCCGGCTTGGTTGAATATGTGCTTGACCAGCGAGCCGCCAGTAACGGTGAAGTCGTAGGTAATCAATGGGTATTGGACGATTTTTTCCAGGGTGAGCGGCAAATCATCCAGCAATGGGTGGCCTTCCGGTGCGACAATACAGCGGTTCCATTGGTAGCATGGCAGGCACGACAACTTTTCGTAGGTGTTGATGGCTTCTGTGGCGATGCCCAAATCAGCCTCGCCGTCAGCCACCTGTTCCGCCACCTGGGTGGGATTGCCCTGGTGGATGGTTAAGGTGACGCCTGGGTAATCGTGCATAAATTGCTTGACGGCCACGGGCAAGAAATAACGTGCCTGAGTGTGGGTTGCCGCTATCGTTAGCGTCCCCTTATCCTTCTGGGTAAATTCCTTACTAACTTTTTTGATGTTTTCCAGTTCACGCAATACCCGTTCAGCCAGGTTGACGATAATCTTCCCCGGTTCGGTAATGCCGATTAGCCGCTTGCCGTTGCGCTGAAAAACCAGTAGATTAAGTTCTTCCTCAAACAATTGAACTTGCCTGCTTACCCCGGATTGCGAGGTATGTAAGGCTTCGGAAGTATTTGAAATACTCAGGTTTTGTCGGACTATCTCACGGATGTAACGTAATTGGATCAGGTTCATGGGTTATCTAATGAAAAGCCGGTAGGATTGGAATGCGGATTTAGGCAGATAACCCCTGATTTGTAGGGATAAATAATGGTGAGGACTAAAATTTCTTTTGGATGGCATAACAAAACAGCAGTTAACAAGAAAATAAAATCCGTTTACATCCGTGTTCCATTGCAGTAGCCCAGAATTCTTTATGACTAAATAGCATAAAATTAGCATAACATATTATTAAAAGATGCAATAGATTGCTGGTATAGTGCACCAATTTCAACAATCCTATCCAAACGCAAGATAAATAATGAACATAATGTACTCGGTTTCCGGTTTTGCCGTGGGCCTATTGGTCGGCATTACGGGTGTAGGCGGCGGCTCGCTGATGACCCCTTTGCTGGTTTTTCTGTTCGGTTTTAAAGCCTCTGTTGCAGTAGGGACCGACCTTTTATATGCTGCCATCACCAAAACGGGCGGGGTATTTGTACACCATGGCAAGCATCGCTCAGTAGACTGGCCGATTGTCGCTTGGTTGGCTTTAGGTAGCTTGCCATTTGCCGTTTTAACCTTGTTTGCCATTAAGCATTATATGGAGATTGGCAAAGAAACGACGGGGCTGATTACTTATTCCCTTGGAATTGCGCTCATCTTGACGGCCTGTGCCTTGCTGGTTCGTGCCGTCATCTTACGTAAATCCAAAGCGTTGGGGCAACTCGATGATGATTACAGCAATATGATGAATGCCGGACGCTTCTCGCCGCGCTGGCAGATACCTGCAACGATACTTACCGGCGCCGTCTTGGGCGTATTGGTCACTTTATCGTCCGTGGGTGCCGGTGCACTGGGAACGGTCGCCTTGCTGTTCCTTTTCCCGCGCGAGAGTACCTTGAAGATTGTCGGTACCGACCTCGCCCACGCTATTCCGCTCACCGCCGTAGCAGGCTTGGGACATTTAAGCCTGGGTAATGTTGACCTGATGTTGTTGGGCAGTTTGCTGATTGGTTCGTTGCCCGGAATCTGGATCGGCAGCCACTTAAGTGCAAAAATTCCAGAACATTACCTGCGGCCCGTGTTGGCTTCGGTCTTGTTTTTGATTGGGCTTAAGTTTGTCATGCAATAATGCGGCCCCAGGCGATGCGCTTCGTCCTCCAGCGCATCGCCTGGGTATTATTTCCGAAACAACGAATCCTCATACCCCCTTGCTGCTATTCTCCATCCGCCGCAAAAATTCCGCCATAATCTGACGATACAACTCATCGCCCAAATATTTATCCTCAATGCCGCGGTCGATATTCGGGTTGTCATTGACCTCTATCACATAGCCCTTGCCATCTTTTTCCTTGACATCCACGCCGTAAAGGCCATTTCCTATGGCTTGAGTGGCTTTTAAGGCGGCATCCAGCACAGATTTGGGTGCTTCAAACGTCGGCATGGTTTCAAAATGGCCGCTGTCGGTGCGCTTTTCGCCATGTCTATAAATTTGCCAATGGTTTTTGACCATGTAATAGCGGCAAGCATATAAGGCCTTGTTATTGAACACGCCTATCCGCCAGTCGAAATCGGTATATAGGAACTCTTGCGCCAATAACAAGGCAGATTTCTGGAACAATTCGGCGACTTTCTCATCGAGCTCTTGCCGGTTATTGACTTTGACAATGCCTTTGGAAAAGGAGCCGTCTGGAATCTTGATAACCACCGGAAATCCCGCCTTGCTTTCTAGTTGATCGAGATGTCTGCTATTGCCTTTGTGCAATATCCAGGTTTTGGGTGATGGCACTTTATGGGTACGGAATAAATCGGCCAAATAAACCTTATTGGTACAGCGCAGGATGGAAGTCGGGTCATCTATGACCACCAGCCCTTCCGCTTCGGCCTTTTTGGCAAAGCGGTACGTATAATTGTCAATAGCGGTTGTTTCACGGATAAATAAAGCATCAAATTCCGGCAAGCGTCCGTAATGTTGCTGGGTAATCAGCTCAATTTCGATACCCAATTCCCTGCCTATGCCGATAAACTTTTTTAACGCTCCGCGATTGCTGGGCGGCAATGTTTCCGATGGGTTGACTAGGATGGCAAGATCATAGCGGGCGGCCTTACGTGCGCGACCTTTACGCCAGACCTTTTTGCTGAATTTATCCAGTGCCGTGGCAAACAAGGTTTCATTCGCATCATCAAGGGCACGGTGCGATATGGCTTTTAAGTCGGTAATTTCCCACTGTTGCGCATAACCCAAGGTGACTTCCATAATAGGGCAGGAAAACCGTTCAAACAACAATCTCGCCAGATCCTGGAACGCAGGGTCTTCCGTCATGCCGAAAAAACTCAGCACCTTGATTTCATCCCGTTTGTCTCGACCTTTAAAGACCCGTTCCAAGGTTTGCGACAAATCTTCCAGTTGGAGCTGGTAAAGTGCTTTCTTTTCTATGTCATTTAAAGCCTTAACAGAAGGGATGACGTGATGCCCACGGGCTTCCGCCAACAAGGAACAATAGTAACCGTCGGACAAATAGGAATAACTGCTGCAAAGGTTGATAATACGCACCCGGTGTTCGGAGTCTTCCTTTTCCGTGGCAAGGTAGTCCTCAAACGTGATGACTTGATCGCTGGGGTAATAAGGATTCCAGTCGGATAATGAATCGACAACCAAAAGGGTTCGCGCCATGGGTTAAGTTTTGCTCCTTAGTGTGAGAAAGTGCGTAGTTAGCGAATGTTCCGATTATTGTAGCTCTGCCGTTCGTCGAATGGGCCGGACATTGTTCGCATCGTGATTTGTTTTTTGTGCTTGGCTTGGTTAAGGTAAGATAGCCACATTGTCCTGAATGGATTGTGAATGGCGAGTTAAAGGTTCCCTTTTCGATTATTTTGTAACTAGACTTGTTTTTTTACAAAGAGTTTCTGCAACAGTTTATTTATACTGCGGACTAACAGTAAGCAATTTAATACCTGATGTCATCCTATTTAACTTTTACGCCGATAAGTATCGAAATTTTTTCAGACTATTACGTTGCCGCAAGGGAACGCTTGCTGACGCTGGTAGGATTGTCCACTTTCGCGCAAATCCTGCATAAGACTTATCCGTGTCCAGGCAAAACACCCGACGGAGCGCCGCTTTATACCGACACTTTGTGGTTGGGCGATGAAAATGCCGGCAAGGTGTTGGCTTTGCTGGCCGGAACCCACGGCGTTGAGGGCTTCGTCGGCAGCGCGATTGAGCTTGACCACCTCAGCTTGATTGCCAGCGGACAGCTTTCTATCCCAACCGATACCGCCGTATTGGTCGTCCATGCCTTGACTCCCTGGGGCTACGCCTGGCTACGCCGGTGCGATGAGGACGGTGTAGACCTAAACCGTAATGCGGTGGATTTTGCTAAACCCTTACCCGAAAACCCAGGCTACCAATCGTTGAGGAATGCCCTATTCTCAGCCAACCAAACACAGAGAAAAGCGGCTTTTGCCGAGTATGAAAACCAACAAGGGCGAAATGCGCTGGAAATGGCGATCAGCGGTGGTCAGTATAGCGACCCAGCAGGGCCTTTCTTTGGGGGTAAGAAACCGGCACATGGTAGGCTGGTGACCGAAGATCTGATGCGGCAATACAGCCTGCATGAACGTGATTTGGCTGTTATCGACCTGCATAGCGGTCTTGGGCCTTATGGCTATGGGGAAATTATATGCGACCATCACCCAACAAGTCGCGGCGCAAGGGTTGCTCAACATTGGTATGGCGATTCCGTGACACTGCCTGCATTGGGCACATCAAGTTCCGTCCCTAAAATGGGCTTAATGGATTATGCCTGGCATGACATCATGAACGGGCGCAGTTGCCATGTCACGTTGGAATTTGGCACTTACCCCACCGACCAACTGTTTGAAGTGTTATTACGAGACCATCAATTATGGGCACAATCGGATAATGCCGCAGAACGCTTGGAACACAGTAAACACATGCGGCAACATTTTTGTCCAGATGATGATGCCTGGAAAGCGATGGTTTTGTTCCGTGCCCGTCAGGTCATTGCCCAAGCCTTACAGGGGTTGTCCGGTTAATGCCTACAGAAGGGAACATCCCCATTCGCCCCGCCCAACTAAGCGACTTGGAAGATTTGGTCACGTTGGAAAATGCCAGCTTTGACACTGACAAATTAAGTCGCCGCAGTTTCCGGCATTGGATCAGCACCGAAAACCGTTCATTGCTGGTTGCAGACTCTGCTAATGCAGTCGTCGCGTACATTCTTATTATTTACCATCCGGGGACGCGGTTGGCGCGCATCTATTCACTGGCCGTTGCCCAGCAACACCGAGGTACTGGCATAGCCAAGCAGCTTATCATGGCAGGCGAGCAAGCCGCGCATGATGACGGCAGGTTGTATCTGCGGCTTGAAGTCAGCGTCGATAACACGCCAGCAATCAAGCTATATGAATCGCTTGGCTACCAAAAATTCGGTATCTACCGTGATTATTACCAAGACCATAAGGATGCACTCCGTTACCAGAAACGCATCCGCCACTACAGTGACACCTTGCAACATCGTTCTGTTCATTGGTTAAAGCAAACCACCCACTTTACCTGTGGCCCCGCCGCACTGATGATGGCA
This sequence comes from Methyloglobulus morosus KoM1, assembly GCF_000496735.2. Lineage (GTDB taxonomy): Bacteria > Pseudomonadota > Gammaproteobacteria > Methylococcales > Methylomonadaceae > Methyloglobulus > Methyloglobulus morosus. The sequence continues at coordinate 7,756 of NZ_AYLO01000055.1, forward strand.
ATGCACGGGCTTAACCGCGCTTACCAGCCTTCACAGGAAGAAGAAATCAATATCTGGCGGGAAGCCACGACCATCTTCATGACTTCGGGACACGGGGGTTGCCATCCGTTAGGCTTGGCGTTGGCGGCAAAACGGCGCAACTTCGGCGTGGAAGTCTGGATCAGCCAAATCGGCACCTTATTCATAGACGGCGTACGCAATGAAGACAAAAAGCAGATTGTTGAGTTGGTGGATAACGGCTTCAAGCGTCAGGCAACCGAGCAAGCTATCCAGATTCACACTGCCAACATCACCCAAGATGAACTTATCAGTGCATTCAAGGCCGGTGCCATACCCCTAATTTTGATCAGCACCTTCCTCATGGATCGGAAAAAAGCCCCGCACTGGGTCGTGATGAGCGGTTTTGACGACGATTGCCTCTACATGCACGATTCCGACCCCGACGAACGCCGCCAAAGCGAACTCGATTGCCAGTTTATTCCCATTGCGAGAGAGGATTTTGACCGGATGTCTTGCTTTGGCAAAAACCGGTTACGTACAGCCGTGATTATTTGGCCGGGTTCGACATAAACCGCATTTCTAGCCAGCCCGAATATATGAAAGGTCACCTGCTTTTCAAATGTATTATTTCGCAGGCAGTTGAAAAAACTTTAATAGGAAAAGAACAAATGACAATCAACCTTACTATTCAACAAGTCCCGCTTCCCGCCCCCTAATGCGTGGCAAGCTGTTCCTGATTGCTAAAACAATGGTTCGATGTGTTGGAGGTTTGGGGATATATCTACAAAGGGCAGTATCGGATGCGATTTATCTAAGCTCGACTACCGAATGAATGCGTACTGATGGGTCAAGAAATTTTGGAATATGCCAGCTTGTGAATAAAAATTAGCCTCCTAAGCAATAGAAGGCATCATTTAAAATATTCCTTTTGCAAAAAATACCTGCCTTATCGTCTGGGATAGTCTTTTGTCTTCGTTTCGCTAGTGACGAAGAGAGAGTGTTTCATGCGGTCGAAAAAATAGCCGACAAAACCGATCATGACCACAGCGAAAAGCACCCTGCTAATAACCAAGACATCGGCTAACGGCAGTTCGGCACTATCTCCAGTGGCTACTTTAAAGGAATCTACAACGCGGCTAAAGCCGGTTATGTTATACAAGCTAATCAAAGGGTTGTTCATTTTGGCAATCCTCAATATGAATCAACAAAAAATTTTCCACCTCCCTAACTAAAAAAATGTGCATCCTTGCACTTCACAATTCCATTTTCTAGGAGGTTCACGCACAATGTAGAAGAGTTGGTTAATTTATACTGTGAACCAGTCGCGATTTCTATGAAGTATTACCTGTTAGTACGGTAAAAGCCCACTTTTTAGGTTTTTAAAGAGGAGTTGTCACATTTTTTAGGGTAGCGTAGGTGATAAAGGGTCATTGTCTTATCTAAACCGACAGGGTTTTTCAACATCCTGCAATATAATGGCTTTAAGATATTCTTGAATCGCTTTATTTGAAAAAACAAGACCGTATAAAGAGAATTATAGCCACAACACGTTCACGGAAACGAAGTAATAGTTGTGTTATCTAGGCCATACCAGTAAAAGTGGAGCTATGACTGACTTTAAATTTCCAGAGCTCCTGCAACTTGAACGCCTCATAGAGCGGTTTGGGGATCGGGCGCAATCTCAGGTTGTAGAACGAATCCAATATAAGGGCCACGAATTCCCGATCCATTGCATTACGTTGGGCTCCACTGAACCGAATGTCCCCGTGCTGGCTTTTATTGGCGGCGTACATGGATTGGAGAAAATCGGTTCGGAAGTGATTTTGTCCTATATGCAAACCCTTTGCGAATTGTTGGACTGGGACACAGAGTTTTTGGCCAGATTAGAAAAATCCAGGCTGGTTTTTGTGCCCATCGTCAATCCGGTAGGCGTTTATCTAGGCAGGCGTTCCAATGGTAACAGTGTCGACCTGATGCGTAACTCCCCGGTGGAAGGCATCGGTGCGACTAAGCTTTACGGTGGTCACCGTATCTCGCCCCTCCTGCCGTGGTATCGCGGTGATGCGTTGAATATGGAAAAAGAATCCCTTGCCTTATGCAAGGTGGTCAGGCAGCAGGTGTTCAATTCGCCTTTGTCGATTGTCCTGGATTTGCATTCGGGCTTTGGCATAAAGGATCGCCTGTGGTTCTCATACGCTTCGCGCAAAACGCCTTATCCATTTATTGCCGAAACTTTAGCCTTAAAAGAATTATTGGACCGCTGTTATCGTTATCATGTCTATAAAATAGAGCCCATGTGCCAAGAGTACATCATCAATGGTGATTTGTGGGATTACCTGCTGGAAGATTTTGTCCAGCGGTATGCGGACGAAGAACGCTTATTCCTGCCGCTTACCCTGGAAATGGGTTCTTGGCTTTGGCTACGTAAAAACCCACGACACTTGTTTTCACGGCATGGCTTGTTCCATCCGCTATTGCCGCATCGGTTGCAACGGGTGTTCCGCCGGCATTTTATGTTGTTTGATTTCCTGCACCGATCCCTGTTATCTCCAGACAAGTGGACTAAGCTGGACAACAACCAGAAATCTTATTTTGAAAAAAAGGCATTGGGGTTATGGTATGAATAAGGGACTCGGGGAAAACTGGATATTGCTTCGGGGATTAGCGCGGGAATCGGCGCATTGGGGTGATTTTGTGCCACTGCTGCAGGCGACTTTTCCTGATGCAAAAATGACGACATTGGATTTACCGGGTGCAGGCCGTTTTTATCAAGACGAAAGCCCCAAAACTATCACGGCAATCGCGGACAATGTCCGAAACCATGCCCTTGAACTGGGCTTGCTCCAACAACCCGTTACACTTCTGGCCCTTTCTTTGGGCGGCATGGTGGCCTGGGAGTGGCTGCATAACTATCCCGATGATATCTGTGGCGCAAGCTTAATCAGCACCAGCTTTGCGGGCTTGAATCCGTTTTATGAACGCTTGCGTTGGCAAATTTACGGTAAGTTTTTTGGGCTGCTGATGCAGCAAGGCACTTATAAAAGGGAACTGGCAATTATCCAATTGGTTAACAATAACCGGGAGCGAGATGGGCAAATAGCTAAAGATTGGGAGCAAATACAAAAATTACGCCCAGTCAGCCCTAAAAATATGTACCGCCAGATGTTAGCGGCTGCAACTTATCAACCTAGCCCCGAAAAACCGACGCAGCCTGTCTTGCTGTTGAATGCAAAGGGCGACCGTTTAGTGTCTCCAAGCTGTTCAGAGGCCATACAAAATAAATGGCATCTTGAGCTTCGCACCCATCCTTGGGCGGGCCATGATATGACGGTTGATGATGGCGACTGGGTAGCTACACGGTTAAAGGACTGGATAGCGTCCAGTCGAATGTAACTTCGAAATGTGTCGCTTCAGTTAGGCTATGGATAGTTTGGTATATTTTTGCCATTTCCAAGCCTCATGCTCCCCATCGCTTGATGACAAAGAAATGATGCTTTTTGAAGCGTTTAGCTACTTTCGATTGACCGTCACAAAATCTTCACGAAACTGTCACTAGGTTTTAATAAGCAAGCACTAAAGTGCCGAGCGTGAGACAGGGATCTTGCAATGGGGTTGCCAATCTACGCCAGCCATTGTGACGTACTGTGAAACCTAGAAAATCTTACCAGTCCCTCAAGGCATTACTCAAGGCCGCCAGTTTATAGCGTTGATGGCGGCCTTTTTTTTGCCCTTAGTTTCGGGATTACATGAAAACGGCACGTTTCCCGTCGAAGGTTATAAATCTGCATCAGTCCAGTTATAATACCCAGCCCACTTGGAATTGAGTACTTGGACGTAACCCTCATGAAAACTTCAGAAAGCCATTTCCCTCTCGGTTTCGTTAAGGTGGGAATCCTTGTATGTGCAAGTTTTTTCATTGTCGCTTGCCAAGTCCAGCCCGTAAAAACGGAGCACTTCAGGCTAACAAAGCTTTTTCCCACCACTGCCAGTTCTGGCGTTACCTTTGATGAGAACATAATCGCGTCACCGCTGATTGACTTGTCACAGGGGCATCCATTAGTGATTGCACCAAGTTCTAACGGTGTGATTGCGGCTTTGGATAGCGAAACAGGGAAACTGGCATGGGAGGTTAAAGCGCCCGTCCCGGACGGACAGGTAGCCCAGCTAATAGCCACTCCCTTTATTTTTGGCGACAGGCTTTTTTTCCTTTTTCAGTGTAGCGAAAAAGGGGTGCGCACCAGCCATCGATTGGCGGTGGTCGACTTAACCAACAAAAAGTTGGACGAAACTTTTCCTGTTTTGGTGTTGTCTGCGGAAAAACCTGCAGTTGATGGCGTATCAACCGTCAAATTTAACCCGCCCACCGCTTATTCCCATTCTGCCCTCAAACATGCGGCGAAGCCGGGGTCAAAATGGGGCAGGCTCTATGCGTCTTTTGGCAACGCCGGCGACACCCAGCCTTTTCATGGTTGGATGTTTGAAATTGATATGGATGCTTGGCAAAAACTCGGCACAAAACAAGCCGTCAGCAGTATTCTTTTGACTACCCCCGAAGCCAAATGCCCTGTCGCTATGGAATATGGCACCCAAGAATTGATTTGCGGAGGCGGAATATGGACGCCCGGCGGGGCATTGCTTAATCCGGTTGAACAGGGCTTTGAATTGCTGATACCTACCGGAAACGGGCAAATCGATATTCCTCGGCATGACTATGCCAATACCATCATGCGTGTGCAGCCGGACTTGAAATTTGACGATGGTTGCGATAAGGCATTATGCAAGAATTTTGATCCCAAACAACCCGACAGGGCTTGTTTAGCTTCCTGCAAAAACCTGTTCGTTCCACGCCCGCCCGAAAACGACCTTAACTTAAAGCCGTCCAACCGCGAATGCGAGGACAAGACTTTTGGAGAATGCCTTGCCTGGATGGATTATGATTTAGGTGCGAACTCCCCGGTCATCGCCACCCTAAAGGACGGATCTTCATTGGTGATCCAGCCGGGTAAGGAAGGTGCTGTCTATTTGATCGATGCCAATCATTTAGGCACTCAGTATGATCGGCTCCAAATTGTCGAAATTTGCGGAGCGCCGACTGATATGTGTAAAGGCAGTTGGATGGGCATGATCGTTACCCAGCCTGTCGTCGCTTATATCGACGATGATCCCGTGGTCGTTATACCCACGTTTATGCCGGACAATACCCATCCAGCGGGAATGGTTGCGCTAAAGATTATAAGGGAAGCGGGCAAGCCTAAATTGCAGAAATTTTGGCAATTTCCAAATCCCAAGAGCGCTAAGGCATTGGAGAAATTCCGTAGTCACCCTTCACTACCGGTCATTTCCATGGTGGCTGATGAGACGATTGTCTGGACAGTTGACATCGGCAACCCAGGCGTCTTATATGGCATCCGAGTGAAAGACGGGACTGTGGCGTTTGAACAACCTTTATTGGGTACCGGACGGCAGCTTGCTGCTCCCTTGCTGTATGAAAACACCCTGTACATGGCATCCAAGCTACTCAGTACCGGTAAGGTTATTATCGAAGCCTATCGGATCGAAGCGCAATAATCTTGCGTTACCTACCAGTGCTTGTGTTTCCAGCTTAGTAAGTGATGTTACGCACCGTCCACGAGAAGTATTAAAAACCGTAACTATTCAGCAAGAGACGCGTTAAGCCCTCTCCAAAGGGAGAGGGTTGGGTGAGGGGAATAAAACAAGGCATCTCTCCTTATTTAAATTCTCCTCACCCTGGCCCTCTCCATCAGGAGAGGGGATGGAACGCCCTAAGCTTGCGATAAACTTAGCCTTTGCAATACGCTGGATAGTTACGAAATGTTTTTTAAAACAGTTACTCGTTTTTACTTATTACAGTTGCCGCCGTACTGTTGATATGCTGGCAGTGGCTTTTTCATCTGTCATGCTATCCATAATCAGCGCCCTTGCTTCGCCGCTAACCGATTGGCGGGTTTTTCCTGCCGTGTTAATCATGGGGTGAAATACGACACGCACTTCAACTTTATCTAGCGACAGTATCCTAAGTAGGTGTGGGACAAATGCGTCGTCGCCAACAAATGGCGCTTGCTCTTTAGATTCACCCAAATACTCAAGGGCAATCGGCTGGACATTGGCCTTGACCAACAAGGCAGGCTGAAATAAGGAGGCATGAAAAGGTAAAACCACATCGCCTTTAGTCGTCGTGCCTTCGGGAAAAGCGATAACCGTGCTGTTTTGCTTCAACAGCCATAGCATTTCCTCGGCAATCGCTTTGGCTTGTTGCTTTTCGCCGCGACGGACAAAGACGGTACCACCTTGTTTCGCTAGATAACCAATGATGGGCCAGGACAATATGTCGCTTTTGGCCACAAAATGGGCAGGGGAAACTCCCCCTAGGACGATAATGTCCAACCAGGAAATATGGTTGCTGACAATAAGGCAAGGCTTATTGGGGGCTTCCCCCTCAAAACTGATGGACAAACCAACTATGGCGCCAAACCAATGTAACCAAGCCAGTTTCAGGGCATCGCGGTTACGTTTGGCATTAGCGGGTTTGCATAAAACAGCGAGTGCCGGAAAAATTAGGGCGGCTATCGCCAAACCGCTGACAAAAAGCAGGCTTATAAGGAAAGCTTTATAGTACAACCGAGGTTTCAACTTCATTACCCTGACGCCCTCTCATATAGTGTTTGCTGTAGCGTTCTTGTATTTGGTCTAGGGGCAGCAGGATGAACAAATCCATGCAGTTGAAGTCTTCATCCCAATAAGGTTCGCCACAAACGAGCGCACCAAACCGGAGGTAGGCCTTGAGTAACGGGGGAATGCCCGACTCGTCACGCTGGCACCGTAACGCCTGGGGCACTGGGATCAAGGGCTTTACTTGTAATTCGGGTGCTGCAATATTTTTGGCGTCGATATTTCGGTAAACCGCATCGACGGCATAGCCGCTAACGCCTGGGGTAATACTGGCGCAACCGAGCAGATAATTGAACTGGCCTTCCAAGGCATATTGCACCAATGCTGACCAAAGTGTAGTCAACACCGCGCCGCCGCGACAGTCGGGGTCGACACAAGTCCTGCCCACTTCGAGAAACCGTCCTGGCAATGCCAATATTCGGTCCAGATTGAATTCGCTTTGGGAATAAAACCGTCCCAACCGTTTAGCTTGGTCTTGGTTGAGCAACCGTGTATAACCCACGATTTTAGCGCTGTCATTGTCATAGACAATCAAATGGTCACAGTACGAATCTACCTCGTCACAATCCAACCCTTCCGACCCAGATTTAAGCGTGGCCCCCATTTCTTGGGCAAACACGCGATAACGCAAGGTTTGTGCCTCCCTTATCAAAGCCTCAGTATCGGCGATAAGGCACGTTAATTTTTTTTCTGTTTTGGCTGATTGCTCGGTGTTTAGTATTTTCATGGACATTTTGATACCAAATTTTGATAAGCGATCAGTCTAATAAATTAAAATGTCAGTTTTATGTCGAAATTGTGAAATTCTTGTTACAAGAAAGTGAGTTATTGAGAGTTTTTCTGGATTGTCATATAACTTTCATGCACGATGTCTACAATCCGTCGTATACAAGGATCATGGCGCTAATCAGTCATTCAAAAGTGGGAGTACATGAATATCAATTCTTATCGGACCATTTGGATTTCCGACCTGCACCTGGGCTCAACCCAATGTCAGGCCGATGTTTTGCTCGATTTTCTTAAATTTAACGACAGCGACAAGCTTTACTTGGTCGGCGATATTATCGATTTCTGGGCACTCTCCAAAAAAATGTATTGGCCGCGAGACCATAATACGGTCATTCAGAAATTACTTCGTAAAGCGAGGCATGACACCCAGATTATTTACATACCCGGCAATCATGACGAAAACGTAAGGGACTATGACAGTTATGTCTTTGGCGATATTACCGTCAAAAACTCCGATATTCATACGACTGCCTCCGGCAAGCGATTCTTGATCGTCCACGGTGATGAATATGACACGATAGCCAAGTATCATCGTTGGATTGCTAAATTGGGCAGTGAAGGTTACGATTTGTTGCTTGAGTTCAACCGTTATCTGCGGATGATCCGCCGCTTGTTGGGCATACAATCGCAATTTTCATTAGCGGCATTTGTCAAATTCAAAGTTAAAAATGCCGTGCAGTTTATTTCCGATTATGAAGAAAGTATCGTCAACACGCTAAGAGATGAAGGTGTAGACGGGGTCATCTGTGGGCACATCCATCACGCAGAAATGAAGGACATCGGCGGCTTTCAGTACATCAACACAGGCGATTTCGTGGAAAGTTGCACGGCAATCGTTGAACACCATAATGGCTCATTGGAACTGGTTAACTGGCATAAAACGGAGACCGCTTTGGACTATGAGCCGTTGAAGGTTAATCTGCATAATCCTTAAAAATAATATAATCCTCATGACTCCTTCCTCATTCAATCCAGTCATAACACGGCCTGAAAGTGATTTGAACCGTGGTTTTTACATTATCCTGGCGGCTCAATTTTTTTCGGCATTGGGGGATAATTCCCTGCTGTTTGCTGCAATCGAACTGCTCAAGGACCGTGCGGCACCGACATGGGAAATCCCCGTATTGCAACAGTTTTTTGTGTTGTCTTTTATCCTGCTGGCGCCTTTTGTTGGTCCCTATGCCGACTCGCTCCCCAAGGGCAAAATCATGTTTATCAGTAATGCCGTTAAGATAGTCGGGTGTTTTGCCTTGTCTATGGGTGTCCATCCTTTGTTCGCTTATGGTTTTGTGGGTACCGGATCGGCGTTATATTCACCCGCTAAATATGGCATTTTGACCGAATACCTGCCCGCCAACCGGTTAGTGTGGGCAAACGGTTGGATGGAAGGATTGACCGTTGCGGCGATCATATTGGGCGCTATCATTGGCGGAATATTGATTGGTCACAGCTTTGAATCCGTGGTTGCCAGGAATGCTTGGTTAGGCATCGACACCGCGCCTGAATTTGCGATACTCGTGGTATTAGGTTTTTATCTTCTTGCCGCCTTGTTTAACTTATACATCCCCAAACTCCCCATAGAGCATGAACTTCGCACTATCGACATAAGGTTCTTATGGAATGATTTTTGGCGGAACTTTTTTTTGTTATGGCGTGACCCGTTGGGACAGGTATCGCTCGCAGTAACCTCATTATTTTGGGGCGCGGGTACGACATTGCGGTTCATCATCCTCATTTGGGCCACTTCGTTGCTGGATTTGGATTTGCCACAAGCCACTCAATTGACGGCGGTCGTTGCTGTTGGGCTGGCTATCGGCTCTGTCATTGCGGCCAAGCTAGTGCCACTGGAGCATGCAGTCAATGTATTGCCGCTGGGTATTGCGATGGGTGGCGTTATTGTCATCATGGCATGGATTTCGGATTGGCGATTGGCAATCCTGATGCTGATAATTGTCGGCACTTTAGCCGGTAGTTTTTTAATTCCAATGAATGCCTTGCTCCAGCACAGGGGGCATAAACTGATGGGGTCCGGGCATTCGATCGCCCTACAAAACTTCAACGAGAACGGTAGTATCTTGTTGATGTTAGGGGCCTACGCGCTCATGATCCAGGCCGAATTGCCGGTAAAAACCATCGTTATCATTTTCGGGCTGTTCATAGCGCTTACGATGGGGTGGTTAACCCATAAACACAGGCATTCCCAGGATTAGCTTGCGTTACACTGAACGCTTTTTCCCTGTATGATAGTGTTATAATCCCGTCTATCGTTCGGAGACTGCTATGCCCAGACCTGTTACCCCAGCGCTCGCCGCTGACACCATTATCGAGCTCATTGATTATCCCGGTCGTCCAATAGTACTGATTGAACGGGCTAATCCGCCCTATGGCTGGGCGATTCCCGGCGGCTTTGTCGATGTCGGTGAGCGGGTTGAATACGCTGCCATAAGGGAAGCCCAGGAGGAAGTCGGACTGGATGTGCAGTTGATCGCCTTGCTTGGTATCTATTCTGATCCCAATCGCGACCACCGTGGACATACGGTCACTGCCTGTTATGTTGCTGAAGCGACAGGTACCCCGATAGCCGCCGATGACGCTAAAAATTGCCAGCTATTCAAGCTGGATGAATTGCCTGAACCCTTAGCTTTCGACCACGCCGAAGTGCTTGCCCATTATAAGCTGTTTAGGGAAAACGGACAGGTTGCGCCCTTGCCGGATAAGCTTGATAATCGTTAATGGGGGCATTGACTTTACTCAATATTTGTTGAGACCATTTAGTCTGAGTTCTACGAGATGAGCGCAAGAAAGCCTTACCGATGTCAACATGCCTTTAGGCAAGGCTAAGTCGAAATCAATTGGGAACTGTCGAGGTCAATAGCCATGATCTTGGCATACCCATCTAGAATCCACTTGGCTGAGGTTCCGCAGCTTCATTAGCGATTGCTGAACGTTTTATTGACAATCTATCGATTTAAGCTGCCAACCTTGTGTTGGTCGATTTATGCCCAAACCCAATGACATCCGGTTTAAATGGGGTCATGGTAACTGCCGAGCATTAGACAGTTTAAGAACCTTGTCTAATTAATGTGGACTGACTTTTGTTTGTAAGTCTTTTAGGATTTCGTCATTGGACAGGGAGCGATTATAAATCCTTACTTCGTCAATATAACCGCGGAAATAATCGCCCCAAACGCTATTGCCCCCGATCCGCAATACGTCGTAGGACTGTTTGACCAAGCCAGACTGTACTTGGATTGAACCCACTTCAACGCCGTTTATATACAACTTTTGGGTGACCCCATCAAAGGTTGATGCCAAGTGTACCCATTGTCTTACTGGCAACTGTTGAAGGCCTGAAACCGTATTATAGCCTTGGCCATCATTGAACGATGAAATGGGTAAATCGCGGTCTTCATAGGAATAGAGGTCATAAACCGTTCCGTTAGGTTCTTGCTTCACGATAATACTGCCTCTACGGATAGATATAGGTTTAATCCATGCCTCAAGCGTGAATGCGCTTGTAATCCCCAATGATTCGCTATTTTTGACAGTAACCCAATCATTTACGCCATCAAATTTCAATGCTTTTCCAAATCGCCCCTTGGTCCTGACGGCTTCTTTAATTTTTCCGTGGTTACCATTGCCTGAAGCATCTAATACTCTTGTCCCTTGCGCTTCTTCAAAGCCATAGGCGGCCATTAAGCCAAAATTGCCAGCAGTTGGAGAGCTGGTAACAGCTGAGCGAATGGCCGCAGGGGGTGGTGTTGCCACTGGTTGTTGGGTAGCTACCGCTGGAGTTGCGATTACGGTTATCTGCTTAACAACGTTGACGCTTCCTTTAGCTCCTGTTGCTGTCAGAGCCACATTATATGTTCCGGGATTCGAATAAGTGACTGTAGGGACGGTTGGGGTTGTGTTTATGACGACCGGGGTAAATGAACCTGGGAAATCCCATCTCCAAGTCGTTATTGACCCTGTAGTGTTGGGCGTAAACCTTATGGTCAAAGGAGCGGTGCCAGAAGTCGTGCTCGGCGTGAAGTCCGCTGTCAAAGCGGTAGTGGCGGAGATTGTCGCGCTGGCTTCATTTGAGTAGCTGCTTTCGATGCTTCGCGCTATGTTATATGCTTTTAATGCAAAAAAATAGGTACTGCCAGTTGTTAAACCCGTCAACTGGTAGGTTGTCGTATTGCCTACATCAACGCTTGATGTGTAGCTTTTGCTGGCTTGGCCATAGTAAAGCTTATAGCCACCAACACCAGATGACGTACTGGCATCCCAGGCGAGGTTTAAACTTCCAGCAAATACAACGTCGCTGAATAGGAGAAACAGAAAAACAAACGTAGCAAGGATTTTGAGTCCATGATTTTTATTTGTTTTTAAAACGACGGTGCTCATACATTTAGCGTCTAAATTCTATAATTCGTATAAGAAAAAATGCATATGCTTGCGGTAATAACTCAAAAATAGTGATCAATTCAAGTATATAAAATCCAGAACCCAGTTCCTGCTAAAAAGCAAAAATTTTATGTCGGACAATAGCATGCAATTATTACAACCTGTTTAAAGTAGAAATATTTTCGTTAATGATGGCGAGTCCCTAAATGAAAAGGCCATTTGCACGGTCACCACTTTTCTTAAATTTTGGGCAATTGTTCTCAGTATAAATAACCAAGCATTCCTTATATTATTTCAATGGGCAAAATTTAACGTGGCTATATACTTTACACAGGTTGGTCGCTATCGGGTTCTGTAATTTCAATGGGTTAACCAAAACAACTACCTTTTAACCTGCGGTTTGTTAATAGCCATGAAATTTAATTTTCTCACATGATGCGCTTAGTCTGTCAGCCAACATCTATAAATTGGCAACTGGTACAAATTTATGTAGCCAGTTGCCAAGATTAGCGGATTATTCCATCAAAATGTCAATTCAATTACCCATCCCATAGATTGACATTGTTGCATTGGTTATATAGCCAGATGTAGAACCTGTCCAGGTAGTGGGCAAATTGGTCAGCCTGTTAGATGAACTCTTTTCGAGCAAACCAGTGCCTGAGACCGAGTTATAACGGTATCCGAATTGCCCTGCAGTTGTCAGGATCGCAAGCCAATAGGGTTTGCCGGCGGTAACGGTAAAAGGGGTGGACAATGGGGAGATTGGGACTGAATTCCATCCAGCCTTAAGCGTTCCTAATGTCCCTTGAGCAAGAAGGGTCCCAGCATGATGAATATTGGACGAATCGACCCTATCTGTATAAACCCCCACTTTGATGCTCGTAGCGGTGGTTAAGCTGGAATCCAAATAAACCGACACTTGGGTTGGACTCCCTGAAATTGTTGGCACCACTTGGTGAGCCAATGCCACACCTTGAGTTTTGTAATTAGCAAAGGATTCTACTTTCGTATCGCCCATGAGAACCTTTGAAGTAACTGCACCGATTGCTCTATCTTTGTCGGCCGCAATCTCAGTCTGTGCCAAGGCACGATTATAGACCCTTACCTCATCGATATAGCCATTGAAATACTGCCCATAGATACTATCTCCGCCGATCTGCAATGGGCCTGTAGAGGTCGCAATATTGCCAGTCCGTGCAATGCTAGATACCTGCGCGCCATTTACGAATAGCCGTTGAGTTACTCCGTCATAAGTCACCGCCAAGTGGGTCCAGGTGTTTACTGGCAGAGCTGATGTGCCGTTAATTTCTCCAAACGTACCTCCACCCACAGGTACACTACTCCGGTTTGATGTTGCCATCAGGAAGTAGTTGTCATCCCCCTTTTCAATCACATCCTTCCATAAGTTGTTTATAGCGGAAGGCATTACCCATGCTTCGAGGGTCATACCGGTTGTAAGCTTCAGTGAAGCACTGTCATTGATCTTTACTAAGGCATTCGTTCCATTAAACTGTAATGCATTTCCAAATTTGCCGGGGGCAACCCTGACTGCATTCGTCATCACGCCATTGTTACCGTTGCCCGAGGCATCTACGACAGTAGTTCCACTAGCTTCCTCAAAGCCATAGGCTGCCACCAAGCCAGTATTGGTATTCGTCACAGACGGGGTTGCGGATACAGTTATAGCGCTTGTTTTGGTATTGCTACCGCCTGAGCCTGTAGCCGTTAAGCTGACTGTATACGTCCCAACTGCACTATAGGCGTGTGTCGGATTTTGGAGCGAACTTGTTGTCCCGTCACCAAAATTCCACGATCTGCTTGTGATGCTACCAGTTGAAGTGTCAGCAAAACTTACGGAGACACCAACTGTTGTAGAAGTGGGGCTAGCCGAAAAATTCGCGACCGGTGGTGCTGCAGCCAATGTCACCGTAATCGCCTTAGATTTGGCAGCACTGGTTGTGCCTGCTGTAACATTTAAATTTACAGTATAAGTTCCAGCGGCTGCATAAGTTTTAGTCGGATTTGAAGCTGTACTTGTTGTGTTATCTCCAAAGTTCCAGGCGTAGCTGGGGACTGTTCCGGACGGTATTCCTGTTACGGTGGAAGTAAAACTCTCTATTGTTGAGCTAGTGCTGCTTTGGCTTGCTGTAAAGTCCGCAGTCAGTGTCGTAGTAGCCGAAATGGTCGCGCTGGCCTCATTTGAAAAGCTGCTTTCGATGCTTTTAGCCGCATTATAAGCTTTCAATGCAAAAAAATATGTGCTACCCGCTGTTAACCCTGTCATCTGGTAACTTGTCGTATTGCCTACATCAACACTGGATGTGTAATTTTTGCTGGCTTGGCCGTAGTACAGCTTATACCCCGCAACACCCGTTGAAGTGCTGGGGTCCCAAGCGAGATTTAAAGCTCCAGCAAAAACATAGCTACTGACTAAAAAAAGGAAAAGTCCTAGCAGTATTGATTGATTCAGCCCCCTAAAATGGGGATTAGGTTTATCTAAAAAAACAGTATTCATGTGCGTTCCCGTTATAAAATGTACCGTGTTACAATGGTAAAAATTTAGGCAAAAGCCTCCCCGTCCACCTCGATACTAGGGCTTTAATCCTGAAGTAGGGTGGTTAAATAATGCGCGTGGTCTTTATTGAGAAATTTGGTTTGCTATATCTTCAATTAACTAGGGGGATCGCAAGATGATTCTTGAAATGCCAAGCTAAAAAAAACCTGAAATATTTCAATGTACACAAATCTACCCCCACTTTTTTTACATCTGACAGTTCTGTCAAAAATATCCATCGTCTTTGGCATTGAACGCATGCACCGTTCTTAGCTGGTTTAAGTAAAGTTGATAAATAGAGTATTTTCTGTGAGGCAATTCACGCTTTATTAAATGAAAGAATTTTTTTAAAAAAATTATAAGTGAAATCCTTATTTAAGAAATATTTTGGAATAAACCTACTTAATTTAAGTTTTTATCTTTATTGTTATTATATTTCATAAGGTTATGTTGAATTTACAGGCCGAACGAAAAACATTCAATGCCAATTAAGGAGCTAACCTTAGGTCGATGCTAACGATAAATCCTTAATGCTTACTTAAATTTAAGTTAAATTTTGGCCACATTAATGTATCTTGATCAGCTTGATACCTCACCTATATGCTCGTGAAAGCCGTAAATTTAATACTAAATTCAATCAGTTGAGGGGCTTGTCATGTCAATAAATCGTATTCAGTTTCAACCGGTGTTCTTGTCGATGCCTAGTTTTCTTAAACAGTTTGGTATCGAAGCACGATATGAGACCGTGTTAAAACAAGCACGATGGGCTTAAGGTTTTTCTGTCCTTGTTTAGCCGCACGGATTACGGTTTTTTAAAAGTGGGATTGCATCCAAAGTTTCAATGCCAAGGGTGTTACCATCAAATGTCGATCGTCGTCGGTACACTCTTTCAAATCAGCCAGTCCAAACCGAATTGTCTGCTCAGGCATTCAAACAGTTCCTGTGCGGTCAGTTATTCCACAACATAACTGGTTCGGCACAAGCTAATGCAGGGCAAAGTAGCGTGCGAAGCACATTATGCGCTGTCAGGCCATGCCAAAGTCGATGACGCATATTGGGTGGTGAAATAAGCGGCGGTAAATCTGAGGTGGTTCTGAAAACAGAGGGCCTTTATAGCGGCATTGTCGTTTGATGATGAAGGGCATCCTTTGCGGATAAGTTAACCGCCGTATCGGCATTTGCCAATAGATCTATTCCCGATTGGGCTAAAACCAATCAGGTTTCCGGATAGTTCGTGATTTCTGATGGTATAGCGTTTTTCGCTTCAGTGACTGAGTCAAGTTGTCAACACCAAGCGGACATCGTTCGTGGCCGCAAACCAAAAGACCTGCCGTAATTCTTTCGAGTTAATGCCGTCCTGGGTATTCACTAAACCAGTCTGGGCGGTACTTATCATGCTTTAGGTTTCTCAAAATATGTTTCGTGCTATCTGTCGGTATTCGCCCATCACTTAAATCGACGATCCCAGTTCACAACTTCCCGATGTGTCTTCATGTTCCCGCAGCCGCCATCGGCTCGATTTTGACTGTCAACTCAGCTTATGAAATCGCTGATTAAACTGTACTGGCTTTAAAATTTGGTGATATGAATGATTAACTCATGTTACGCACTTATAGTTGAAGTAAACTATAAGGATGAATGCAGAACTATTAGAAATATATAGCGATTACTTGTTAAGTTCCTTTGGTCAAACGACGGCGACGGGGTTATCCAACCTGCTGGACGGAGAGTTAAGCCACGACCAAGTGACACGTTTTTTAAACCGGGACGACTATGATTCAAAAACCTTATGGCAGCACGTCAAAAAGGCGGTGCGGGAAGTTGAGCGGGAGGATGGAGTGTTGGTCTTTGACGACACCATCCAGGAAAAGCCGTATACCGACGAGAACGAGTTAGTGTGCTGGCATTTTGATCACAGCCAGGGGCGGTCGGTGAAAGGCATCAATATCCTCAATTGCCTTTACCATGCGGGCGGCGTGTCGTTGCCGGTCACGTTTGAACTGGTGCGTAAACCCCATCTTTATAGCGATTTGGCGACCCGGAAGGTTAAACGCAAAAGCGACGGGACCAAGAACGACATGCTGCGGCAGATGCTCAAGGCCTGCCGCCAGAACCAGTTGAAATACCGCTATGTGCTGGCGGACAGTTGGTTTTCCGCACAGGAGAACTTGACTTTTGTGCGCCAAGAACTCGGCAAGCACTTCGTCGTCGCCCTGAAATGCAACCGGACGCTGGCGTTGACCTTGGCAGACAAAAAGCAAGGCCGCTTTGTGCGGATCGACCAGCTTTCCTGGACAGGACAAGCACCCATCAAGGCTTGGCTCAAGGGGCTGGACTTCCCCGTGCAGCTAAGCCGCCAAGTCTTTACGAACAAGGACGGCAGCACTGGGGTCTTGTATTTGGCCTGCAGCGACCTCGACTGCGACCAAGCGGCGATTGAGACAATCTACCAAAAACGGTGGAAAGTGGAAGTCTTCCATAAGACGCTCAAATCCAATGCGGCTTTGGCAAAGTCGCCGACCCGACGGGTCAGGGCGCAAGGAAACCATGTCTTCCTGTCGATCTATGCCGCCTTCCGCCTGGAATGCCTTTCAATCAAGCACAAACTCAACCATTTCGCGCTCAGGGCCAAGTTGTACCTGAAAGCCGTCCGACTGGCTTTCGATGAGCTTCAGATGCTTAAGTGCGTAAGGTGAGTGATTAATTATGAAACAGATAAGCTTGGTTTCGTTAGCGCATGACAACATAAAGAAACGCACCAAACGCGAGAAATTCCTGAACGAAATGGAATAGGTGGCAGCGTGGGATCGTATGTTAAAATTAGTCGATCCGCGTTCCCCGAAAGATGGGGGAGGCCGCCAACCGACAGGGCTGCAGGGTAACTGCTCTAGAAACCAGGGTTAAGCCAAGCCAACCGTGTTTAACTAAAATAATGATGCAAGATACGAGGAATAGCGGCTGCAGGKATTCAAATGCTAAATGCTGACGGAGGATTCAGGGTTTCCTTAGAAAATTAAGCGACGATTAAATAATGGTGTAATAATACGCATAAATAATACCTTACACCATAAGGAATAGGTATTTTTACTTATAGACGCAACCAAGATAAAGGATTATTTTTGTTGTCCAAAACAATATCGGCGCAGAGGTGAAAATCATGAGGTCTAAAATAAAGGAGGCCGACGAAATGTTAGTTAATGCCCCCGTGAAATTAAAGGTGGTTGATAATACTTTAAACCGCAGGCAGACTGGTCGTAGGAAGGCTGATGTCGAAAAAGTTTTTGACACGCCTCATTTTATCAAGCAGTTGAATTTTGAACAACGTCGGGCACAAAGGTCTGGAGTCCCTTTGTCAATTATGTTGTTAACACATGACCTAGCTAATGCAGAAAACTCAAATGTTCGTACGCTGTTAAAAAAAGTCCAGGCAAAAATACGCGAAACTGACATTCTTGGTTATGTAGACCAACATACCTTGGGCGTACTCCTTCCTTATACTTCTGAGGAAGGGGCAAGAAAATCCCTAAAAAAAATAATGGATGCTTTTGAGGAAACACCGTTACGCATTGCAGTTGCAACTTACCCAGATCACATATTTGAAAGCCTGGCAAAAAACGGTAGTGTTCCGCCTGAACTATTTGAGATCCTACTTGATGATTCAATCGATTATTCCGAAATTAGATTTAAGGTAAAAAGGGCAATAGATGTAATAGGCTCAATTGTGCTAATGCTGGCTTTGTCGCCAGTCATGATTGTGACTGCAATGCTTGTCAAATATAGCTCGCCAGGGCCAGTGATCTTTACCCAAACCCGCTTGGGCAGGAAAGGTGCCCCGATTACGTTCTATAAATTTCGATCCATGCGTATGGATACCAATGACCAAATTCATAGGGACTATGTCCAAGAATTGATCAAGGGCAATCATTCCGCAATTAATAATGGGGATGCAGTAAAACCAATCTATAAAATTAAGTCTGATCCTAGGATTACAAAAGTAGGAAAAGTTATCCGAAAAACCAGTATTGATGAACTGCCGCAACTTTTTAATGTCTTGAAAGGAGACATGAGTTTAGTCGGGCCGCGTCCGCCGCTTGCTTATGAAGCTGAGAAGTATCAACCCTGGCATCTAAGGAGAATATTGGAGATGAAACCCGGGATTACGGGGCTTTGGCAGGTAGAAGGAAGAAGTAGGACTGGATTTGATGACGCAGTTAGGCTGGATCTTAAGTATATCCAGACTTGGTCGCTTGCCCTCGACCTAAAAATTTTGTTAAAAACAGTAAAAGAAGTGCTACATAGTAGCGGTGCATTTTAATGGCAATTTTGCCTTTATGATTGGCGGATAGGAATGCTTTAGTTAAGCCTTTCGATTAAGATCGAGAATTACGTTAATATAATGCAAAGGGTGTTAAAAAAACCAACAGTTGAACCAACCGGTTCAAAGATCCCGAAATTATGCAAATATATTTAGTGCTGTGTGGTATTTTTATCATATCCCAATTTTCTCCCATTTTTTGGTCGCAATAGGATTAAGAGAGTTGTATTGCTTTTTGGCTGAAATTTGCATTTAGGGGTGATAGGATATGCTCACTATTTAGAATAATGTTTAAAAGGCGCTTAATAAATGATCAAAAGTGATGTTCAGTTAGGGGAAGGCGTAGCGATCTACCATCCCGATCTCGTAAATTTGTATGGCTGCAAAATTGGAGCTAACACAAAGATTGGGACATTTGTTGAGATTCAGAAAGGGGCATCTATTGGAGCTAGATGCAAAATTTCTAGCCATACATTTATCTGCGAAGGCGTTGATATTGAAGACGGTGTGTTCATAGGCCATGGTGTCATGTTTACAAACGACATTTATCCAAAGGCAGTGGATGCGGAAGGTAACTTGCAAACAGAGGCAGATTGGGAAGTGGTTCGCACTTTGGTTAAAACTCGTGCCTCAATCGGGAGCAATGCTGCTATTCTATGCGGCATCACGATTGGAGAGGGCGCATTAGTGGGCGCTGGGGCGGTAGTTACCAAGGATGTTCCTGATTATGCAATCGTTTCAGGGGTGCCGGCGCGCATTACGGGAGATGTGCGCGCAAAAGCGTAAGCACACTGCTCTGGTTAGGGTGCAAAACTTAAAATTAAAAATTAATTGTATGGTCAAGATTGTTGACGGAACACAATATGAACAAAGTAAGTCATTTTACCAAAAATAAGGCTCACCATGATTAAGATAGGCGTTATCGGATATGGATACTGGGGGCCTAACCTAGTAAGGAATTTTGCAGAAATCCCTGGCCTTATGGTTGCCTGCGTGGCGGATTTAGATACCAAAAAGCTTGAGATTGTCCAAAAACGTTACCCTGGGGTAAAAACGACGACACGTTTTGAAGATATGATCAATGATCCGACCATTGATGCCATTGCCATAGCAACTCCAGTCAGCACTCATTTCGATCTTGGTATGGCGGCGCTCAAGGCAGATAAACATTTATGGCTTGAAAAGCCCATAACTCAAACGGTGGCGCAGGCGCGTCAGTTAGTAGACGAAGCTGAGAAGCGTAAACGGGTGTTGCTCGTTGACCATACCTTCATTTATACGGGCGCAGTCCGCAAAATGAGGGAATTGATTAAATCAGAAGATCTCGGAAGCATTTATTACTATGATTCAATACGGGTCAATCTAGGTTTGTTTCAACACGATGTCAGTGTCATTTCGGATCTGGCCGTGCATGATTTCTCTATTCTTGACTATCTATTGGAAGAGCAGCCTATAGCCGTGTCTGCTGTCGGTATCAATCACTTTCCTGGTACCCCAGAAAACTTGGCGTTCATTACACTGTTTTACGATTCTGGAATCATTGCCCATGTCAACGTAAATTGGTTAGCGCCCGTAAAGGTACGGCAAATTCTTATCGGGGGCAGCAAAAAAATGATTACCTACAATGACCTGGAACCCAGCGAGAAAATTAAGGTTTACGACAAAGGCATTAGTTTTACTGATGATCCCCGAAAAATTTACGAAATGAGAGTAGGTTATCGTACAGGGGATATGTGGGCACCCCAAATAGATGGCAGTGAAGCGTTAAAAATTGAAGGCGGACACTTTGTAGATTGCATTGTGAACGGCAAAGTTCCGATTACTGATGGTTTGCTTGGGATGCGTGTTGTTCAGTTAATCGAAGCGGCAACTCGTTCAATGAACGAGCATGGGCGGTCAGTTAAACTCAAAGGGATGCCAATGCGTCATGGGAGTGTTATAGAATGATTCCGTTTGTCGACCTAAAGGCCCAATACAAGGGCATTAAAGATGAAGTTAACGCAGCAATCCAAAATGTTCTGGAGACTTGTCAATTTACTTTGGGCAGCGAGGTTGCGGCATTTGAGCAAGAGTTTTCTGCTTACTGTAATGCTCAACATGGAATTGGCGTAAATACGGGTACAAGTGCATTGCACCTTGCATTGCTTGCAGCCGGAATCGGTCCTGGTGATGAAGTCATTACGGTGCCTTTCACTTTTGTTGCGACAGTGGCGTCTATTTATTATACCGGTGCCAAAACTGTGTTTGTTGATATAGACCCACAAACTTTTACAATGGATGTTAAGGCGATAGAAGGTGTTATTACGGAACGCACAAAAGCCATTATTCCGGTACACCTATATGGTCAATCGGCAGATATGGATCCGATTCTTGAAATCGCCAAACGCCATAACTTGGTTGTTATTGAAGATGCCTGTCAAGCCCACGGCGCAGAGTACAAAGGAAAGCGGGTCGGTAGCCTGGGCGATATGGGCTGCTTTAGTTTTTATCCCGGCAAAAACTTAGGGGCTTATGGCGAAGGTGGGATGGTAACAACCAACAACCCTGAATACACGCGCACTATTCGAATGCTGCGTGATTGGGGCGCAGAAAAGAAATATCACCACGTACTCAAAGGTTATAATTTCCGCTTGGAAGGGATTCAGGGCGCGGTGCTAAGGGTTAAGTTAAAATATCTGGAAGAATGGACAGAGGGGCGCAGAAAGGCGGCGGGGCATTATAACGAGCTATTGGCCGATACCGGAGTGCCTACACCGAAAGAAATGGACTATGCGCGCCATGTGTACCATGTTTATGCTATTCGCACTAAGAGTCGAAGTGAATGGCAAGAAGCATTGAATGCCAAGGGGATACAAACTGGAATCCATTATCCTATCCCTGTACATCTGTTACCCGCTTATTCTGATTTAGGCTATGCAAAGGGGTGCTTTCCCCATGCAGAACAAGCGGCTAATGAAGTATTATCCCTGCCCATGTTTGCTGAGTTAGGTCGAATGCAATGTGAAGAAGTCAGTGCGGCTCTCACTATGCTTGCTAACCAGTGATAGGTTATAGTGTTTTGTCAGCCGAAACTGTGTTCGGCTTAATCACTGTTTAGCAATTTTGCTTTTATAAGGATGCTATCAGCATAGGGCATTCTAAAAATAGCAGTAAGCTATAATAAGGATATCAAATAGTATCTGATATAAGATAATTTATTTCGATAATCATTCGCACCTAATGATTATTCTTAAAACTTATTGTTATAACAATAAACGCTAACGATTCTAGGAAGGGATTAGATTATCCGAAATGATTTGATCATTGCCATGTATTTTATATGAGTCTGTGCTGAACGATCTGACCAGAATAGAAATTGCAGTGATACGCCGGATAAGTTGAAGTCAGAGAAATCCGTAAATTCAATATTAAGATATCAGGTAAATTGTTTGCATTCATTATTTCTGAAGATAAGTTTTGATGGGTTAGATTCTGTTAATAGGGCATCAGTGATACCACAAAAAAATAGGAACTGCTTTTAGTCATGGCACTAAACATCAAAACATTTTCAGATTGCCTTGATCTTGCAAAGCGTCATAAGTATTACATCGTGATACCATGGTTGCTAACTAGTGTCATATCCGTAATTGTTGCCTTAAATCTACCAAAAATTTATCGTTCAAAAGCAACGATATTGATTGAGACTCCAATTCCAACAAACCTTTTCGAATCTTCAATGTCTCATTTTGCTGAAGAGCAGATACAATCGCTCTATCAAAGAGTGATGACAACGGACAATGTAATTTCAATAATAGAATCAAATGGACTTTACAATGACGTTAAGAAAGACCTTTCAAAATACGAACTAGCAGATTCTTTCAAAGGTAACACTGAAGTGACTTTGACAACCTCTTCTTTAACCCCGAATAGCAAATCAGTAATGACAGCGTTTGCTTTTGATATTGCATTTAGCCACCGAGAACCAACAAAGGCAAAAGAAATAGCGAGTGCTTTAGCCAAATTATTCATCTCGCAAAATGATAAAACTCGAACCGAGCGAGCAATTAAAGCGACTGACTTTTTAATGGAAGAGTCAGAAAAGCTAAATCGTGAACTACAAGAAGTGGACAACAATATAGCCATATACAAGGAACAAAATAGCTATAGCTTACCGGATCAAGCGCAAGGGAATTTAGCAGCTATAGACCGGACAGAAAATGAACTTAGGGACACTGAAAATCAGATAAGGACAACTAAAGAAAGGATTGCTTTTTTGGCGGCTGAGTTGGCAAGGGCGCAAGAAGTGATGCCAAGTAAGTCCGATGACAAGACTCCCCAAACTAAAGATGAAGCCTTACGTAGCTTAAGGGCAGAGTATCTTAGGCTGACAAGTATTTATTCTCCTGCACATCCTACTCTAATTCGTCTTAAACGAGAAATAAAGGCACTGGATCCTGGATTTGAAGAACAGCCAGCGGTGGGAGAAGTGCTCAAGCAATTGAAAGAAGCACAGGGCAATCTTAAGGCGCTTGAAGAAACGTATTCTGAGAATCATCCAGACATAGCAAGGCAGAAAATTCAAATCGAAAGATTAGAGCAAAAACTAAAAAGTAATCCTTTGCGAAACCAGTCGGAATCAAAGGGCGCAAGCGTAGATAGTGTTACTAATCCAGCTTACCTGGGTGTTGAGGCCCAATATAAATCAAGTCAATCAGAACTACAGTTATTGATTGAAACGCGGAATTTTTTAAAAACAAAGCTCGACAATATGCATCAGGTTGTTTCGGTTGCCCCCCAAGTAGAAAAAGGGTATAACGACCTAATAAGAGAAAGGGACAATACAGTAAAAAAATATAATCAGCTTAAAGAAAAGTGGCTCGATGCCAAGCTTTTTCAAACTCAAGTTGAACAGCAGCAGGGGCAAACACTCACTATCATCGAGCAACCTGTAATTCCTACGCATCCTGAAAAAGCAATTAGAAGAAAAGTTGCTATTGGCGGATTTATTGCGGGCTTGCTTATGGGTATTGGGCTTGCGTTTCTAGTCGAACTTTTAGATCCGAAGTTAAGGGGGTTTCGTGCCATAGCGGAGGTAACTGGACTAATGCCAATAGTTGTCATTCCATATATCGAGACTGTGTCTGAAGTAGAGGCTAAATTAGCAAAACAACGAAAAGAAAAAAAAATTATAGTTTGGGTAGTTGTTTCGGGAATCATTTTGATTGCCTTGTCTATATTTTTGTTTTTAAGTTTTAGCGCCTAACTTAAGCGGACTTGTGCCGGAGTTTGCATTGTTTTGCTGCTTTAATAATTATGGGATACATCAATATGGTTGATAGTTCAGAAAGTGATTCACTCGATAAGATCAGGTATTCAAAAACTCGAATAACGCCTCTCGATGCTGAAGTTTTGCAAGACAACCGGATTATTATGGGGCTTTATAATGATCAGCGAGCTGATTTATTCCGGGTGCTTCGAACAAATATCCTGAAGCAACTTAGGGAAAATAATTGGAATAGTTTTTTTATTACAAGTGCAACACCCGGTGCGGGTAAGTCATGGGTAGCTACAAATCTTGCGATTGCGATTGCATTGGAGGGCAACCAGACTGTGCTTTTGGTAGACGCTGATCTTAGGCATCCGAGTATCTGTCACCATTTAGGTTTAAACTGTAAATTTGGATTGATTGATTACTTGTCTGGGGTCACCTCATTGGAACATATCTTGATACATCCAAAAATAGAAAATTTAGTTTTATTGCCGGGGAAAGAATCAAAGGTAAATTATTCGGAATTGATTTCGTCCCCTAAAATGGTCGAGTTCATCAAAGATACAAAATCGCGTTACGAATCCAGAATCATTATTTTCGATATCCCTCCGCTTTTTATAGCCGATGATGCCATGTTATATATGTCATATTGCGATGCTGCACTTTTAGTTGTAGAGGATGATAAGAATACGACTGATGAACTCCAGCAATCAATGCAAATTCTAGAAGAGACAAACTTATTGGGAACAGTCCTCAACAAGTCAAGGCAGCAGTTACCATCATATAAATACGGATACGGATACGGATATAGTGCCAAAGTATCTGGATAACGGGCACTAATATTACATTAAGCCATAGGCTGACATGATGTGAGGCATGCTTTATTAGATTCAAATTAGGTCATAAAAGATTACAACAAACTGCGCTTGTATAAAATGAAGGTATTGTTCAATTTTGCAAATCAAGAATAAATGAAAATAAGAAAAATTCTTTTGCTCGGTGCTACTTTTAATACTGACAATATGGGCGTTAGTGCTTTGGCGGCAGGAGCACTTACGGTCTTAAAAAAACAATACCCTGCTGCGGATATTTTCTTCTTAGACTATGGTAGGGAAGCGATCACGTCTAAACTCGAAATCGAAGGCAAAACTGTATTTGTACCGTTGATTAATATGAGGTTTTCGTGGAAGGTTTTTATACCAAATAATATTGCATACTTATGTTTACTGGCAATTTTAACCAAATGTATTGGACGAAATTTAGGCAAAGGGATATTCGAAAGAAATAGATGGTTAAGTAATATATTTGAAGCCGATATTGCGTTCGCTGTATCAGGTGGCGATAGTTTTAGTGATATTTATGGCATTGGTAGGTTCTTTTATGTCACCTTGCCGCAAATTTTACTCACTATCATGGATAAGCGGCTTATTTTCCTGCCCCAGACGATAGGCCCGCTAAACAGCCGACTATCGAGATTGATAGCAAAATTCTTGATGCGCCATGCTGAAATTATTTATTCCCGTGATAACGAAGGCATCAGCGAAGCCTTGACATTGCTGAACCTTAAAGAAAACGAGACCCAAAAAATACGGTTTTGCCATGACATGGGGTTTGTAATGGAACCCCATCAACCCAAATGTATCGAATTAATCGGTGCCACAGAAGCAGAACTGACGAACAGGACTAGGCCATTAATTGGTTTGAATGTAAGCGGTCTATTACTTCTTGGCGGCTACAACAAGAACAATATGTTCAATCTTAAGGTCGATTACCAAGAATTGATTGATAGCATCATCCGCTTTTTAATTGAGGAAAAGCAAGCGGACATGTTCCTTATTCCTCACGTCTTTGGTAGTCACGAAGAAAGTGACAGTCATGCCGTTAATTCAGTTTATGAACGGTTAAAAGACAAATACCCTAACCGACTATTTTGTGTGTCAGGCCAGTACGACCAAAATGAAATCAAATACGTCATAGGCCTTTGTGATTTTTTTATAGGCTCGCGTATGCATGCTTGCATTGCCGCCCTGTCACAAGCAATCCCTGCCATTGGGATCAGTTATAGCCAAAAATTTATCGGCGTATTTGAAAGCGTCGGTGTTGGCACTCTTATCGCTGATCCTAAGCAATTAACAATCGAAGAAATTCTCACCACTGTTGACAAGTCTTTGGCTGCAAGGGAAGAAATCAAGAACCACCTACAAAAGACCATGCCTGAAATAAAGGAAAATATTCTGGGGCTACTTAATGGAATCGAATAGCTTTGCAGCGGGTGAAAGTGCGTGGACATAAATAAATTTAAAGACGTTTCTGATGTCGTAAACTGGCGCCTTTGCCTTGGCTGCGGCGCTTGCGAATACGTCTGTCCCGAACAAAAAATTCATCTAATCGACATCGTAGACCAAGGTATTAGGCCAGCGCTATCCTCTGGCGATTGTAGTGGTTGCAATGATTGTGTCACTGTTTGTCCGGGTGTGGGCGTATCGCATGAACCTTCGATGGCATCGGCAAAAGGGCAAATCAGCGCGCTTACCGAAGGTTGGGGGCCCGTACTGGAGGTATGGGAAGGCCATGCGACGGACAAAGCCATGCGCTTTGATGGCTCATCTGGAGGGCTGGCAAGCGCTTTGGCGCTTTATTGCATAGAACATGAAGACATGCGCGGGGCCGTTCACGCTGGTTTCGATCAAGCCAAGAAATACAAAAACAAGACCGTATTTAGCAAAACAAAAGCTGAAATATTGGCGACAACAGGTTCTCGTTATTCACCAGCTTCCCCCTGTGATAATTTTCAGGCAATCGAAGACGAAACGGGTGAATGCGTATTCATTGGCAAACCTTGTGATGTTGAAGCTTTGCGTAAAACCCAGGCGATTCGTCCCAATTTGAGTAAGAATGTCGGGGCTGCAATCGGCATTTTTTGTGCGGGGACACCCAGCACTCAAGGGACGATAGACCTGCTAAGTAAGCATGGCATCAACCATGACGATGTCCAAGAAATAAGGTATCGCGGAAGAGGTTGGCCCGGTAACTTTGCAGTACGCTTAAATAACGAAACGGAATGGCGGGAACTCGCCACTTATGAAGAAGCTTGGGGATTTCTGCAAGCGTACCGACCTTACCGATGCCATACATGTCCAGACGGTACCAGCGAGTTTGCCGATATTTCATGCGGTGATCCTTGGTATCGGAGTATCGAACTGGGCGAACCAGGAAAATCACTCGTGTTGGTAAGGACTGAAACAGGCCGTGAAGTTGTGAAAGGAGCGATACAAGCGGGTTATGTTGAGCTTAAATCGGTTGATCCCGTAGTGCTAGAGCTATCGCAAAAAGAGTTATTGCGTAAGCGGGGATCGATATGGGGAAGGGTCATGACGATGAAGTTTCTGGGTATCCCTGCGCCTCGTTTTATAGGTTTTTCATTATTCCAAAATTGGTTGAAATTGTCTTTAGAACATAAGTTGCGTTCCACTTATGGGACAGCAAAACGCATGATTATGCGGAATTACTTTAAGCCTTTAAAATAAAACGACATCACCGATCTCTTTGATTTCTAAATGGCGGTTAAATGGATAACATTGCATTGACTTCTGGGAATAAGTCGTCGCTGAAAGCCTGTATGCTCGCCTACACCTTTTACGAAACGGATGGGCGGGTAATGCGATATGCTGAGACTTTGGCGCAACAAGGTTTATCCGTTGAAGCGATTGTGCTCAGAAGAGAGATTCAGCCGGAAGAGGAAATCATAAATGGCGTTAAGGTCATACGAATTCAGCGGCGTATAAAAAACGAGAGCGGAAAACTTAGCTACCTTGCCCGCATAGTAAAGTTCTTTTTCCGTTCAATGATCGAAATCACAAAACGGCATCTCAAAGAACCCTATGATCTGATCCATGTGCATTCTGTTCCTGACTTCGAGGTTTTTGCAGCCTTTGTTCCTAAGCTCAAAGGGGCGAAAATTATCCTCGATATACACGACATTGTGCCTGAATTTTATGCCGCCAAATTCAAAGTGGCACAGGATTCAATGGTATTTGCCGCCTTAAAATTTGTGGAGAAGCTATCGGCAACGTTTGCCGATCATGTCATTATTGCCAACGACCTCTGGCTTGAAAAAATTACCGCAAGGTCAATTGCAAAAGAAAAATGCTCTTCTTACATCAACTACCCTGATCTTACTGTCTTTAACCCCAGTCTTAAAACGGCAAGAAAAGACGATAAGTTTATTATGATATATCCCGGCACCCTAAATTGGCACCAGGGCTTGGATATCGCTGTGAATGCTTTTAATCTCATAAAACACAAGGCAGAAAACATCGAATTACATATTTATGGCGAGGGCAGTGCAAAGGAAGAATTGCGTAAACAGATTTCTGACTTAAAGTTACAAAACCAAGTGTTTCTAAATTCTCCCCTGCCGCTTAGGGAAATCGCAAGCATTATGGCAAATGCCGACCTCGGCATAGTGCCCAAGCGGAATGATTCCTTTGGCGGCGATGCTTTCAGCACCAAAATATTCGAGTTTATGGCACTTGGCGTTCCGGTTGTGGTGGCGGATACGCGGATTGACAAATACTACTTCAATGAATCCCTGGTAAGGTTTTTTAATGCTGGCGATTTTAATGATTTGGCTCGCGTGATGCTTGAAGCTTATCACAACCGGGAAAAGAATGATCAACTCGCATTCCAAGCGCTTAAGTTTGCCCAACAACATAGCTGGGGAACAAAGCAAGGCGATTACCTTGCTTTAGTAAACCGGTTGGTTCAGGTTGTTAAGTAGCTGCCATGAGAATCGATAGGCTTCTTACCCTCTCTTTTTTTTACCCGGCAACCAAATTACTGTGCAGAAAGAGTGACCTACAAATTCCCATCTTGATGTATCACAGTATTTCTGGCCAATTAGACGACCATCTACATCCGTATTTCCGAACTGTAACCAGCCCAGAATGCTTCGAACAACAGATGCGTTTTTTAAGTGAGAGAGGTTATCAAGCGCTTACCCTTTCCGAAGCCGTTCATGTCTTACAAAACCAAGAAATACCCACACCTGCCAATACGTCGGCGGCTTCTGGGCAGCAACACGCTAAGGTAGTCATTACCTTTGACGATGGCTTACGTGATTTCTATAGTGCCGCTTTTCCGATACTTGAGAAATTTGGATTTAAAGCGACTGTATTTCTTACCAGCGGAATGATTGACAACACTTTTCTGACGGGAAACGAATGCCTGAGAGAAACTGAAATTAGGGAACTTGCCGCTAAAGGTATTGAATTTGGTTCGCACACCGTCAGTCATCCGCAGCTTCATGACCTGTCCTGCGATGAAATTGTCCACGAGTTGGCAAATTCAAAGAAACAAATAGAAGACGTTTTAGGGCATACTATGACTCTATTCTCCTATCCTTATCGCTTCCCTGAAGGAGATATAAATTTCACTAAAATGCTTAGAAATCTTCTGCTCGAACAAGGCTATTTAATGGGAGTGACAACAATTATTGGACGTACAAAGTCAAGTGATAACCCCCTATTTTTGAAGCGCTTGCCGGTTAACGATTGTGACGATATGCCCTTGTTTCAAGCCAAATTAGAGGGTGGCTATGATTGGTTACACGGATTTCAACTGGCATCAAAAAAGATCAGGGCACTCATCTTTAGGCTAAAAGCAGATGCGTATAATGTGCAATCTAATTATTAAGAACAACGGATCATCAATAAAACTATATGTGTGGCATTTGCGGGATCTTTGATTTTAAGGGGAATTCAATCGATCAAGCGATTGTTCAACAGATGAAATCGGCGATATTGCATCGCGGGCCTGATGGCGAAGGTGAATTCTTCGACAAAGAAGTCGGATTGGGGCATCGACGGCTCAGTATTATTGATGTTGGTGGCGGCGGACAGCCGATTGGTAATGAGGACGGTAGCATCCAGGTTGTATTCAATGGCGAGATTTATAATTTCATAGAGTTACGTGAGGAACTGCAAAAATACGGCCATCAATTCAGGACACATTCCGATACAGAAGTGATCGTTCATGCCTACGAACAATGGGGTATCCAGTGTGTTAAGCGTTTTAATGGCATGTTTGCATTTGCGCTTTGGGACGGAAACAAGCGGGAACTGTTTCTCGCCAGGGACCATTTGGGGATTAAGCCGCTTTATTACGTGATTTTAGGCAGCCAGCTTTTATTTGCCTCCGAAATCAAGTCATTGCTCCAACACAAAAATTGCCCTCGAGAAGTCGATATCGATGCGCTCGCAGAATTGTTCAGCTTCCGTTATGTGCCTTCGCCGAAAACCCTGTTCAAGAATATTATGAAATTGCCGCCTGCACACACTTTAGTGGTGTCGCAGGCTGGCATAAGAATTGAAAGATTCTGGGAGTGGGGGCCAACCGAACGAAAGACGTATAAAGAAGCGGATCTTATCGAAGAGTATCAGGATTTACTGGAAGATGCGGTCAGGCTTCAGTTGCGGAGCGATGTCCCGCTCGGTCTTTTTCTCAGTTCGGGTGTCGATTCTGGAATGCTGCTAGCGATAATGAGCAAACATACCAGTAAAGCGGTTCAAACCTTTACGATTGGTTTCGAGGACGGCGAAAAAACAAATGAAGTAGAGGATGCCAAGATTTTGGCGCAAATGTTTGGGGCTGATCATTACCATCAGATATTAGGGCCAAGTGATTATTTAAATTACTATGAGCGCTACATGTGGGATTTAGAAGAGCCGGTCGGCAACGAAACTGCTGCCGCATTTTATTTTGTCGCCAAACTCACCAGCCAACATGTAAAAGTTGCGCTTACAGGGCAGGGCGCAGATGAGCCTTGGGCAGGCTATGACCGTCATAAAGGAGCAAAACTTTCAGGCCTATACAGCCAGCTACCGGGCTTGGTCACAAATAATTTGGCGAGCTTGATAATTTCGATGCCAGGGCGTATGGAACGGCTAAAGCGGGGAGTGGTGTCGCTTGCTGAACCCGACATGCTGACGCGTCTTACAAAAATTTATTCTTTTTTTAGCGCAGATATGAAAGGGCATCTTTACACGGGCGCTTTGAAACAAGCTTTTGACAACGATTATTATGGCACACGCCATGCGCTCAGCCGACTGCAAAACGATGTAAAGCATCTCGATCCGCTAACACAAATTCTTTATCTTGATACTCGCGCCAATTTGCCCGACGATTTGCTAATGGTGGGCGACAAAACATCAATGGCGAATTCGCTAGAAGCGCGCGTTCCATTTTTGGATTACCGACTTGTACAGTTTATTGAAAGTTTGCCCCCTAACCTGAAGCTGAAGGGCTTTAATGGCAAATATCTCCATAAAAAATCGGCAGAGAAATGGTTGCCAAAAGAAATTGTCCATCGCAAGAAAAAAGGATTTGCCAACCCCATTGAAAATTGGTTTCGGGTTGGAATGAAAAGCTACGTTGAAGAATGTTTGTTAAGCAGTGATTCGGCTATGGCCCGCTATTTTGACCAAGGGTATATTCGAAAAATACTTGAGTTGGATCGCTCGGGTAAAGAACAATATCGTAGGCAGATTTACCTCCTTGTGTCACTGGAATTATGGCATCGCAAATTCATGTCCAACTAAGTATTGGGAACTAGTCAAAACAGGTCTATCTGGTGGAATTATCTATCATTATTGTCAACTGGAATTCCGTTGGGTTCCTCAAAAAATGCCTGGACTCAGTTATAGCTGGGACGCATACAATCAACTATGAAATTATTGTTATCGATTCCGCTTCCTTTGATGGTTGCGAGGAAATGTTGCGTAACAACTATCCGGCGGTTGTTTTTATTCAATGTCAAGAAAATGTTGGGTTTGCCCGAGCAAACAATCTTGCTTTTGAAAAATCTTGCGGGAAAAATGTCTTGTTCTTGAACCCCGACACAGAAATAGACGGATCGGCCATCAACATAATCTACGGCTATTTGCAGAAATTGCCTAAAGCGGGTGCGATAGGTTGTAAATTATTGAACACGGATCGAACTGTCCAAACAAGCTGTATCCAATCCTTCCCAACCATACTAAACCAAATATTAGATTCTGAATTCTTGCGGGAAAAAATGCCGAAGTCTTCATTGTGGGGCATGGCGGCTCTTTTCGAGACAAAAATAGAACCTTCCCTCGTTGATGCCATATCGGGGGCATGCATTATGATGGAACGCAAAATATTCGAACAAATTGGCAAATTCAGCGAAGAGTATTTTATGTATACTGAAGATATTGATCTTTGTTATAAGGCCAAACAAGCAGGTTATTTGAATTATTACCTTCCTGAAGCAACTATCGTCCATCATGGTGGCGGCAGTTCACAAGAAGCTAAAAGTAATTTCGCTGTCGTCATGATGCGCGATACGATGTATAAATTTTTTATTAAGTCTAAAGGACAGCCTTATGCGTGGTTTTACCGAATTTCAATGTTATTGACTGCGCTACTTCGGCTTACTGCATTGCTAATAAGTAATATTCTTTTTAAACGACAAAATAGCAACTCAGTTAAAAAATGGCGAGCAGTCTTGCAATGGGCGTTCAACAGAAATGAAATGATAAAAGATTACTGATAACAAACCAATTGCTAAATCAGTAAGTTAACGTGGCGKTCTGTGGAACGCCTTCTTGATAGCCTAGAAATTTTACCGAATATGATTTCAACAAATGAATCTGGTGGAAGCCCGACGTTACCTAACCCAAGCTATCTGGTCGTCACGCCCGTTAAAGACGAAGATGCACATATTGGGAGCATGATTAAATCGGTGTTAGCCCAGACCAAACGGCCTGATAAATGGGTCATTGTTGACGACGGTTCAACAGATCAAACACCCGAAATCATCGCCGCCAACACTGCCGGGATCGCTTGGATTACCGTGTTAAACACGAAGTCCACCCAACGGAATCTAGGTAGTGCTGAGGTCATCGCTTTTGACAAGGGGCTCGGAACGATTCAAATTGATGATTTTGATTACATTGTAAAACTCGACGGCGACGTTAACTTGGAACCCAATTACTTTCAAGAAATTCTGGCTAGAATGGAGAGTGAGAAAAGCTATGGCATCGCATCCGGAGTTTATCGTGAAATGCACGACGGCAATTGGGTGACCACCAAAATGCCGCCGTATCATGCTGCCGGTGCGTCGAAGGTTGTAAGGCGGGAATGCTTCAAGGCTATTGAAGGTTTTGTTCCCAAAAAAGGCTGGGATACTTTAGATGAAATCAGGGCAGGTTTAAAAGGCTGGAAAACAGGGCACTTTGAAGACATAGTATTTACTCACTTAAAGCCCGAAGGGATTGCAATGGGCAAATTAAGTACCCATTTCTTCCACGGCGAAATCTACTATCAAACCGGAGGCGGTTTCCTTTTTTTGGTGGTCAAGGCGGTGCATAGAGTGTTTTTTGCAAAACCCTTTATGATTGGGGGTGTTGCCTTGATCCTTGGTTATCTTGTGCCATTAATCACAAGAAAACCAAGGCTTGTCAATGATGAAGAAGCGTCTTTCTATAACAAAATGCTAAACGCTAGGTTATTTAAATTTCTCGGATAACGCTATCCGGAAAATGTTACAGTGCCAACTTAGTATCATGATTCGTCGGGATGACTATCTAAGATATGGGTTGGTTACTGCTATGTAAAAACTTACTGGGTGATAGTACGTAAGGTTGGGGGTAACATGGTGGCTGATTGCGTACCACCAAATTCAAATGCACCTCTATCCCATGTGCCGTCAGAACCTCGGGTTATGCTATCGGGATCAGTGTTGTATGGAGCGGTAAGCGCTGTACCTGTTGCAGTTGCAGTATTTAGGTGAAAATCCCTATTCGCTGGGTTGACAAAAATGCTGCAGTTTGAAGTGCATACTGCCTTGCTTGCGCTAGTATCCCCATCTGCTATGGTGTTAATGTACAAATTGCCACCTGCTGTACCAGCAGTAGAACCTGTTCTAACGGAGTTATACCAGATATTATTTTGGGTGCTATTGCCCGTTCCTTGCTGAATAGTAACCCCAGACCAAGTTCCTTGAATGTTTACAACCGTATTATTATAGACCAAAAAATTATTACAGGTATTATTGTTACTGCTGTCATTTGCACAGAAGACAATTCCCGCAATCCCATCGTTATGATTAGATTGCCTTCCTGTATCGGCAATATAAGCGGCCGTATGTAAAAAAGAATTCCCGAAAATTTTCCAATTCGATGCAATGCCGTCGTTCAAACCCGCAAATACGGCTGTACCTTCTATGTCCTCAATGGCGTTATTGCTAAAGGTAACGCCATTGCTATCAGTCATAGATAATAACTCTCCATGGATTGCAGGAGTGCTGGTGTTGCGTGCAAGATAACTATGATCAACCACTAGGTTTTGCCAGTTGCCGCGCATTAGGAATATGGTGCGGTCGGAATCGCGAAGTGCACAATACTGAAAGGTAATGTTGCTATTTCCAGTCAAGCCATAAATCACATCGTCTCCATCGCCAGTATCGCGCCCCCCTCCGTGGATGTCGATATATCGGAAAGTTAAATTATCACCGCCTGTACCACTGCCATTATCAAGCCGCGTATTTCCAGTTGTTATGCCGTATTGGTTTACCCCGCCAGTCCGCCAATCAGCATTTCTGACTTGCCCATCAAAGACATAGTAATCTGTATAAACGTACCAATTAAAAAATACGGCTTGTCCGTCACCATAAGTGCTTGCCCACCCGGTATCGCTGCCATGATCTGATGCGGTAGCTTTTTTGATAGTTATAACACTTGTTCCGTTATTCGCGTCGTCGAAAGTGTAACCGCTATAACTTCCATCGGCCAAATAGTAAGTATTCCCTCGCACTAACGAAGAAGGTAGCGTTGCGTAAGCGTTGTTCCAATCGCTACCATTGTTAGCCCCAGTCGCCCCGGCTCTTACATAATTTAAGGCTGCTTCTGATACGGCTGGCATAATACCTATGGCGGCAATTAACATATAAAACAAAGGTGTTTTTTGCATATTCATAATTTTCTCCTAATTTTTCAGTGGCTTTTTGTTTGCTATCAATAAAATAGCCGGGAATAATGATTAACCATTAGTTAACATAGTATAACCTGTTGTTTCAATCTCAAATTAGCTAGTAAACAGGCATAAATCCTTGCGCTTTGTGCTTCGCCTAAAGTAATGCCAATTACTTTTTTAAATTTGGGGTATGGCTACGCCAAAGAATTTCTCAAAAATAATAAACTTAAAATATGATCTTATAATTAGGTTCTTTTAGAACGCTTAAAAATAAAAAATAAAAAATAAAATTTAGTAATTTTTGATTTTGTTTATACTAACGGGGCGTAAGCATAGTAAATCAAGGAATAAAATTTGTGAACTGGTTTGCAAATTGACGTAATATTAATTATGACTGATGTTACATGCTCATCTTCAAAAAAGTGTATCATTATGAAATGCTGGTTGTTTACAAATTATCTGATTTGCAACAGTGGGTATGCGATGCTGACCGGATTGTCGGCGATGTTGGACGGGGACATGAGCCATAACCAAATGATCTCATTCTAAAATAGCGGACACTCGGCTAAAAGAGCAATCTCTAATACCGAAGTTAAGAATGAAAACCAAAAAAGCTCTGTACATAACAAAATTCGAGATAGTTGGCATAGTTCATTGAAAATTAAAAAATATGGCTGTATTTTTGTCGGACATGGACAACAGCGAACCTCAATACGCCGAACTTGAGGTCACCCTGAACGGATACTCTGTATGTGTTAAAAAACCAATCTCCCCTTAATTTTTTATAAGAACAAACATGGTGTCCAAATATAAAAGATGTTCTAGTTTGGAGGAAGCCGCCGGATTGCTTGCTGACTTAGTAAAAGAGCAAGATGGTGGTGACGAAAATTATTTCAATAGCCAATTAAGACGCTACTTGTATTCTATACGACGAATTAATCAACTTTGTCCGACACCTTGTCGTGTACTCGATATTGGAAGTCACTACTTACACCAATCAACTCTACTAAGTCTCTTAGGTTATGATGTGTATGGACTCGATGTTCCGCTATTTACTAAGGCTCCCTTTATTCAGGAACGCTCCAGACTAATGAATATCCAAAACATCAGCTCCGGTTCGCACCAGTTAGGGGATTTTCTAGGAGGTCAGGATAATTCCTTCAATCTCGTGGTGTGCACGGAGATGCTGGAACACATCACTTTCAATCCGGTAGTCTTTTGGCGGAGGGTTTGGGAGTTGCTTTCAACAGGGGGTATTCTCTATGTGACCACCCCTAATGTTTTTCGGATTCGCGCGCTGGTTAAGAACTTGATTCGATTTGCGACGTTTGAAGGGGTGGGTATTCCAATCGACGAAATTCTAACTGTAATTACCTACGGGCATCACTGGAAGGAATACAGTTCGAGAGAAATACGAAAATATTTTAAGCGCTTGTCTCCCGATTTTAGCGTGGAAATCCAGACATATCCTGATGCTGATAGTGACAAAAACTTGCTTTCGAAAGCACTGGAAATAGTGCCGGCTTTCCGCACTAATATCGAGGTTATAATTAGGCTTCGTGATAAAACGACTTTTTTAGTGCCGCCTGCTCTTCCTATGGAGTCAAAATCTTTAGGGCATGATTGATTTATGAACGCAATCGGGGGAAGCATTTTAGTTTCAGTCATGCTTGTCGTAATCTTTGGTTCGGATCGATGGGCAGTGATTGGAGTGATGGCAGGGATGCTGTACCTCCCGTTGGGACAGGTTATCCCAGTGTTCGGAATAAATTTGTTTGCAATGCGGTTCGTTGAGATTGCCGTATTTGTCAGGATAGTTTTCAGGCGAGAATTCTTGTCGTTTGTCTGGAACGGTATTGACCGGGTATTCTTTGCCTTATACACCTTCACGACGCTGGTTTTTCTTGCGCGTTCTAACGAAGGGCAGGCAAACGTAATTGGCATAGCGGTAGACGCATTTATATGCTATTTCTCATTTCGGATGTTGCTAGAAGATGTTGAGGATTTCAAATGGTTCTTAAAGGTGTTTTTGCTTTTCCTGGGCCCATACACTGCGTTGGTGCTGACCGAGAGCCTGATGGGGTATCATCTCTTTACTTTTTTGGGTTATGTGCAGGACGTTTGGAGGGAAGGGCGAATACGTAGCGTCGGCAGTTTTGATCATCCCGCCCTGCTAGGCACATTAGGGGCAAGTTTCGTGCAGCTTTATATTGGCTTGTGGTTTTCGAGAAAGGATCGAATGTTCGCCCTTGCAGGAATAGTGTTCTGCTTGGCAATTGTGTGGGCTTCAAATTCCGGTGGCCCAATCAGCTGTGTAATATACGGCTTATTGGGCTGGATGTTATGGGTCTGCCGCAAAAGGATGCAGTGGTTTCGGCGCAGTCTTGTTGCCGCTCTCTGTTTGCTGGCTCTGGTGATGAAAGCGCCAATTTGGTTTCTGATAGCTAAGCTTGGCGCAATCACCGGCGGTGACAGTTGGCATCGCTCCCAAATCATTGACGTTTTTGTTCGGCACATTGATGAGTGGTGGCTGGCTGGCATTCCCATAGGAGCTACAAAATATTGGCTTCCAACTTACAACCATGTTACGGGCGGAGTTGACTTGACCAATAATTATCTGTGTTTTGGTGCTCAGGCTGGCCTTGGAGCAACCGCCTTGTCCATTCTCCTGCTAGTTCGAGGTTTCAGTTACGTGGGGAATGCGCTTGAAATTATCCGGAATAGTAGCGAAAGCGATAGCAGCTTAGAGTTCTTGTTTTGGGGGTTTGGTGTCGTACTCGCAGTTCATGCGTTTAATTGGCTGGGAATTCCGTATTACGATCAAACTTATGTACTTTGGTTTATGCAATTAGCCGTACTAGCGACATTGTCGGATAAAGTTATCCGGTCTGGATCGAATATCGTTGAATTATCGCTTCCCAAACAAGAGCTTAAGGCTATGCAGCGCCATCGCTATCGGTCAACCATTACCATGTCTAAATTTCAAACACTAGCTTAGCCTTAATCTGCCATGAATTGCAGTGTAATCGTCGTCAGCAACAGCAATGAAGTCCTTGAATCTACACTACTCGTTTCTCCCGACCTGAAGGGCGACATCGAGATTATAATCGAAAGAGATGCCGTTTCCGCAGCAGCTGGGTATAATACTGGTATAAAAAAATCCAGCGGAGATATTCTCGTTTTTGTTCATCAGGATGTCTACTTGCCGGAAGGATGGTTCGACCAGTTATTCCAGGCTATTGATTATCTCAATGAAGAAGAACCTCTCTGGGCCGTACTAGGAGTTTACGGTAACGAACCTGACGGTATTGGCCATGGCCACCTATACTCTACTGGATTAGGATGCCTGATTGGATACCCTCTCACACATCCCATTCGAATCCAAACGCTCGATGAAGTTGTCTTGGTGCTCCGTCGCTCCACTGGATTATGTTTTGATGAACAGTTGCCGGGTTTTCATCTTTATGGTGCGGACATCTGCTTGGAAGCGCAACGGCGTGGGCTAACGTGCCATGTAATTGAAGCATTTTGTATACACAACAGTAGGGGAGTGGCGCTATTGCCCTGGGCATACTGGCTAGCGTGGCTATATATACGCCACAAATGGTGGCATCGCCTACCTGTGGTGACTCCTACACTCCAAGTCACCTGTTGGGGAGGGTCGGCCTTACGTTATCTGGTTCAGCGGATGATAATCCGCCCCTTCTGGCTTGCCAAACATCAACGTCGCATAGGGCAACGTACAGCAGATTCTGAGTCCCTTTGGAAACAATTGTGCTTGGAAGCTCGAGTTTCCCCCTCTCTGCCGAGTAACACGCACAATGAAACTTAGTGTTCGGTCTAGCAGGCTGTTAAAAAAGACCGAATTAAAAAATTATTTATCAATATGTAGTGCAGTATTAATAAATAAGTCGCAATATATTGTGCAATAATAACTCTCAGTTTGTGTTTTTCAACAGCCTGCTAGGTTTGCGTTGCAACTTTTCAGTAAGCTAAGTGATCTTGCCCGGATTTCACAGACACCCTACTAAGCGACTTTTTTAGCTTCAAAAGCTTCCGGGCTAAGATAGCCCAGTTTTGAATGAAGCCGTTTGCGATTGTAATATACTTCAATATATTCGAACACCTGGAACTTGGCCTCGGAACGGGCCTTGAAGCATTCGCCATGCACTGCTTCGACCTTGAAGCTATGGTTCCAACTTTCCATAGCGGCGTTATCATAACAGTCGCCCTTCTTGCTCATGCTGCAAATCAGCTGATGTTTTCTGAACAGCTTCTGGTAAACGGCTGAACAATATTGGCTACCCCGGTCAGAATGGACTATCACGCCCTTTGGCATCTTTCTGTTCCATAACGCCATGATGAGGGCATCACACACCAGCGCTGCTGTCATCCGTTCTGAGATTGCCCAGCCTATGACCCGCCTCGAATAAAGCTCAAGCACGACCGCCAGGTACAGCCAGCCTTCCTCCGTCCAGATATAAGTGATATCCGACACCCACTTTTGGTCAGGCTTGTCTGCGCTGAAATCCTGTTCTAATAAGTTAGGGGCTACTGGCAATGAGTGCTTGCTGTGGGTGGTCGCCTTGTATTTCCTGGCCGCCTTCGCCCGCCAGCCGTTGTCCTTCATGATCCTGGCTATACGGTGGCGGCCGGCTGGCTTGCCTTCGTCCTGCAATCGCCGGGCGATCCTGGGTGCGCCAGCCCGTCCTTTTTCGTCATCAAACACCCGCTTGATTTCAATTTTCAGCAACCGGTTCGATTGCTCCCTCACTGAAGGAGGCCTGCGTTTCCAGGCATAATAACCGCTACGGGAAACCAACAGCAGGCGGCACATCATGCCTACCGGGAAGTGCATTTCATTCGTTTTAATCATGGCGTACTTCACTTGGGCAGTTTCGCGAAGTACGCCGCCGCCTTTTTTAGGTAGGCCACTTCCTCTTCCAATCGCGCATTCTCACGCTTAAGCCTTGCCAGTTCGGCTTGTTGGAGCTTTTGGTCTTCAAACGGCTGCCCGGTTTGTCGACGCTTCGCCTTCCAGGCATACAAGGTCGCCTCCGCCACCCCTAAATCTTGCGCCACCTTGGGGACACCATCCCGATCAGTGCGTTCTAACGCTTGCTCTTTAAACTGCGACGTATACCTCTTGTAGGCAGACCGTGCCGTTATTTCTTCTTTTTTGGTTTTCATTGTTGACCTCGGGCTTAAAGATTACTCTATTAGCCGAGTGTCCGAAAGAACGGGG
The DNA here is from genome assembly GCF_000496735.2 of Methyloglobulus morosus KoM1. GTDB lineage: Bacteria > Pseudomonadota > Gammaproteobacteria > Methylococcales > Methylomonadaceae > Methyloglobulus > Methyloglobulus morosus. The sequence goes on from NZ_AYLO01000055.1 coordinate 47,984, forward strand.
TAAGATCAAAGGTTTAAAAATGAACTCATAAAATGGAGTTACTACCTGCCCTATCATCAAATTGCCCTTTTATTATGATATTTATTCTGTAACACAATTAAGAATTTGTTAAGTGCTACTTTCGGATTATGCATCTCTTCTATAATCTCATCGACAGCTCCTTTTATCACTTTTCTCCATGGTATAGGATATCCAAGCTCCCTGAGTC